>NZ_JBEYXW010000071.1:0-10734 GCF_040645195.1 Saccharomonospora sp. NPDC046836
GGTCCGGGGGCACCGCCGTCGTGTCGCCGTCCCCGGCGTCCAGCCCTCATTCCTGGACGCGCAGGGCGGCCAGTTGCTCGGCGAAGGGGACGACCTCCTCCAGCGGGTCGGCGGCGGGGGCCGCCCGGCGTCCGCCGGTCCCGGCGAGCAGGGCGGCCAGTTCGGCGGCGGCCCGGTCGATGCGGCGGTTGAGCCCGTCGGTGTTGCCCCAGTCCTCGGAGGCCGCGTAGACGGCGGTGGGGACGACCACGGCCCGCAGGTAGGCGAAGAGCGGGCGCAGGGCGTGTTCGAGGGCGAGGGAGTGGCGGGCGGTGCCGCCGGTGGCGGCGATCAGCACCGGCTTGCCGGTCAGCGCCTCTTGGTCGAGCACGTCGAAGAACGACTTGAACAGACCGCTGTAGGAGGCGGTGAAGATCGGCGTGACGGCGATGACCGCGTCGGCGCCGGTGACCTGGTCGAGGGCGGCGGCGAGCTTCGGGCCGGGGAAGCCGGCGGTGAAGTTCTGCGCGATGTCGCCCGCCAGGTCGCGGAGTTCGACCGTGTCGACCCGGACCGGGACCTCGGCGGCCCCGAGGTCGCGGGCGGCGGCCTCGCCGAGGCGGTCGGCGAGCAGCCGGGTCGAGGAGGGCACGCTCAGGCCGGCCGAGACCACCACGACCCGCAGGGGGCCGGAGCGGGAGACGGGCTCCTCCGCGCTGTGGCGCGGGTCGTCGGCCAGGCCGTCGGGGGCCTCGGCGGCGGGGCGCTCGCCGGACTGGAGAGGGAACTCGGTCACTTGGTCACCGCCTTGGAATCGGCGCTCTCCTGGGCGCGGGCGCGCAGGGAGGCGTGGGTGGGGGCGTCGGGGACGTCGGCCGGGCGGTCCTTGGCGAACTCCTCGCGCAGCGCCGGGACGACCTCCTCGCCGAGGATGTCGAGCTGCTCCAGGACCGTCTTGAGCGGGAGCCCGGCGTGGTCCATCAGGAACAGCTGGCGCTGGTAGTCGCCGACGTCCTTACGGAAGCTGAGAGTCCGCTCGATCACCTGCTGGGGCGAGCCGACGGTCAGCGGGGTCTGGCTGGTGAACTCCTCCAGGCTCGGCCCGTGTCCGTAGACCGGCGCGTTGTCGAAGTACGGGCGGAACTCGCGGACCGCCTCCTGGGAGTTCTTCCGCATGAAGACCTGGCCGCCGAGGCCGACGATGGCCTGTTCGGGGGTGCCGTGGCCGTAGTGCGCGTACCGGTTGCGGTAGAGGCGCACCATGCGCTTGGTGTGCTCCATGGGCCAGAAGATGTTGTTGTGGAAGAAGCCGTCGCCGTAGTACGCGGCCTGTTCGGCGATCTCCGGGGAGCGGATCGAGCCGTGCCAGACGAACGGGGGGACGCCGTCGAGCGGGCGCGGGGTGGCGGTGAAGGACTGGAGCGGCGTGCGGAACTTGCCCTCCCAGTCGACCACGTCCTCGCGCCACAGCTTGTGCAGCAGGGCGTAGTTCTCGATGGCCAGCGGGATGCCCTCGCGGATGTCCTTGCCGAACCAGGGGTAGACCGGGCCGGTGTTGCCGCGGCCGAGCATCAGGTCCACCCGGCCGTCCGCGACGTGCTGGAGCATCGCGAAGTCCTCGGCGATCTTCACCGGGTCGTTGGTGGTGATGAGGGTGGTCGCGGTGGAGAGGATGAGGTTCTCGGTGCGGGCGGCGACCCAGCCGAGCATGGTGGTGGGCGAGGAGGGGACGAACGGCGGGTTGTGGTGCTCGCCGGTGGCGAAGACGTCGAGGCCGACCTCTTCCGCCTTCTCCGCGATCCGCAGGATCGCCTTGATCCGCTCGGCCTCCGTCGGGGTCCGGCCGGTGGTGGGGTCCGGCGTGACGTCGCCGACGCTGAAGATCCCGAACTGCATGGCTGGCTCACCTTCCGCAGGTTGTTGAGTGTTCAACTATACCCGTCCAACGAGAGGCTCCCCCGAGGTATTCCCCCGCCTCCTACAGGGCGAAAAGCGCCCGTACCACCCCATGCCGGCCCTCGTCCCAGTGTGCCAGGATCACCCCGTACCCACCTGGGGAGGAGCCCCGGCGGCAGCGCCTACCGTGCTGCCATGAACATCATCGACCTGGCCCCCGGCGACCCCCGCCTCACCACCGACGCCCTCCCCGTCCTGGCCGAACTGCGCCCCCACCTCACCGCCCGCCTCCTGGAGGAGGTCTACGCCGCCGGCCACCCGCAGGGCCTGCGCTTCAGCGCGCTGTACGACACGGAGGGCCGGTGCGTGGCGGTCGCGGGGTGGCGGGTGATCGCCAACACCAGCGCCATCCGCAAGCTCTACGTGGACGACCTGGTCACCGCCGAGGCGGCCCGCTCCACCGGCGCCGGCCGGGAACTCGTCGCGTACCTGGAGGACCGGGCCCGCGAGCTGGACTGCCGCGTCCTGGACCTCGACTCGGGCACCCAGCGCACCGACGCGCACCGCTTCTACCTGCGCGAGCGGTTCTCGATCCGCGCCTTCCACTTCAGCAAGCTGCTGCGCTGAACCGCCTCGGGCGTGGACCCGGTGGGCGCGGTGCCTATGCTGGCGGATGGTTCCGGGGGTCGTCCGGCCCCGGGAGTCGTCCCGCCGACCTTCTCCGAGGAGCACCGTCATGAGCGCCGCGCCCACCCCCGGCAACCGGATCGCCGTCGTCACCGGTGCGAGCAGCGGCATCGGCGCCGCCAGCGCGCGCAAGCTGGCCGAGGCCGGGTACCGGGTGGTGCTGACCGCCCGCCGCAAGGACCGCATCGAGGCGCTCGCGGCCGAGCTGGGCGAGGCGGGGCACAGCGTCACCGCGTACCCGCTGGACGTGACCGACCGGGCCGCCGTCGACGAGTTCGCCACCGCCTTCCGGAGGATCGCGGTGCTGGTGAACAACGCGGGCGGCGCGCTCGGCGCCGACCCGGTCGCCGCCAGCTCCCCGGACGACTGGCGCCAGATGTACGAGACCAACGTCATCGGCACCCTCAACATCACCCAGGCCCTGCTGCCCGCCCTCACCGCGAGCGGCGACGGCACCGTGGTGGTCATCTCCTCCACGGCCGGGCTCGCCACCTACGAGGGCGGCGCCGGGTACGTCGCCGCCAAGCACGGCGAGCACGTCCTCGCCGAGACGCTGCGGCTGGAGATCGTCGGGACTCCGGTGCGGGTCATCGAGATCGCCCCGGGCATGGTGAAGACCGACGAGTTCGCCCTGACCCGCTTCCGGGGCGACAGCGAGAAGGCCGCCAAGGTCTACGCGGGCGTCGCCGAGCCGCTGACCGCCGAGGACGTCGCCGACACCGTCGCCTGGGCGGTGACCCGCCCCAGCCACGTCAACGTCGACCTGCTGGTGCTCCGCCCCCGCGCGCAGGCGTCCAACACCAAGGTCCACCGGGAACTGTGATCCGCCCATGACCGCCTCCGCACCCGGCCCGGAAACCCCCGGCCCCGACCCGGCTCCCGGGCCGCCCGAGCGTCCCGTCGCCACCCCCCAGGAGCGCCGCCGGCTGGCGGAGGAGACCCGGACCGAGAAGTACGTCTGGTGGTCGCTGGGCTACTTCTTCTTCGGCATCCACATCGTCGCCTTCGTGATGATCTACGCCGTCACGCACGCTCGCTGAGCCGCGCGTGCAGTTCGGCGCCCGGGCCGGTCAGCCCGGTCACCTCGGCGTGCTTGCCGCGCTGGGCGTACTTGGCCGTGATCGTGTCCAGCACGGCGACCGCCGAGGCGTCCCAGAGCCGGGCCGCGCCGAGGTCCACCACGACCTCGTCCGGGTCCCCGGCGTAGTCGAAGCGGTCGGCGAGGCCGTTGGCGGAGGCGAAGAAGAGGTCGCCGGTGACCGCGTACCGCACGGTCGAGCCGTCCGGGGCGCGGGTGACGGCCAGCTCCGCGCGGCCCGCGACCCGGCGCGCGAAGACCCCGAGCGCGGCCAGGCAGCCGGCGATCACACCGACGGCCAGATTGCGGGTGGCGACCACGAAGACGACGGTGACCGCCATGACGGCGGTCTCGCCCACCGGCAGGCGGCGCAGGGTCGCCGGGGTGATCGAGCGCCAGTCGAAGGTGGTGAAGGAGACCATCACCATCACCGCGACCAGCGCCGCCATCGGGATCGCCGAGACGGCCGGGCCGAGGGTGAGGCAGAGCAGCAGCAGGAAGACCCCGGCGAGGAAGGTGGAGAGGCGGGTCCGGGCCCCGGCCGTCTTCACGTTGACCATGGTCTGGCCGATCATGGCGCAGCCGCCGAGGCCGCCGAAGAAGCCGGTGACGACGTTGGCGACACCCTGCCCGACCGACTCGCGCCTCTTGTTGGAGCGGGTGTCGGTGAGATCGTCGACGAGCTGCGCGGTCAGCAGCGACTCCATCAGCCCGACCAGGGCCAGCGCGACGGCGTACGGGGCGATCAGCGTCAGGGTGTCGAGGGTGAAGGGGACGTCCGGCAGGCCCGGGGCCGGCAGTGAGGTGGGCAGGGCGCCCCGGTCACCGACGGTCGGCACGGCGAGCCCGGCGCCGACGGTGACCAGGGTGAGCACCACGATGGAGACGAGCGGCGCGGGCACCACGGTGGTCACCTTCGGGAAGACGACCATCAGCGCGATCCCGCCGACGATCAGCGGATAGACCGCCCACGGCACGTGCTCCATCTCCGGGACCTGCGCGAGGAAGATCAGCACGGCGAGCGCGTTGACGAACCCGACCATGACCGCGCGCGGCACGAACCGCATCAGCCGGGCCACGCCCAGCGCCCCCAGCACGATCTGGATCACCCCGCCGAGGATCACGGCGGCGATCAGGTACCCGAGCCCGTGCTCCCGGTTGAGCGGCCCGATCACCAGCGCAACGGCCCCGGCGGCGGCCGAGATCATCGCCGGCCGCCCGCCGACCACGGAGATCACCACGGCCGTCGTGAACGAGGCGAACAGCCCCACGGCCGGCTCCACCCCCGCGATCACCGAGAAACTGATGACCTCCGGAATCAGCGCCAGCGCCACCACCAGCCCCGCCAGCACCTCGGTCCACAACCGCCGCGGCGACATCCGGAACCGCCCCAGCAGCTCACTGCCACCGGACGGCGGCATGGGGGCAGGGGCAGAGGACAGCAGCGAAGCAGAGGATAGTGCCAAGGGAACCGCGAGACCTGTCGTACTAGGTTCTGTCGTCAAATGTCACGCCCACATCAGGAGTGCCGCGAGCGTGACGGCCGCTTCGTAGGACTGGGCGGTTTTGTCGTAGCGGGTGGCGATGCCGCGCCACTGCTTCAGGCGGTTGAAGCACCGTTCCACGACGTTGCGGTGCTTGTAGGCCTCGCGGTCGAAGGCCGGCGGGCGGCCACCGCGACTGCCCCGTCTGGCCCGGTTGCCGACCTGGTCGGCACGCTCGGGAATCGTGTGAGGGATGCCGCGGCGGCGGAGCCAGGCGCGGATCGCTTTCGAGCTGTAGCCCTTGTCGCCCAGGACGTGATCGGGCCGGGTGCGGGGTCGCCCCGGTCCGATCCGGGGCACCCGGATCGCTTCCATCACGGCGGTGAACCGGGTGCAGTCGTTGGTGTTGCCGCCCGTGACGACGAAGCCGAGCGGACGGCCTCTGCCGTCACAGGCAAGATGAATCTTGCTGGTCAGGCCGCCCCTGGACCGCCCGAGGGCCGGGTCGCGGAGCCCCCTTTTCGAGCCCCGGCCCCATGCTGGTGGGCCCGGATGATGGTGGAATCGACCGACACCAGCCACTCGATGTCGCCCGCCGCGTCCGCTTTCGCCTGGGCGGCCAGCAGCATTCGGTCGAACGTTCCGTCCGCCGCCCACCTGCGGAAACGGGTATGCAGCGTGGCCCACGGGCCATAGCGCTCGGGCACGTCCCGCCAGGCCGTCCCGGTCCGGAACTTCCACACGATCCCGTTCAGGACCCTGCGGTCGTCCAGCCGCTTCCGCCCCCGCAACGACACGGGCAGCAACGGCCGGACGAACTCCCACTCAGCATCGGACAGTTCATGGCGACGTATCACGACACCATGATCCACCAGCGATGATCATTTGAAGACACTGCCTAGGGCGCACCACACAACCGGCACGCGACTACGGACCAGCACCCCGCACACCTACGACCGGGCACCTCTCCGAGGGTACCGAGCCACCCGGCCACTCAGCCCAAGGCCGAAGACAGCCGCGGGCGGCAGAGCACAGCCCGGCCGGCAAACGGCAGCCCGGCCGGCGCTTGACGCCGAGAACCGGCCCGGCCGGCGCTTGAGGCCATCTCTGACCGCATGGCCGGCCGGGCGCGAGCGGAAAGGACAGGCCCAGCAGGCGTCACCCCTTGACGCAGACGACCTGCTTGAGCTGAGCCACGACCTCGACCAGATCCCGCTGCTGGTCGATGACCTGCTCAATGGGCTTGTAGGCCCCGGGGATCTCGTCCACGACCCCGGAGTCCTTCCGGCACTCCACACCCCGTGTCTGCTCGGCCAGGTCCCGCAGGGAGAACCTCCGCTTGGCGGCGTTCCGGCTCATCCGCCGCCCGGCCCCGTGCGAGGCGGAGTTGAAGAAGGCCTCGTTCCCGAGCCCCTTCACGATGTACGACCCGGTCCCCATCGACCCGGGGATGATCCCGTAGTCCCCGCTGCCGGCCCGGATCGCCCCCTTCCGCGTGACGAGCAGATCCATCCCGTCGTACCGCTCCTCACTCACGTAGTTGTGGTGGCAGGAGATCTCCGGCTCGAAGGTGACCCGCGCCTTCTTGAACTCGCGGGAGACCACCTGCTTGAGCAGGTCCATCATCAGCGTGCGGTTGTACCTGGCGTACTCCTGCGCCCAGAACAGGTCGTTCCGGTACGCCGCCATCTGCGGGGTGGCCGCGACGAAGACGGCGAGGTCGCGGTCGACGATGCCCTGGTTGTGGGGCAGGTCGCGGGCGACGCCGATGTGGTGGTCGGCGAGTTCCTTGCCGATGTTGCGCGAGCCGGAGTGCAGCATCAGCCAGACGTCGCCGTCGGTGTCGAGGCAGACCTCGACGAAGTGGTTGCCGGAGCCGAGCGTGCCCATCTGGTGCGCGGCCCGCTCGCGCCGGAAGTGGACGGAGTCGGCGACGGTGTCGAAGCGGTCCCAGAAGGCTTCCCAGCGGTTGGTGCCGAAACCGTGCGTACGCGTCGGATCGACGGGCCGCTCGTGCATCCCGCGCCCGACCGGGATGGCCTCCTCGATCCTGGAGCGCAGCCGGGAGAGGTCCCCGGGCAGGTCGCCCGCGGTGAGCGAGGTGCGCACCGCCGACATGCCGCAGCCGATGTCGACGCCGACGGCGGCCGGGCAGACCGCGTCGCGCATGGCGATCACCGAGCCGACGGTGGCGCCCTTGCCGTAGTGCACGTCGGGCATGACGGCGAGGCCCTTGATCCACGGAAGGGTGGCGACGTTCTGGAGCTGGCGCATCGCCGCCTCCTCGACCCCCGCCGGGTCGGCCCACATGCGAATGGGCACTCGTGCGCCCGGAATCTCCTGGTAAGCCATGGTTGTCTCGTTCCCCCGGTACGTCGGCCGCACGCCGCTCAGGAAGGGCGGGGCCGCTGGACGTCACGCGCGAATACCTGGCCAAATAACGGGATCAACGCCCGCATACAGGGCGGGCGACCGGCGACCCCGGCGGCGCGTGCGATACACATTGTGTCCATCGGCCGCCGCAGCACGGCAACCGGATTTCCGGCGCGGCGCCGGGTGACGAAGCCGTACGAGAGGAGCCCCGACCGTGGCGCGTAAGGCGTATCCCCGCAGGGCACGGGTGACCGGCACACTGATGCTGCTGGTGGCCCTCGGCGCGGCGGGCTGCACCGGCGACCCGGCCGCCGAGGACTCCCCCGACGCCAAGCCGGCCGGCGGCGAGGCGACCACCGCCCAGGCCGAGCCCGGCAAGTACCAGACGCTGCCGCAGCCCTGCCGCGCGGTGGAGACCGGCACGCTCGACGCGATGCTGCCGGGGCTGGCCCAGCTCGACCAGGAGCAGCGGCAGAAGGCGTACGAGGGGACCTCCTCGGTCACCTACGACTCGGACCGGCGCACCGGCTGCCGCTGGAAGGTGGACTCGGCGGACGCCGGGCACCTGCTGCGGATCGACTTCGAGCGGGTCGTCTCGTACTCCGCCTCGGTCAGCGACGACGCCCGCGCGCAGGCCGTCTACGGGGACCGGATGAAGGAGGCGGACCTGCCGCGGCCCTCCGACCCCCGCGAGGAGCAGCCGGAGCGCCGCGCGGACGACTCCGCGAAGGCCGACCGCGACGAGGCCCGCGCCACCGCCCCCGCCGACGACGAGGCGGGCCAGGGCGCCTCCCCCGAGACCTCGCAGAAGCCGGGCACGGGGGCGGCGAAGGAGAAGGAGACCGGGAGGACCGAGGAGCCGGCCGACGAGACGGTGGACCCGTCCGCCCCGGCCGAGGGCCTGGAGCCGCGCCTCCTTCAGGAACTGGCCGACGACGCCTTCATCGACGACCAGCTCACCACCTCCTCCTCCGGCTCCGGCCAGCGCACCGTGACTGTGGTGTTCCGCACGTCCAACGTGATCGTCACCGTGGAGTACGAGGCCCAGCCGAAGCAGGTGACCGAGGTCCCCGACAGCGCGTCCATGCAGGAAAAGGCGCGTGAGTTGGCCGGCCTGCTGGCCGAGCGGCTGAGCGACGTGTGACCCCGCGCGCCCCGGCGCGCACCTGTGGAGCGGGTGGGTCGCCCGGCTGCTTCGGCGTACGGTGACCCCTCGGACCATCCGATCCGTCCGGTTCGGCCCGACCGCACGACTTGAGCGAAGGAACCATGCACCGACCAGCACAGCGACTGACCCGCATACTCGCCTGCGCCGCCGTCCCGGTGATGCTCGTGGCCGCCGGCTGCTCCTCGGACGACTCCTCCGGCGGCGCGGACGCGCAGCAGGACAAGCCCTCCTCCTCGTCCGCGGCCTCCGCTCCGGCCGTGGAGAAGGCCGCGTACGGCACGCTCCCGGAGGCGTGCGCCACGCTCTCCAAGAAGACGCTGAAGGACCTGGTCCCCGACGCGGACAACCTCAAGGGCAAGACCGGCAAGTCCGACGACACCTCCTCGCGCGCCACCTGCTCCTGGAACAGCCTGGACAACAAGGGCGTCGACGGCTCGCAGTTCCGCTGGCTGCACGTCTCCCTGATGCGGTTCGACTCGGACGAGGCGCTCGGCTCGGGCGCGAAGCGCGCCGAGAAGTACTACGCCAAGCAGATCGCCGACGCCAAGGCCACCGAGGACGCCAAGGAGGTCGCCACCGAGCCGGTCTCCGGCACGGGCGACGCCGCGACGGTGGTCTCGTACGAGCTGAAGAAGAAGGAAGGCACCTTCAAGCAGCAGTCGCTGGTGACCCGCGTCGAGAACGTCGTGGTGACCGTCGACTACAACGGCGCCGGCCTCGCCGGCCAGAGCTCCCCGAAGACCGCAGGCCTGATCGAGGACGCCACCAAGGCCGGCAAGGAGGCCGTGGCAGCGGTCACCAAGGCCAACAGCGCCGACGCCAAGGGCTCCTCGGACGGCGACTCGGGCAAGGAGTCGGAGAAGGACACCGGCAAGAAGTCCGAGAAGGACGACGAAGAGAACGCCGGCCAGGGCGCCGACCCCGGCAAGTCCTGACAGACGCCCCCCCGTTCCGCACTCGGAGCCCGGTCACCCTCCGGTGGCCGGGCTCCGGCGCGTTCCTGCCCTCGTAGGGCGTTACGCCGCGCGCCGGTCGCGCCGGGCCTTGATGCGGCGGCCCGTGGCGACCAGGGGCAGCAGGGCCGCCAGGGAGAGCTGGAGGGCGCAGCCGGTCACCAGCAGGCGCTCCGCCCCGGGCGCACCGGCGGCCCAGGCGACGAGGCAGCCGATGTTGACGGCGGCCCAGACGACCGTGGCGACCGCCATCCGGCCCGTCGGCTTCGGGTACTCGACCCGGCTCACCATGAGCCAGGCGACGCCGACCACCAGCGCGAGGGTGAGGGCGAAGGGCAGTTCCAGCAGGACGACCGAGACGACGGTGAGCGCCGCGAAGGGGATCGGCATGCCCTCGAACATGCCGTCCCGCGAGGTGGTGACGGAGAAACGGGCCAGCCGCAGTACCCCGGCCAGCAGCACGGCGACCGCGCCGACGACGGTCATCCACAGGTGGGCGCCCTCGCCGACGAGCCCCCAGACCACGACGAAGTAGGCCGGCGCGAGACCGAAGCTGATCAGGTCCGAGAGGTTGTCCAGCTCCGCCCCCATGCCGGAGCTGCGGAACTTCCGCGCCACCAGCCCGTCGCACAGGTCGAAGAGGGAGGCCAGCAGGATCAGCATGACGGCGGTGGCCGCGCCCTGCCGCAGGGTGCCGTCGCCCGGACCGCCCGTCAGGTAGGGCACCAGCACAGCGGTGGTGATGAAGTACACCGAGGAGAACCCGCAGACCGCGTTGCCCAGGGTCAGTATGTCGGCGGCCGACAGCCTGGAGGGCGACGGCTGCCGCCCGCTCCTCCCCGGCACCTCCCCCGGTACGTCCCCGCCTGCGCCCGGGCCTCCGTCCCGGCCCCCGCTCCGCCGTGGCTCCTCGGGTGTCTCCTCGGCACGCAGCACTGCCCTGTCCGTGTCGGTCGTGGTCAAGGCAGTCTCTCCTCCGCGCGTCCGTTCGCCGGCGGGCCACCGGTGGCGAGCATCATGCCAGCACGCCGACGTGGTCCATAGCCGGACCTGATGCGGCCGCCCGGCCGCGCACGCACCCTCCCGGGGACGGACCCCCGCCCTACCCCGGCACCG
>NZ_JBEYXW010000072.1:0-10726 GCF_040645195.1 Saccharomonospora sp. NPDC046836
CCAGCACCGACGTGCGCCCCCTCGGTCATGAAGCGGACACAAGACGCCGCATGCCTCCCTCACTCCAAGGGAGACCATGCCTGACCAGTAGAAATCAACGGATCACGTTCGGTTGAGATACGGCTTCTCATGTCCTCGTAGTACTCCGACGCCGTCAGAGTCAGGGCCGAGGCCGTGTGGCCGATCACGAACCTCGCGTGGTCTGTGACCAGACGGTCGGCCTTCTTGAGGGCCGTCTGCGGCTCGCCGGCGTCGTCGTACTTCCAGCCATCCAGCATTTTGCCCTCTCGCCGCCCCGGGCGTTGATGTCCTTGATGGCCTGCTGGGCACCGGTGAGCAAGTCGTCACTGTGCTTGGTCTCCGGCCCGGTGAACGAACCGACGATTGCGATCCTGATCGAGTCAAGCACTGCGTCTCCAATGAAACGGATGGTCGGCGAAGGAGCCGCAACCGGGCCTCCAGGCAGGAGCCACGGCGCGGACTCGCGTGGCCGCCCCAATCCCGGTCTCAGTTCATGGCCAAGTTCTCAGTCATGATCAATCAGTCGCTCGGCACCATGCCGAAAGCGGGGATCATTCATCAAAACAAATGAGAGCGAGGGCGGTCAGGCGACGGGACGAAAGTGGCCTGATCAGGCCAGCAGTCTCGTGGAAAGCCCGCAGCTCGCATCACTGACCCGTCACCTTACAAAGAGTCTCCCCCCGGCAAGTTCAGGCTTTTCAGATGCGGCGGAACGTCCGGGCGGAGATCACGTCCTGGGCCGAGTAGGTGACCTCCATGCTCGTGTCGGTGAAGGTTCGCACGATCAAGGCCTCGTTTTCACCGTACTTCTGCACGTGGACGAGCTTCGCCCCGTCCCGGGTCACTGTGCTACGGATCTTGCGGTTGTCGAACGTCTCCTCGTCGAACTCCTCCCCGAGGACGAAGTTGATCTCCGTGTTTTTCAGTGCGGTGAGGGTCTTCAGCGTGTACCGGCCGCCGTTCTCGCTGATCTCCTCAGTCGGTTTGGCCTTGCCCGCGAGGTTGCGCTGGATCATGCCGACGTCGATCGCCTTGAGGTAGGCGTCGTAGTTGTCATCACTGCTGGTCATCTCGTACCTGCCAACGACACTGGCCATGGAGTGCTGCTCCCGTCCTGATGAGTGGACTCGTCGCGCGAAAGTAGGTTGATCTTGAGTCCGTTCCCGAGTAGCAGCTGGCCAACCCTAGAGGCGGGTGCTTGACGTGGTCGGAGAAGCGGCCCCGGGGGTGCGCACCGCTGCGGCACCCGTCGCACCACCCCCGATAAGTCCGACCAGGCACGCACCGCCAGAAGCTCGGCTCTCGAGGTGGCCGACCTTCGCCCGCATCCTCTTCCGCCGCTTCAGGACCCGATAACCCAGCAAGCACCCACAACCGTCGCGGCGCATGTGCGCGGCCGATGAGCGACTGGGAAGACGGCGCCAAAGTGATCGCCAACGCTGACGCCCACAAGACCCTCTACATGATCTTCTAGAGTTCCCTGCCGCCTGCCTGCTCGCCTGCTCGCCTGCTGTCGTGACTATGGCGGGTGTTGCCGTACTGAAGTTGCCTGAGGCGCAGGGAGCATGGCCTGTGCGCCCAAGGGGCCGCCTTCGGAGCGTGCGCTTCCGGGCGTTGCTTGCGTGCCCGGTGACCGACGTCACACGCTGGCGCCGGCGGCCGAGAGCTCCGACCCTCACTGCGGCGGCCGGAGCTCTCGCGTACGGTCAGCCGTGATCGAGGAGGCTGCTGTTTGCAAGGCTGTTCTTCTGCGACCACACGTAGCTGGCGAGCACCGGGACAAGTGCGATCTGCTGGTCCCCGGTGAGCGGAACTGGCCCGAGGGACGTGGCGTGATCGAAGTTATTCTCGGCGGAGATGCCGCCATCGAGGGATCCGGCAGCCTCGTCGGCGTGCGCTGTGGAGGCCGCGAGGGACAGGGCGAGCGCGGGCAGAGCCGCGAGCATGATCTTCTTCACAAGCCGATAACGACCAGACTGTCCCAAAGGTGCGCCGACCGTGGCAGCAGCGGGCGGCCGATGCGCGTTCGTACCTCGGCGAGGACTACGGAATCGGAGCGACGGCGGTGAGGCCACTGGCCGTCAACTTGCCCTCCCGTAGCGCGCGAAGCAGTTCCTCCTTCGAAAGCTCGCCGTCCACATTGGCATCAGCCTTCTTGTATCAGATGCTCAAGCGCATGCCGCCACATCATGTCCTCGCCCATTTGATTCTGCGGATTCGCCGCCGGTTGCGAGGGCTCGTCGGAGAGGCTGAGGCGGCCGCTATGGTCCGTGTCCACCGCGGCGAACCAGGCCATCGCCCGCTGCTGATCCACCTGAGTCTCGGACATGAGCACTCCTTCATCGACGTTGGCGTGGGCCGACCGGGCCCACGGCCCTATCCTGCAACGCCTGGCCTGGGCTTCATTGGCTCTCAGCCTGCTGGCCACCCGATCGGCCGAAGCCGTCGCGTCTGGGCATGGGGATGAACAAGCTCTGTTCTCACGGCATGGTGTGTACGGGAAGTTCAGCGAGGCCGTAGACGACCCGCTGCTGGTGGGTGGGGAGGGCGTCGGTGCCGGCGGCCAGGCGCAGGTCCGGGAAGCGGCGCAGCATCGAGGCCAGGACGGTGCGCAGTTCGATGCGGGCGAGCTGGTGGCCCAGGCAGTGGTGCGGCCCGTGCCCGAAGGCGAGGTGCTTGCCGGCGTTCGTGCGGTGGATGTCGAAGCGGTCGGGGCCGGTGAACCGGTTGCCATCGCGGTTGGCGGCGGGCAGGTGGAGGACGACCCGTTCGTCGGCCGCGATGTTCTGCCCGGCGAGGGTCAGAGGTTCGCGGGCGACCCGCAGCAGCCCGAACTGGAGGACAGTCGCAAAGCGCAGTGTCTCCTCGACCACCCCGTCGACGAGCTCGGGCCGGCGGCGCACCGTGTCCCACAGGCGAGGCGGCCGCAGCAGGAGGAGGACGGCGAGGCCGATCACGTTGGCGGTGGTCTCGTGTCCGGCGATAAGGATCAGCTGTGCCAGGGAGGCGACCTCGTCGTCGCTCAGCGTCGCGTCGGCGCGTTGGGTTTGGAGGAGGCCGGAGAGCAGGTCGTCCGCCGGGGCGTGGCGTCTGAGGCCGATCAGGTGCAGCAGGTAGTTCTTCATCTCGGCTCTGCTGGCCAGCAGCTGTTCTCGGGTCCGGTCCAGGGAGAGCAGCTCACCGGTCAGGCGCTGGTAGAGATCGCGGTCGGTGAAGGGCACACCCAGGAGTTCGCTGATCACCAGGGAGGGAACGGGCAGGGCGACGGTCGTCATCAGGTCGACCGGCCGCGGGGCGGCGGCCAGGGCGTCGAGGTGTTGGTCGACGATGGTCTGAATCCGACCTGCGAGCAGATTCATCCGGTGCGCGGTGAACTGGCCCGCCACCAGGCGGCGTAGCCGGGTGTGTGCGGGTGGGTCGCTGGTGAGCAGGTCGGAGGGGCGCAGGACGGCCATTTCCTGCGGGGTGATGAGGCTGGCCCGGACATGGGAGTTCAGGTGCGGGCGCCGGGAGCTGAGCCTGGGGTCGGCCAGAGCGGCGCGGACGTCGTCGTAGCGGGTGACCAGCCAGCCCGGCGGCCCGTCGGGGAACGCCAGCGGCGCCACGGGCAGCTCGGCGCGAAGGCGCCGGAACTCCTCGGGCGGATCCACCGGGGAGGTCCGGTCGACGGGCAGGGGCTGCGGAGCCGGTCCGCGGCCGGGGGGTTGCGGCCCGCAGGTGGCGTTCGCCTGCGTCTGGCGACCGCTCACCATGTCGTGTTGCTGGCGTCGTCGCTGCAGGTCAGGGCCAGCAGGACCCAGATGTCGGTGAAAACCGGCGCGTCGAAGAGCAGGGGACGGGGTGCGACCTGGTCGGGCAGCGCCATGAAAGTCCCGTCGGGCCCCTGCCGGGACACCAGATGGGCCTGCCCCGCCCGCACGGCGGAATCCTCTTGAGGGCGCCGGCCCATGGCGGCCAGGGCGAGCAGCGAGTAGCAGGTGCTGGCGGTGTCGCTGGCGTGGCCTGGCCGGTAGCCCCAGCCGCCGTCCGTGTTCTGCGTCCGGGCGAGGAATCGGTGTGAGGCGGCGCTCGCATCGGTGATACGCGCCTTAAGAGAGGTGCGGGCCGGCTCGGGCAGCGAGTGCAGCGCCCACATCGCCCGCCAGATCGTGTTCGCCTCGCTCAGGCTCCAGCTGCGTTCGAAGGTGCCGTCTGCGTGCTGGGCGTCCAGCAGCCAGCGCGCCGCACCGTCCAGCAGGTCACCGTGATCGCTGCCGTTCCAGGCCAGTGCGCTGACCGCCCCGGCCGTCATGCCCACCTCGGACGGGTCACCCTGCACATAGGTCGGGAACCCGCCGTCCGGTCCGACGATGCCCCTGAAGTACTCGCCGGCCCGCTCCAGGGCGTCCCGGTGGCGTTCCGAGTCGACGGCTGCCAGGCAGGCGGCGGCATAGGAGCTGGCGTCCACGTCGCTTTGCCGCATGTCCTCGCCGAATGACCACCCGCCGTCCGGCATCTGCCAGCCGATCAGATAGTCGCACATGCGGTGCAGCAGTGCGCGATCTGCTCCGGCGCGGGCCAGGGCGAGCCCCGCCGGGCCGGTGCTGAACACGTCCAGGTTCGACATGCTCGGCACCCCGCCGTCCGGGTTGCGGCACGCCAGCACCCCTTCGACACCGGTCTCGACGAGAGGGTGGGCGGGTGCGAACCGCTGGACGGCCAGGAGAGCGAGCAGGTGCGCGGCGGTGTAGTTCTCCCACACCGGTGCCCGGCTGGAGCCCAGCATCTCCAGCAGACGCTCCCGTTCCCCATCGGCGATCTCCCCGGCCCGCCCCAGGCCGTGCGCGACGAGGACCCGCACACTCAGCATGATCATTTCGATCCAGGTGACGGAATTGTCACCCTCCCCGCCCCCCGTCCGCACCGGACGGAGCATCGAAGGATCGAAGGGAATCGCGCCCGCCACGGCGAGGTGGACGTCGAACAGCAGCCGCTTGCGAGCGATGGAGAAGTGGTCGAAGCCGGCCAGCAACCCGTCACCGACAACGTCACCATCAGCCTTGCGGCGGTGCAGCACCGCCTGGGCCAACGCCGTGTCGAACCCGGTGGTCTGCGCCTGCCCCCTGGCCAGATACGCGCCGAGTTCCCGCATCTGTTCCGGGCGGGTACCGCTCTCGCGCAACAGAACGAACAGCAGAGCCGACTCCAGCGTCCGGCTGGCACACGGCCGACGCACCGCACCATCGGCACCGACAGCGGAACACAAGGCCGCGGCCACCCGCTCCCTGCCGACTACTGCCTCGGCGGCCATCTGCTCCCACCCGGCCGACCCGTCCAGGCCGATCTCGTCCGTCGCCAACACCCTGCTCCTGTCTGCCTGTCACGACGGAGAGCCCTTGTCGCTGACCGCCGCTCGACCTGGCTCAATCCCAAGATGTCCCGGAGCGTTACGCCCCAGAAGGAGCAAAAGAGCCAAACTCACCCATCAGTGTGGTGTCGGCGACGCCCGCCCCGTCACCCAGCCGCGCGCGTCGTTGGGCCGGGTACGCCCCCTGCCCCCATCCGCCGAGCACCACAGGAGGAAGTCGATGACCACCCGAACCGAGGTGGCCAGCAGTCGGCCCGGCCCCGGCCCACTCACTGTCCTGGGATGGACCAACATCACCCTCGGCGCCAGCGCGGCAGCCTTCACCTGGGTCACCAGCCTTGTACTGCACAAGCCCGGCGACCCGTTGATCGCGGCTTTCGCCTTCCTCTTCATCACGGCCTCGTACACCCGCGATCGCCTGGATCCCGCCGACACCGACCGCAGCCCGCGGGCCGCCTGGATCGCCGGGCACCGCCGCCACCTGACCTGGTGGACGACCGCCTGTGCGGCAGCCATGCTGCCCATCACGGTCCTGCGCCCGTGGTGCGCCGCAGTCGTGGTCCTCGTGGGCGCCATGGCCTGGCTGTACACGGCCCCCTTGATCCCGTGGCACGGACGGCGGCTGGCGGTCCGGCAGCTGCCCGGCGTGAAGCTTCCCTACACCATGGCCGGGTGGCTCGCGATCGCTGTGCTCCTGCCGGCTGTCCAGCAGCGCCTCCTGTTGGACGCGCGCACGTGGTACATCGCCGTGACAGGCGTGCTCATCGGCAGCGTCACCGCCCTCCTCAACGACCTCCGTGACCTCCGCACCGATGCCCTCGCCGGCACCAGCAGTCTCCCGGTGCTGCTCGGTGAACGCCGTACCCGCGTCGCCGCCTATGGCATGGCTGTCGGCGGAGCGGCCGTCGGGCAGCTTGTCCTGCCCCTCCCCACCGTGCTGTGGGCCGCTTACAACAGCACCGTCCTGGCCACCTACCGCCCTCGCCCGAGTCAATACCCCAGGCCCTGGGGCGACGCCCAGGGCCTGGTCGTCCTGGCGGCGGCCCTGCTGACCCGATGAGGTGCCCAGGCAGTGCCGCCTTCCCCTCCTTGTTCGCCGCCGTCCGGCCCAGATGGTGCGGCGGGTCCCGTTGTTGTCGCACGACGGGTCGACAGCGGGGGATGGTGATGAAGTCACGGTTGGCCTGGCGTTCGGCGTCAGCGATCACGGCGGATCCGACGACGCTGACTATGCCATCGAAGAGACGGTCGACGTCTTGGATGATGCGCAGCGTGGTGGTGATCAGTGCGATGGTCAGACGAGGGTGATCAGCTGGCCACGGTTGCCCCCTGCCGGGGGTGGTGACAGGGCACTGGACATCACCGGCTTCGGCCCACACAGAGGGTCGTCGCCCGCGGACGCGGCTACGGCGCGTTCGGACCCCTCCCAGCTCGTCCCGAACGACCACGGGCAAGCCCAGGGGCGGACGGGCGAGAAAGCACCCCCGCCCCCTCCCGGACGTCACCGGCGACGAGCGCATCGACATCATCGGCTTCGGCGGCCCGGCCGTACGCGTCGCCCGCAACCTCTTCCGCCGCTTCAGAACCCGATAACCTCGTAAGCACCCACAACCGTCGCGGCACATGTGCGCAGCCGATGAGCGACTGGACGCGTGCAACCATGAAAGGGCCGACTCCTGCACTAGGGTCCGTCTTCAAAAGATCTTGCCCAGAGCAGGAATGAGGCGAGGCTGACCGCTGCTTCGTAGGAGGTGGCGGTTTTGTCGTATCTGGTGGCGATGCCGCGGAATCCCTTGAGGTAGTTGAAGCAGCGTTCGACGGTGTTGCGTCGGCGGTAGGTCTCGCGGTCGAAACCAGGTGGCCGGCCGCCGTGACTGCCGCGGTTTTGGCGGTGCTTCTTCCGGTCGTCCTTCTCGGGGATCGTGGCGATGATGCCGCGTCGTCGCAGGTAGACGCGGAATGCCCGGGAGCTGTAAGCCTTGTCTGCCACGACATGGTCGGGGGTGCAGCGAGGTCGGCCCGGTCGGGTGCGGGGCACGCGTATGCGTTCGAGCAGTGCCTGTGCCATGACGCTGTCGTGTCGTTGGCCGCCGGTGAGCATGAGTGCCAGAGGACGGCCCTGCCCGTCGGCGGCGAGGTGGATCTTGGTGGTCAGGCCTCCCCGGGATCGGCCGAGGGCGTGATCGTCCGGTTCGTCCTGCCGGTGCTTCCCCCTTTTCGTCCGGTGGCAGCGGCGTGCTGATGCGCCCGGACGGTGGTGGAGTCGATCTGCACCAGCCACTCGATGTCGCCGGCCGCGTCCGCGCGGGTCTGGATCTGCCGCAGGGCTCTGGTGAACACGCCGCCGATCGCGTAGCGACGGAACCACGTGTAGACCGTCTGCCAGGAGCCATAGCGTTCTGGCAGGTCACGCCATGAAATCCCGGTACGGATCTTGCAGACCGTCCCGTTGATGATCCGCCGGTCCTCCGCTCGGGGCCGCCCCCGGACGGCCCGCGGTATCAGCGGAGCGAGCAACTCCCACTCGCGATCAGTGAGTTCATGTCGGCATATCACGACACCATGATCCACCATCGAACGATCTTTTGAAGACGGACCCTAGTAGCACTTCCGTGCCTGATCTGCTTGATCGTGGGACGTGGAAACTGTCAGTACCGGACAGCTCGATCCCGCCTCTAACCCGGTTAAGGACCGGCGGATTTTCCTCGTCGGCACTGGGGCAGTGGCAATCCCCTGACGGAGCCTCACGTACGACTGTCCACCGGTTGTCCACCGGGGTTCGTTGCACCTGGCCTGACCCCGTCCCCTACGAACAAGCAAAAGGCCAGTTCAGAGCCTTACTCCGTCGATCTCATCACAGAAACCGAACCTCCGACCTACGCATTGCGATGCACAGACGGACAGTGCCCGATTTGCCGAGATTCCAAGGTCAATGAAGACAAGAAACCCCAGGTCAGAGGCCTGACCTGGGGTTCATCATGGAGCCGCCTTCGGGATTCGAACCCGAGACCTACGCATTACGAGTGCGTTGCTCTGGCCATCTGAGCTAAGGCGGCAAGCTGCGGAGGAAGAACCTCTTCGGGCCCCGTCTCCGGGGAAGAGGTTCGCATCTGCAGCGACGTTCAGTCTACAGGGTTCCGAGGAGTGCGATGGACCGGGCCCGAAGGGGCCCGGAGGGGACCCGGGGCCTGGGTCAGCAACGGGTGCCGTTGTCGGGCGGGGTGCCTTCCAGGAGGTAGGTGTTGATGGCGGTGTCGATGCAGTCGCTGCCTCGGCCGAAGGCGGTGTGGCCGTCGCCCTCGTAGGTGAGGAGGGTGGCGGAGTCGAGCTGGGAGGCGAGGCCGCGGGCCCAGCGGTACGGGGTGGCCGGGTCGCGGGTGGTCCCGACGACGACGATGGGGGCGGCGCCGGAGGCCTCGATGCGGTGCGGGCCCGAGGTGGCGGGGGTGGGCCACTGGGCGCAGTTCAGGGAGGCCCAGGCGAAGCCCTCGCCGAAGACGGGGGACGCCTTGCGGAACTCGGGCAGGGCCGCCTCGACCTCCTCCGGGTCGGCGAAGGCCGGGGGGAGGTCGAGGCAGTTGACGGCGGCGTTGGCGGACATGAGGTTCTGGTAGCCGCCGTCGGCGTCGCGCTCGTGGTAGAGGTCGGAGAGGGCGAGCAGGGCGTTGCCGTCGCGGTCCTTGATGGAGCTGGTCAGGGCGGTGCGGAGCTGGGGCCAGCCGGCCTCGTCGTAGAGGGCGGCGACCACGCCCATGGTGGCGAGGGACTCGGTGAGGGCGCGGCCCTGTCCGGCGGGGAGCGGGGCGGCATCGAGCTTGTCGAAGAACGCGGTGAGGTTCCGCCCGGCGCCCTGGGGGCCGCCGGCGCCCAGGGGGCAGTCCTTCCGCTGGGTGCAGTCCTTGGCGAAAGCGGTGAAGGCGGTGTCGAACCCGGCGGTCTGCTCCAGATTGAGCCGGCGGGCGTCGAGGGTGGGATCCATGGCGCCGTCGAGGACCAGGCGGCCGACGCGGTGCGGGTACAGCCCGGCGTAGGTCGCGCCGAGGAAGGTCCCGTACGAGGCGCCGACGTAGGTCAGCTTCTCGTCGCCGAGGGCGGAGCGGGCGAGGTCCAGGTCGCGGGCGGACTCGATGGTGGAGACGTGGCCGAGGGTCTTGCCCGCGTCCGCCTGGCAGCCCTTGCCGTACTTCTGGAAGGCGGAGACCAGGGCCTGTCGCTCGGCCGGGGTGTCCGGGGTGGTGTCGGTGGCGGTGTGCGCGTCCATCGCGGGGCCGTCGAGGCAGGTGACGGGCTCGCTGTCGGCGACGCCGCGCGGGTCGACGGCCACCATGTCGTACCGGGCGCGGACTGGTGCCGGGTAGCCGAGGGCGGCGTACGACTGGAGATAGCCGATGGCGGAGCCGCCGGGGCCGCCCGGGTTGACGAGGAGGGAGCCGAGGCGGGAGCCGGGGCCGGTCGCCTTCTTGCGGGAGAGGGCCAGGTCGAGGGTGCCGGCCGTCGGGTCGTCGTAGTCCAGGGGCGCCTTGAGCCGGGCGCACTCGAATTCCTCCTTGCCGGCGCCCTCGCAGGTCCGCCAGGCCGGACGCTGACCGTAGAAGGGGGCGAGTGCTTCGGGGACCGCCTTGGGGAGGGCCGCGAGGACCTTGTCGCCGGCGGCGTCCGCCGTGGTGCTCTCCGCGCTGCACGCCGGCACGAGGGCGACGGCCGCGGCGAGGAGCGCGGCCATCAGGGGGCGGCGCGGTGAGCGGCGGGCGGGGGGACGAGGTCGACGGTTCTCCATGCAGCCGACTCTAACGTTTAGCCGCGACGCGACTACTATGTGTGACGATCGATGGGGTGGAAGAAGCCCTTCAGCTCGGGTCGGCGATCAGCCAAACCACTCGTTCAGGCGACGCGTCACCCGGCCCGCAGCGCCATGGCCATCGCCTCGACGGCGAGGAGTGGCGCGACGTTCCGGTCGAGGGCCTCGCGGCAGGCGGCGATGGCCTCGATCCGGCGGAGGGTGGCGGCCGGGGTGCTGCCCTCGGCGATCCGCTCCAGGGCGTCGCGGAGCTCGGCGTTGGCGACGACCTCCTGGGAGGAGCCGAACTGGAGGGCCAGGACGTCGCGGTAGAAGCTGGTGAGGTCGACCAGGGCCAGGTCGAGACTGTCGCGCTGGGAACGGGTGCGCCGGCGCTTCTGCTTCTCCTCCAGCTCCTTCATGGCACCGGCCGTGCCGCGCGGCATCCGGCCGCCGCTCTGCCCGCCGAGCGCCGCCCGCAGCGCCTCGGTCTCCTTCTCGTCGGTCTCCGTGGCCGCCTGCTTGGCCGATGATGCCAACCTGCGTGTCCGTCACCGGGCCCTCCATCTCGTCACCGTCCC
>NZ_JBEYXW010000073.1:0-10582 GCF_040645195.1 Saccharomonospora sp. NPDC046836
GGCTTCACCACCACCCCCTCGACACCGGCCCGCGCCCAGTCCGGGTCCATCCAGGCCAGCGCCCGGTCCCGCTCCGTCGTGGACCCCACCAGAGCCCACCGGCCGCCCAGCACCGCGCCGGTGAACAGCGCCTCCAGACGCGCCCACCGCTCCTGGTACGGGCGGCCCGTCAACACCTCTCCGTCGGCCTCCAGCAGGTCGAAGGCGACGACATGCGCCGGCGTCGACTGGCTGGCGGTGCGGGCGCGAAAGCCCGCCAGCCGGGCCCGCTGCTGCAACGCCGCGAAGTCCAGCCTCCCGTCCCGCAGGACGACGAGTTCGCCGTCGAGGACCAGGTCCATGCCGATGCCGGCGGCGGCCTGGAGCTCGGGGAAGTGCCCGGTGAGGTCAGCCCCCGAGCGGGACTGGAGGTGCAGGCGGCCGCCGCGGAGGAAGGCGATGACCCGGTATCCGTCGAGCTTCTGCTGCCAGTACAGGCTGGCCGGCGCGCCCGCCGCCGGAAGCGAGGCCCGCGCCTCAGCGCGCATCGGCGCGATCGGAGGTTTCAGCACGTCCTCATGCTCCAGGAATCAGCTGCCGGAAAGCCGTACGACACCTCGGTCCCTCCCTGTATCCCCAGCCCGCGATGCAGCTCACGCTCGACTGAGCGCGGGAGATCAACGGCGGCCGCTTTCTCGCGGATCTTGGGACCGGTTCGGACTGCTCAGCGCCGCGGACAGCGAGGGGGCAAAGGTCCGCTCCCGGTTCGACTGCCCCGCCGCACCACCGGCCAGCAGCCTGGGACGGCGCGCTGGTGTGGTCCGGAGCGGATCCCTTCTCACACTCCGCCGTCGGAACGCGCAGCCACACCTGGACCGGTATCAGCGCTGGCACCCTCCACCTGTCCACGAAGACCACGGCGAACTCGCCGGTGGCCAACCCGCCCGCCACCCGCTGGCACGCCGCGGACGCTGAGACCCGGTGCGACAAGATCGCCACCACCAAGCCCGGCTGCGCCACGTACTTCCCGACCCGGGTGATGAACTTCGACGAGACGCCCGTGACGAGAGGCCCGTAACGGTCGCGCATGCCTGGCTCGTCCTGTCCGAGCTGCCCACGCACCCGGGCAGCAACGCCCCAGCAGCCCAGGCGGACGGACCGCGGAACCAGAACCCCGATAGGCCATCGTCCCGTCGGCCGAGACGTCCGACGACGCAGCCCCGAAGTGACAGGAAAATCGAACAAGCGGTCTAATGCCGATATGGACGTAACCGACTTCCCCGACGACCTGGTACAGACGCAAGCCGCCTGGAACACCACCTACAACGCGCTCGCCGCACCCCGCCCCCACGACAACACCACCGCCCTGCGCCGCCGCCTGCTGCTCCTGTCCGCACAGCTGTGGTGGCACCCCTACTGGGCGACGGCCCCCTCCCTGCCGGCAGCACGCTCCGAGCTACGCCGCCTGGCCCGCACCCACGGCGTGGCCCGGGCCGCATGACCGCGCGGCCGGGGCGACGGAGAAGCTTCGGGGGAGGGGTCAGGGGGCGGGGGTGTAGGTGACGGTGGTGCCGTCGCAGGAGGAGGCGATGTCGAGGAGGGCGGTCTTCTCCTGTGCGTCGATGGTGAGGTTCCAGCGCAGCTTGGTCGCGGTCCACTCCGCGCCGTAGCGGCACAGGGCGCCGGGGGCGGGCGGCAGCCACTCGGCGGGGTCCTGGTCGCTCTTGGACCTGTTGGTGCGGGCGGTGACCGCGACCAGTGAGGCGGGCTGGCCCTGGTCGTTGGCGTAGGCCTCGCGGCGGGCGGCTGTCCAGGCCGAGGCGCCCGAATCCCAGGCTTCGGCCAGGGGCACCATGTGGTCGATGTCCAGGCCGCGGGCCCCCTCGACGGTGACCTCGTCGTAGTACGAGAACCAGGTGCCCCCGGTGATGGCGCACCGGGGCCCGACCTCGGGCGCGATGGTGGCCTCGGCGATGAGGACTTCCTGGCGGGTGTTACAGCCGTCCGTGGGGTTGTCGCCTGCGGTCCAGTGCTTGAACGCGCTCCGGGAGTATCCGGCCCTGGACTCGTCGGCGGTCTGCAGCGCGGCCACGGCAGCGTCGATCGGCAGCACCGTCGGGGTACCGTCGCTCGTCTCGGCGGCTGCGGGAGCGGACAGGGGGAGGACAGCGGCCACGACGAGGGCAGCGGCCGCACGGAGCAAAGTGATCTTCACGGGACGGCTAACGAGCCGTCAGCACCAATGTCACGCGCCCCTCGACTGCCTTCCCACATGAGCACGCTCTCCTGACATTCCGCTGACTGGCCGCCTTTCGTGCTGGCGTTCTCTTCTCTCGTACGTGGCGCGCTCTTTTCGAGCGGGCCGTGACGCGAAAGAGGGGCACAGGACGCGGAAGTGCAGCATAGGGCGGGCGAGGCCGGGATCCTGCTGTCGACGCCAGACAAGGGAGAGACAGAAGATGCTGACCAGAGCGCGTGCGAGCCTTGCCGGACTCATCGTTGCGGGGGCTTTGCTGGTGCCGGTGGGTACTGCGGCCGCTGCTACCTGCGCGCCGCACACCACCGGTGTGTGCCGGGCCAACGACCCGCATCCGGCTGGCGCTACCGCGCTGTGCAAGGACGGTGCCTACAGTTACAGCAAGACCTTCCGCGGCACGTGTAGCGGGCACAAGGGCGTAAAGCACTGGTACCGGTAACCAGGCCCAACGACCCGACGGTGCTGTCGGTCCGCAGGGAACCGACAGCACATCCCTTCCCGGGCAACTGACTCAGTGACAGACGATGCCGCATCGGTCGGTCACCGGGGACAGGCCTGGGCTCCGAGGGCCCGACACGCCGGCTGAGGCGACTTGTAGAGCACGTTCCCGTTCGTCGGCGGGACAGACTGTCTCAGTGCCCGGGACGAGAGCTCCCTCGGCCCTTCTCCGCGGAGAACCCATCGCGCGCATCGTGCGCGCGTGCACCCCGGCCGTTCCCCTCAGCCGGGCAGCAGTCCCGTGCTCTTTCCGAGCACGGTCGACGGAGTCCGGATCGTACGGGGCCCGGCACCACATCTCGGTGGCCGGGGCGCGCGTCACGCACCAGCTGGTGTGTGGTCGGTGACGGCGCAGGCCAGACCACGTTGGCATCCTCCAGAGAACCGCCGCCGAGCTGGCTGGCGCCAACGTGCAAGCGCGGGCAAAGCGACCCCCAGCGTCTCTGGTCGGCAGTCCTCCGCTGCCGGACCGGCCCGGGAGGCGCCCTTGACGTCGGGTCCGGCCTGCGGGACCGTCTGCGCAACTACGCGCAACCGAGTCCCAGGGAAGTTCGTGATGACGTTACGGTTCGTCGGGATCGACCCCAACACCGGCGGCGAGGGATCACCGACGGTGTGGGTGGAAGAGGAGAGCGCAGACCTGGTCCTCCAGGGCGAGAAAGCCGACGCCCTCCTCAAGTCCCTGGTCGCCTCCACCGAGTGGGTGGCCGGCCACAAGACGGGGATCCCGCCGCACGAGCCGGTGATCCGGATCCCGTTCCGCATGGTGCAGATTCTGAGGGAGGCGTGCGATGCCGCTGAACGCGCAAGCGCTGAACACTGCGACGTTCGCTGAGCTGCTCGCCGACACCCACCACACGGCGGTCCACCTGGAGATGCGCGACCTGTACGCCGTCGGCGACGAGCGGGACGACTACGCCGCCTTCCTGCGCACCGGCGTCCCGAACCTCAACCCGACTCGCTCCTTCTGGCCCCAGTGGATCCCGCTCGTCAAAGACGCGGTCGCCCGCGGCGTGGTGATGCGCCGCGCCCGGATAGTCTCCGAGCCCGTTACCGACTACATCCGCTACGAGCACGCCATCACCCCGCTCAACCTCCAGGCCGGCGAGGACGTGCGCTGGCTACCCCGCCGCCGCACCTCCGACATTGCGCTGCCCGGCAACGACTTCTGGCTCCTGGACGACCGGCTCGTGCAGTTCCACCACTTCACCGGCACCGGCGCCTGGGCGAGCGACGGCAAGGAACGCACCACCGACCCGGCCGCCGTCGCCCTGTGCCACGCCGCCTTCGAGACGGTCTGGAAGCGCGCCATCCCGCACGAGATGTACACCGTCTAAGCCGCCAGTAGCCCATGACCGCCTCCCCGTCGTCCAGCGCACAAGCAGCCCGCGAAGCGCTGGCCGTGCGCTTGCAGCACCTGCGCAAGGACGCCGGCCTCACAGGGAAGGACCTCTCCGCCCGGTGCGGCTGGCACCCCGCGAAGACCACCCGCATCCAGAAGGGCGACGCCCCGCCCTCCGACGCAGACATCCGCGCCTGGTGCGCGGCCTGCAGCGCCGAGGACCAGGCCGACGACCTCATCGCCACCGCCCGCGCCGTCGACTCGATGTACCTCGAGTGGCGCCGCCTGCACCGCAGCGGCATGCGGAAGGTCCAGGAGGACTGGAACAGCCTGCACAAGCGCACCCACGTCTGCCGGGTCTACGTCTCCAACGTGCCACCGGGCTTCTTCCAGACGCCCGCCTTCGCGACCACCCTCATGGAACAGATCACCGCCTTCCAGGGCACCCCGAACGACGTCTGTGAAGCGGTCGCGGCCCGGATCGCCCGCTCCCGATTTCTCTACGAGGGCGGCCATCGCTACGTCGTCCTCATGGAGGAATCCGTCCTGCGCTTCCGCACCGCCGACCCTGACGCGATGCGCGGACAGCTACGCCACCTCCTGGCCGTGATGCCGCTCGCCTCGGTATCGCTGGGCATCATCCCGTTCACCGTGCAACGCATCATGTGGCCGCTGGAGGCGTTCTACCTCCACGACAACGACGTGGCCGTGGTGGAGACCCTGACAGCAGAGATCAAGGTGAAACAGCCGCGCGAACTCGCCGACTACACCAAAGCCTTCGCCGGCCTCGCCGAGATGGCCGTCTACGGCGACGACGCCCGCGCCCTCATCAAGGCCGCACTTGACGCTCTGGAGTGAAGTTCCGCAATCTCTTGCAACTTCGTTGAGAAGCGCATCCCGCGCTGCGTAGTCTCAATGCCCCCTTGACGGACCACCAGCCGAAGGCGGGACCGCATGCGCGCACACATCCACACCACCACGCCCGACGAAGGCCGCGGCCTGCAGCCACCCGGCCACGGACAACCGTCCCCGGCCCTCCTGTCCCGTGCCGACCAGGGCTACGCCCGCTTCCTCCGCCGGCACAGCACCGACCAGAACGCTCAGCACGAGACCGGCCAGGAACACCACCGGTGAACCACCTCCCCCCGGACCAAGCCGCCGAGTCGGCCCCCTCCACGTACACCGTCCTGCACGACCCTGAAGGCCTGATCGAGGAGCAACTGCCCCTCGACCGCCACCCCTACGAGAGCCTCGTCAAAGCCGTTCTCGCCTGGACCACGCAGGACCCCCTCACCGACTGCGACTACCAGCAGATCGTGCTCCAGCTCACCGGCCACGCCCGCGCCGTCGCCTCCGATGTCCGCCGCCAGGCCGACCGACTACCGAAAGGCACCGGGCCCCGGGCGCTCGCCGAGCTGGTCCTCCAGGAGACGGACCGGTGTCTGACCACGCCCCTGTGCGGCACCGCACGCTGTGCCCAGGACCGCGCCCGTGCCGTCCGCGCTCTCTATGAGCGTCTCGACCGCCTCGACGCCGCCCTCGCTTCGGAGGGGACTTCGGGGGTTGCACCGACAGGAGGGTGAACCGTTGGCCGGACCGGTGGTTCCCATGGGGGACCGCAGGTAGGGCCGGAGGTAGGAACCGGCCCGCGCGGCCTGGTGCCCTTTATGCAGGTCAGCCTCTATAGGCAAGCCTTCGCTCAATGGCGACACCTCTTCCTGCGCGATAGCCGAAGGGGAGAGGCCCTTACCGTCCGGGGCCCGGCAGGCGCCAGTGGAACGGGAAGCCCTGCCTGCGTACCCGTTCGCGACTCCTGCGGGAAGAACAGCTAGTGCTTCTTGGTGCGGCTGATGCCTTTCGCGATCTGGCTGATGCGGGACTGGGTGACGCCGAGCAGTTCGGCGGTGTCGGCGATGCTCTTGCTCTCGCGGATTTCGATGACGGCCTTCTGTCGCTCACCCCGGAGTTCGGCCTGGAGGTCGGGAATGGCGTCGAGGACGGCGCCGAGGGCCTTGGCGCGGTCGATGGGGTCGGGGGTGGCTGCGAGCTGGGCGATGGTCTCGCGGATGGCGGTGACGGCGGGGCTGGGTGCGGGCTGCTCAGTCATGACTTTAGGGTACCCCTTGACAGGCGCTTAGGGGTACCCTAAAGTAGAGGTATCAACAGAGAGGAGGTGAACAAACAGAATGGAAACAGGGACCGCAATCGCCATCGCCGCCCTGATCGTCTCGACGATCGGCGCGATCGGCTCGGCCGCCTGCGCCTGGTACGCCCGCGAAGCGATCAAGCGCAGGGGCCGACATCGCCGGTAGGCGACCGGAGGGGGCAAAGGATAGTTGCCCCCTCCGGGGTCCCAGTCTCCCAGACCACCCCACCCGGCACCAGAAGGGAATCCGGCATGCACACCCTCATCAGGTACGGCGACGTCCTCGCCGTCACCGCCGGCGGCATCGCACTCGCTGCGGCCGGCCTCACCACCCACCTCGCCTACGGCTGGTGGATCGCCTGGGGCATCACCGCGGTGGTCGTCGCCGGCTCCCGGGCGTACCGGCACCATCTCGACCGCCGGTAGAAGGACGACGCCGTGCCTCGCCCGGCTTCGGGCGGGGCACGGCGCGTCGGCCCTCCCCAACTCCGCCAAAATTGCTGTCAGCTGGCAGGACACCGCGAACGAGGCAAGGCCACCATGACTGAGATCCGCAGAGAATACGCCCGAGCGCTCCTGCTGGAAATGATTCCCGAAGCGGCCGAACACATGGCGGAACTTTATGGCATGCCCGCCGAGGAGGCGGTGAGGACCGAGCATCCGAGCGTGGACACGTTCGACCTGCTGGGCGACGCGCTTGCGCAACCGGTCATCGTCCCGGAACTGCGGGCGCAGACACCCGACGCCGACCTCCTGCGACGCTGCTTCGACTACACGGAACTGCTCCTCACGAGCCCGTCTTTGCTCCTGCGCGAGGCGGCGTATTTCCAGATCCTCGAAGCCCTGCTCGACGAGAGCGTTCCGTACGCGAAGGCCTTCCCGTACATGCGGAGCCACACACGCCAGCGTGCTCTCAGGATGCTGGACGGCTATGGCGTCGAGCGGCCAACGGGAGTGGGGTCCTGAGAGGGGCGGGCGTGGTCATACTCACGGCAACAACGGCCCGTGTGCACGACCACGGAGACGTCGGCCTGTGCAGTTTCACCTGGAAGACGGAGACGGACCCGGCGGCCGGTCCTTCCCGCCCCTTGAGCGGGTCGCTGGTGGCCTGGCCGGGTGGGGGCTCCGGCCTGATGCGGTCGACTGGAAGAATCGTGTCGTGCGTGAGTTGACGTCGGACGCGGAGAGCAGCCGGGCGACGGGGTGGTGACAGCTGCAGAAGTACGTCGCCGAGTCGGAGGACATGACCGGTCAGAGCTGGACTGGCCATCTCGATACATATAAGAGGTTCGGCTAATGATTAACTCGATTCTCCTGGAGGCTTTCAATGAGGTCTTCAAGTCGCTGGGATTTCGAAAGAAGTCGGCGAACTGGTACAGAGTGTCTGGCGATCTCTACTGCATAGTTGGCGTCCAGGAGTCCCGCTGGGGCGAGTCGTGCTACGTGAATGTCGGATTCACTCCAGCGGTCAATGTCAAGGCGGGATGGCTCCCGGAGTCGAAATGTCTCGTAAGATTCAGGGCGGACGCAATCACCTCTATTTCCCGCGAAGATCTCGACCTTCTATCCGGAGAAGCGGCGAAGGCGAGTGGAGAGGATGACCTTCGGGTGGGCCTCCTCGAGAAGATTGCAAATCCAGCGGCGCGGGCGGTCGATCCGGTTGAGAATATGCAGGATCTGAAATCGCTGCTGCGCACGAGCGTTAGTGATCAGGTGTTCATGCATCGTGAAATCAGGGGTGAATTGCTCGAAGAGGGGTGACTCAACGTCTTTGATTCCGAACTGAAGGTTCACTTCGGAGAATTCCGGCTTCTCGGAGTGCCGCTTTTGTCGGGATTGGTCAGTTCTGACGGCGCAGGGCGTGAGGCTCTTGAACCGGAGAAACTCGGAGATCGAAGTTCCAATCGGCGGATATCTGCCCTAAACCTCTACTGGAGTTCGTGATGGGAACCTGGGGCTCAGGCCCGTTCGATAGCGATACCGCAGAGGACTTCCTCGATGAGATGGAAGAGCGGTCCGCCCCGCGGCGCCTGGAAGTCGTTGAGCACACTTTTCGTACCGCAATTGAGGCGGGCGGAAATTCAACCTCATCGGTGCTGCCTGAGGAAGTTGTGGCTGCTGCCGCTGTGGTTGCGGCCAACGTTCCAACAGGGCGCTCATTGCCTTGGAATGAGGAATATCCGAGCGTCACAGAATGGCTGGCGAAGCCTGTCGCGCCTCTCCTCGCCTCGTCTGCAATTCAGGCGCTGGAATTGACAGTTCCTACAGGTGGATGGTTCTGGAGGAGCTGGGTAGAAGCTGACGAGAGGGAAGAGGCTCAGGCCGCGATCAACAGTTTGAGAGCTGTATTGCTGCACGTCAGCGAGGGTGGGTCTCGGTAGCCTCCTCGCCGATATCGCCATGAGCTTCGACTGTATTCCAGGAACCCCGCCGAAACGTGACTCGGCGGGGTTCCTGGACGGTTTGCCGGTAACGTCAGCGGACGGCGGCTGCGTGGGTGGGTCTTCGGATTCGTCGTCGGTGCGTCCGAGGGGGTCAATAGCTTCACGTTGGAGCTGGCTCCTGTCTTCATCCTCGATCAATGAGCTTCTTCAGCGTTGACGCTCCAGGGTGAGGATGGCTTTGGCGATTGACGTCATGCGGTTGGGACTGCATCGGGACCGGCGGAAGATGCGCCAGGACTTCAGGCGGGCGACGCCTCGCTCGACCGGTGCTCGCGCCTCGGCCAGTGCCCTGTTGAGGGTTTTCTCGGTAGGAGTGAGGTCCTGCAGGGGTCTGCGTCTGATGCCCGTGGTCACCCAGGGCCCGCCGCCCTGGTAGGCGAGATCCGCCAGGAGGGGGACGTCCTGACGCTCGCAGATGCGGATGATCCGGTCGGCGCGGGCGGCGGTCAGGTCATGGGTCCGGCCCGGCAGTGCTGGGGAGAGCCACAGCAGCCGGCCGCCGGGGTCGGTGACCAACTACACGTTCACTCCGTGCCGGCGGTGTTTGTGGGAGTAGTCGGCCCGGCCGTCCCCGACCCGGTCGCACTCGGCCAGCGTGCCGTCCAGCAGGGCGAAGTCCGGGTCGGTCTCGCGCAGAACTTTCAGCAGACCCGGAGCGCGTTCCGCGAGCAGGTCGATGACCGCAGTGGTGTACGCGTGCGCGGTGGACTCGCTGATCCCGAAACCTGCAGCGATCTTCGCCAGGGTGGTGTGCTCGCGCAGGTACACCAGTGCCGCCATCGCACGCTGAGACGGACGGAGCTTGCAGCGCCGGTCGCCCTCACGGGTGACGACCAGCATGGTCACCCACTCCACGAGGGCATGCGGCAGGTCGAGTGCGGCAGGAAAGATAACCAACGAGGCCCCCGAGCAGTGTTGTTGAGACGTCAGACATCTCGATCAACAGCTCGGGGGCCTCGCTCGTTGCGCTACACAAACCGTCACCCGATCGGTAGCCAACTCGAAGAAGCTCACTGCTAGGAGTCGGCGAGTACAGCGACTTCAGTCCGCATCAGCATGAAGAGCTGCTCGCCCGGTTCGCACAACGCGTCGAACCCCTTCGAAACGAGCAATGGCGACGGCAGCAGCAGCTTGACCAGCCAGCAGAACAGAGCACCTCCCAACCTCAGCAGGGGGACAACCACAGACTGGCGTCGCGAGTACGGTGGTCATACACCCTGCGGGAGGACCAGATGAGCGCGCAGCCCGACCACGCACCCGTCACGCCGTACGCCCCTGCGCCCGGGGCGCCGGCCGAACTCCTTGCCCGGCTGCGCGCCGACCGACGTGCGGACACTTGGGTGCCGGCCTTCGAGCGGGAGTGGGCGGCTGCGCTCGAGGAATCGAGGCGCACGTTCTCCCTCGCCGGGCTGTACGCGGTGGTCCAGGACTGGCAGGGCCGCCTCGGCTCCGCCCTGGCCGTCGAGGCGTTCGTCGCCTCCGGCTACGACGACAGCGAGTTCATCGACATGGCGCAGCTCCGCGGCAGGCGCCGGTGACCGCACAGCAGCCGTTCGCGGTCCGCTTCTCCGCCTCGGCCGCGAAGCTCCTCGCCACCCTGCCCGAGCCCGTCGAAGACATGGTGTGGGATGTCCTGGACGCCGCCGCCGGCAACCCGTGGGGCTTCTCGCAGTGGAACGCCGACGACCCCGAGGGCGAGGACATCCGCCACGCATCCGTCGGCCAGCTGTCCCTCACCTACTGGGTGAACCGCCCCCTGCGACGGCTGTCAGTCCTCACCGTCACCTGGCTCGGATAACCGTCTGGTGGCAACGACCTGGCCCCGGCATCGCAACTGCCGGGGCCAGGCGCTCCCCGGGCCGGACGGGCTGCAGCCGCTCGATCAACCGATCAGGCTCGACGACCTGGTGGGTGGC
>NZ_JBEYXW010000074.1:0-9751 GCF_040645195.1 Saccharomonospora sp. NPDC046836
TCCCGCTCCTGAACCGACAGCACCTCGATCGCCCCGACCGGCACGAGCGGGTCGACCGCCACCTGCTCCAGCACCCGCACCAGCCGCGCGGCGATGGCCTCGACGGTGCCCCGGTCGAACAGCTGGGTCGAGTGCATGAGCTCGCCCCACAGCGCCCCCGACTCCTGCTGGGCCATGCCGAAGAACAGGTCGAACATGGCGGTCGACACGACGTGCTGTTCGAACTCCACCTCGAGCCCGGGCAGTCCCATGTCCGGCTTCGCCCAGTTCTGCCAGGCGAACATCACCTGGAACAGTGGCTGGTACGCGGCGGAGCGGTCGGGGTTGATCAACTCGACCAGCATGTCGAACGGCACGTCCTGGTGCTCGTAGGCCGCCAGCGCCTTGTCCCGGACCCGCGCGAGCAACTCGGCGAAGGACGGGTCACCGGAGAGATCCACCCGCAGCACCTGGGTGTTGACGAAGAACCCGACCAGATCGGCCAGCGCTTCGTCGGTCCGCCCGGCGATGGGGGCGCCGATCGTCACGTCCTCCCCGCCGCCGAGCTTGTTCAGCAGCACCGCCAGCGCGGTCTGCAGGACCATGGACATGGTCATCCCACGCTCGTCGGCCACCTTCCGCAGCCCGGCCGCCACCCCCGGTTCCACCACGATGTCGACCTTGTCGCCGTGCGGGCGATCCCGTTCCGGGGGCCGCGGCCGGTCCAGCGGCAGGCTCAGCGGCTGCGGCACCCCGGCCAGCTCCGCGCGCCAGTACTCGACCTGCTTCGCGGCCAGGGTGCCCGGCTCCGCCGGGTCGCCGAGCAGTTCGTGCTGCCATCGCGCGTAATCCTGGTACTGCACGGCCAGCGGTTCCCACTCCGGCGCCCGGCCGTCCAGGCGCGCGGTGTAGGCGGCGGTCAGGTCCCGTGCCAGCGGTGCGGCCGAGACGCCGTCCGAAGCGATGTGGTGGATGACCAGGACCAGCAGGTGATCCTCGGCAGCGCAGCGGAACAGGGCCGGCCGGAACGGGATCTCGGCCGCCAGGTCGAACCGGTGCGCGATGACCTCGTCGACCGCGCCGCCCAGGTCCCCGGGTGCCACGTCGATCACCGGCACCGGCACCTGCGCCGCCGACGGCGGCAGGATCCGCTGGCAGGGCTCGTCGTCGTCGTTCCGCACGTACGTGGTCCGCAGGATCTCGTGCCGATCGACCACGTCGCGGATCGCCGCGGCGAGGGCGTCCAGGTCCAGTGGCCCGGTCAGCCGGAACGTCGGTGAGATGTTGTAGGTCTCCGCCCCACGCTCCAGTTGGTGGGTCACCCACATGCGCCGTTGCGCGTACGACAGCGGAATCACTGGTTCACTCCTTTACGGTCCGCTTGCGCAGACTGGGGCGAAGGGGAACGGCCGACTCCTCCGACCACGCGGCGAGTGCGGACACGGTCGGCAAGTCGAAGATCTTGCGGATCGGTATCTCGGTGCCCAGCTCGGCGCGAGCGCGGCTGACCAGCCGGGTGGCGAGCAGGGAGTGCCCACCGAGGGCGAAGAAGCCGTCGTCGATGCCGACCCGGTCCACGCCGAGCACCTCGGCGAACAGCTCGGCCAGTGCCTTCTCGCGGGCGGTGCGTGGCGCCCGGAACGGCGTGGTGGAGGTGACGTCGGGGACGGGCAGGGCCTGGTGATCGAGCTTGCCGTTGGGCGAAAGGGGCAGCCGGTCGAGCGGTACGCAGACAGTCGGGACCATGTAGTCGGGCAGCCGATCGGCCAGGTGGTGGCGCACTTCCGCGACATCCGGGGCGGTCTTGCCGTCGGCCGGGACGACGTAGGCGGCCAGGTAGCGGAGGTCGCCTGCCTGCCGGGCCACCACGGCGGCCTGGGCGATGTGGGGATGGGCCGTCAGCGCGGCTTCGACCTCGCCGGGTTCGACGCGGTAGCCCCGGATCTTGACCTGGGCGTCGAGGCGGCCCAGGTGGTGCAGCTCCCCGTCCGGGGAGAGCCGGGCGAGGTCGCCGGTGCGGTACATGCGGGAGCCTGGCGGCCCGTAGGGGTCGGGGACGAAGCGCTCGGCGGTCAGGGCGGGCTGGCCTTGGTAACCGCGTCCGGCCCCGGCCAGGTACAGCTCCCCCGGCGTGCCGGTGGGCAGCAGGTTCAGCGCGGGGCCGAGGATGTAGGCACGCACGCCGGGGAACGGGCGGCCGATGGGCACGCTGGTGGCGTACGACCGCCCGGGGTGCAGCAGGTGGGCGGTGGCGTAGAAGGTCTCGCTGGGGCCGTAGCTGTTGATGACGTGGGCCCGCGGCCAGAGCGCTCGCACCCGCTCGACCAGGGCCGGGGTCAGCACTTCCCCGGAGATGTTCAGCGCCGTCGGCCGGATGCGGTCGCCGAGCTGGTCGGCGAGTTCGGCGAAGGCCGACGGCACCGAGCAGATGACGTCGACGTCCCAGGCGTCGCGTTCGGTCAGCGCCAGCACATCGCGCACGATCTCGGCGCTGCCGCCCGTGGTGAGCGCGGAGAACAGCTCGAACGTGGCGACGTCGAAGCCGAACGAGGCGGCGAGCAGCACCCGTCTGCCGGACGCCATTCCGGCCTGGGCGGCCATGGTGTGCACGGCGTTGACGACGGTGGCGTGGGTGACGCCCACGCCCTTGGGCACGCCGGTGGAGCCGGAGGTGTAGACGACATAGGCGAGGTTCTCGGGCCGGGCGCACGGTCGTGCCGCCGCGTCCCGAGCCGTGGCCAGGAGGTCGAGGTCGTCGAGGACGAGGACGGGGATGTCCGTGGCGGGTACGAGGTCGCGGGTGTCGCGGTCGGCCAGCACCAGCGCGGGCCGGGCACCGGTGAGGACGTGCGGCAGGCGGCTGCTCGCGTAGGCGGGGTCGACCGGCAGATAGGCCCCACCCGCCTTGAGCACTCCCAGCAGGGCCACCGCCATGGTCGCGGTGCGCGGCAGAACGATGCTCACCACGGTCTCCGGGCCCACCCCGCGCTCAGCCAACTCGACCGCGAGCCGCTCGGCGCGGGCGTCCAGCTCCGCGTAGGTGAGCGACTCGCCCTCGGCGACCACGGCGACCGCGTCCGGGGTCCGCGCCGTCTGTGCTTCGACGAGCCCAGTGATCGTGACGTCCAGTGCCGCGTCGTCGAAGCCGGCCAGCAACCGGTCGCGTTCGGCGGGCCGCAGGATGTCGACCTGCGCGACCCGCAGGTCGGGGGTGGCCGCCAGCTGACGCAGGACGCGGACGAGGCGGGCCGCGTACAGCTCCACCGTGTCACGGTCGAAGAAACCCCGCGCGTATTGGAGGATGACCTGGAGGTGCGGGTCGGGCGCCGCCGCCAGGCACAACGCGTAGTTGTTGCCCGCGGACGGGCTGAAGCCGGTGAAGGCGAGCCCGTCGGCGGCGTCGGTGGCGGCGCGCAGGCCCTCCCGGTCGACGGGGAACGACTCGAAGACGACCAGCGTGTCGAAGAGGGACGGCAGGCCGGCGGAGTTCTGGATCTCCGCGAGCCCGTGGTGGTGGTGCTCCACGAGGCCGGCCTGCCGGCGCTGAAGCCGGGTGAGCACCTCGGCGACGGTGTCGGCGGGCGAGTATCCGACGCGGACCGGAACGGTGTTGATGAACATCCCGACCATCGACTCGATGCCGGTCACCGCGGGCGGACGCCCGGAGACGGTGGTGCCGAACACCACGTCCTGGCGGCCGGTGAGCTGGCCGAGCAACAGCGCCCAGGCGCCCTGGACCAGGCAGTTGAGGGTGATGCCCAGCTCGGCGGCCCGCAGGCCCAGTTCGCGCGCCTCGTCGAGCGTGAGCGCGACGTCGATCTGGCCGCGGCTGCCGTCGTCGGCACCCGCGGAGTCGGGAGCGAGCAGGGTCGGCCCGTCGATGCCGTCGAGTTCGGCCGCCCACGCCCGGGCCGCCTCGTCCTGGTCCTGCCGGGCGAGCCAGGAAAGGAAGTCGCCGAAGTCCCCGGTCACCGGCAGACTGGCCGGGTCACCGTCGGCGGCGTAGAGCAGCAGCAGGTCGCGCAGCAGGATGGTCGCGGACCAGCCGTCGAACAGCAGGTGGTGCGCGGTCATCACGAGTGCGGGCCGAGCCGGCTCGAGGACGGCGAGTGCCAGCCGGAACAGCGGTGGGACGCCCCGGTCGAAGTGGGTGGCCCGATCCCGGGCGAGGAACCGCTCGAACGTCTCGGTGCGCTGCGCCTCGTCGACCGCGGTCAGGTCGAGGTGCTGCCACGGCAGCGTCACCGCCTCGGGCACAACCTGCACGACATCGCCGTTCGCCCGGTGGAAGAACGCCGCGCGGAGGGTGCGGTAACGCTCCAGCAGCGCCTGCCCGGCCCGGCGCAGGCGCTCCGGGTCGATCTCGCCGGACAGGCGGAAGACCACCTGCCCGTGGTAGGGGTCGGCCGACGCCCCGGCCATCATCGCGTGGAAGAGGATCCCGGACTGCGCCGGAGTCGCCGGCCACACCGTGGCCAGCTTGCCGACGCGGGTCTCCCAGCGGTCGATCTCCTCCTGGCTCACGTCGACCAGGGGTGCGTCCGTCGGCGTCAGCCCGCCGGCGTCGGGTGTCGTGGCGTGCCGGGCCAGTGCGGTCAGCGCCTCGACCCACAACCCGGCCAGCTGGGTCACCTCGTCGCCGGACAGGACACCGGTGGGGAAGCCGAAGTAGGCGATCAGCTCTTCTCCGCCGGGGACGGCAGCGGCCACCGCGTTGATCTCCAGTGCCGACAGCACCGGCATGTCCCCGTCCGGCGCGGCGATCAGGTCCCGATGCGTGAGGTCCGGGGCCCAGCCCCGGCCACGCACCGCCTCGGGGACGTGCGCCCCGGAGGACCTGCCGAGGTAGTTGAATCCGACCTGTGGCTCCCGTGGTCCGGCCAGCTCGGAGGCGGTCACGGTGTTGAGGTGTCGCAGCAGGCCGTAGCCCAAGCCGTGGTCCGGCACGGCCCGCAGCCGGTCCTTGACGGCCTTGATCGCCCGGCCGGCGGCCGGGCCACCGGCGAACGCGTCCGCCACGTCGATGCCGGGCAGGTCGAGGCGCACCGGGAACATCGCGGTGAACCACCCGGCCGTACCGGAAAGGTCCGCGCCGGGCACCAGGTGCTCTTCCCGGCCGTGCCCTTCCAGCCGGACCAGGGTCGAGGTACCGGGCACTCCCCGCAGCTGACGCCAGCACGCCAGTGCCAGCGCCAGCCCGGCCAGCAGCCCGTCGTCGACACCGCCGCGGAACACCGCGGGCACCGTGTTCAGCAGGGTTGCCGTGACGTCGGCCGGCACCTGGACGCGCACCGTCTCCACGGTGGCCGCGACATCGCGCGTGCGGTCCAGCTCCCGTGCTCCCAGCACGGGCTCGTCCCCGCGCAGGATCTCCTGCCACACGGGCAGTTCCGCCATCCGCTGCGGGGTGGCCGCCTCACCGGCGAGGGCGTGCGCCCATCGCCGCCATGAGTTCCCCGCCCCGTCCAGCGCCGGGGTGCGGCCGTCCCGTGCCTGCTGCCAGGCGGAGACCAGGTCCGGGACCAGGATCCGCCACGACACGCCGTCCATCGCCAGGTGGTGCACCACGATCAGCAACCGGTCCGCGCCCGTGTCGCCGGTGAACCACACGAACTGCGCCATGACGCCCGCGTCCGGGTCCAGCCGGCCCGCGGCCTCATCCAGCTCGGCGGCCACATCGGCGCCGCGGTAGGACACTTCCCGCACCAGCGCGCCGGCGTCCACGCTGCCGGGCGGCTCGATCCACAAGCCGGGCCCCTCCCGCTCGAGCCGGGAGCGCAGGACGTCGTGCCGGTCCAGGACGGCCTGCAGGGTCGCGACCAGTCCCCCGCGGTCGATGTCCTCAGGCAAGATCAACATCGTGGACATGCAGAACCGGCCGATGCCACCACCGAGCGCGAGAACGTGCGCTGCCGTCGGCAGCAGCGGGGCCCACCCGACGCCGCCCCCCGGCAACTCGGCCAGGGTCGGGCGTTTCTCTTCCCCACGGCCCTCGACCAGTTCCGCGAGCTGAGCGACCGTGCGGTACTCGAAGACTTCCCGGGTGCTGACCCCGATGCCGCGCGTCCTGGCCCGCGCGACGACCTGGAGGGAACGGATGCTGTCTCCCCCGCTGGCGAAGAAGTCGTCGTCGATGCCCACCTGCGGGGCGTTCAGCACGTCGGCGTACACCTCGGCCAGGACCCGCTCGGCCTCGCTGCGCGGCGCTCGGTACTCGACCCCGGCGAACACCGGCTCGGGCAAGGCGGCCCGGTCCAGCTTCCCCGTCGCGGTCAGCGGCAGCCGGTCCACCACCATGATCAAGAACGGCACCATGTAGCCGGGCAGCCGCCCGGCCACGAACCGCCGTAGCTCCGAGGTGGGGACGTTGACCTGCAGGACATCGACGTCGACACCGTCATCACCGGCACCGCCCGCCATCACCACGTAGCCCACGAGGCGCGTGGTGCCGGTGTGGTGGTCCTCGCACGCCGTGACCGCCGCCTGCCCGACCGCGGGGTGCTGCGCGAGCACGGTCTCGATCTCGGCCGGCTCGACCCGGATGCCGTTCACCTTGACCTGGGAATCGACCCGTCCCAAGATCCTCAACTGGCCGTCCTTGTCCCACAAGGCCAGGTCACCGGTGCGGTACAGGCGTGCACCGGCGGGCCCAGCGGGGCACGCGACGAACCGCTCGGCGGTCGCCCCACCGCTCCGGTGATAACCGCGCGCGATCAGGCCGCCCGCGTACAGTTCGCCGACCACGCCGGGTGGTACCGGCGTCAGTTCCGGCCCCAGTACGTAGGCGCTCATGTTGGGGATCGGTCGTCCGACCGGGATCACGCCGGTCTCGGCCCACCGCGGCGGAAGCGCGAAGGTGGCAAAGTAGAAGCTCTCGGTCTGGCCGTATCCGTGGACGACACGGAGCTCGGGGAAGGCCTGCTGAACCTGGTGGACCAGGTCGGCCTTGAGTGCCTCACCGCCGACGATCACCGTCCGCATGTCGAGTTCGAAGGCGCCCGGATCCTTGGTGAAGGTGTCGACCAGTGCGGAGAACGCCCTCGGCACCGCGTTGACGGTCGTGCCCGACCACGTGGCGCGTTCGGCGAGTTCGAGCACGTCACGGACGATCTCGACGATCGCGCCGGAGGCGAGCGCGGCGAAGATCTCGAACACGGAGACGTCGAAGCTCGCCGAGGTCGCGGCAAGCATGCGCGCGCCCGGCTCCATCCCTGCCGTCCGCCGCACCTGGCCCACGGCGTTGACCACGGTGGCGTGGGTGATGGCGACGCCCTTGGGCTTCCCGGTGGAGCCGGACGTGTACATCACGTACGCCAGGTTGTCCGGTCGCAGCGGCACAACTGGAGCTGCCGGCACCGGGTCGCCGGGGTTCAGGTCATCGAGGTGGAGCACCGGCGGCCGGCGCTCCGGCAGCGCCGCTGCCGTGTCGCGATCGGTCAGCACCAGGACCGGCTCGGCGGTGCCGAGCAGGAGATCCACGCGCGCGGCCGGGTGGCCGGGATCGATCGGCAGGTAGGCGCCGCCTGCCTTGAGCACGCCCAGCAGCGCGACCACCAGGTCGGCTGTCCGCGGCAACGCCACGGCCACCACGACGTCGGGCCCGACCCCGCGCTCACGCAACAGGGCGGCCAGCCGGCCGGCGCGGGCGTCCAGCTCCCGATAGGACAGTGCGGCCGACCCGGCCACCACGGCTGTCGCGTCCGGTGTCCGGGCAGCCTGGGCGGCGACGAGTTCCGGCACCGTGGCCCCGCGAACCGGTGCCGCGGTCTCGTTCAGCCGTGCCAGCCAGTCCCGTTCGGCGTCGCTCCGCACGTCCACGCCGCCGAGCCGCACCGCGGGATCGGCGACCACCTGCCGCAGCACCCGCACGTAACGGTCTGCGAAGCTCTCGGCGGTGGCGTGGTCGAACAGCTCCGTGGCGTACTCCAGCCGTCCGTACGCCCGCCCGGAGGTGTGCGGGATGATGTTGAAGAACAGGTCGAACTGCGCGGTGTCGGTGCCGACCGGGACGGGCGTGACGCGCAGTCCGGGCAGCTCGAGCCCCTGCCAGGTGAACTGCCACGCCAGCATCACCTGGAACAGCGGCGAGTACGACGTGGACCGGTCCGGGTTGAGCAGCCCCACCAGGCGCTCGAACGGCATGTCCTGGTTGTCGTAGGCGGCCAGGGCCCTGGCCCGCACCCGGTCGAGCAGCTCGGTGAACGACGGGTTCCCCGACAGGTCGACGCGCAGCACCCAGGTGTTGACGAAGAAGCCGATCAGCTCGTCGAGCTGTTCGTCGGCGCGCCCCTCGATCGGGCTGCCGATGGTCAGGTCGTTGCCCGCGCCGAGGTGGTGCAGCAGCACCCCGAGCGCGGCCTGGGCGACCATCGGCGCCGTGGCACCGCGGTCCGCGGCGAGCTTCCCGAGCCCGGTGAGCAGCTCGGGCTCCAGCTCGAACGCGACGTGGCCGCCGTGGTGGCCCGCCGTCGTCGGCCGCGGCCGGTCCAGCGGCAGCTGCACCGGCTGCGGCACCCCGGCCAGTTCCGCCCGCCAGAAGTCCAGTTGTGCCCCGGCGAGGCTGTCCGGGTCCTGCTCGTCGCCCAGCAGTTCGCGCTGCCACAGCGTGTAGTCCTTGTACTGCACCGGAAGCGGCGTCCACCGCGGCGCACTCCCCCGGTGGCGAGCCGAGTACGCCGACGACAGATCACGCAGGAACGGCGCCATCGAGGCCCCGTCGGCGGCGATGTGGTGGAACACGAAGATCAGCACGTGCTCCCGCGGCGCGACCCGGAGCACGGTCGTCCGCCAGGGAAGTTCCGTGTCCAGGTCGAACGCCTCACCCGCGGCCTCGGCCACCGCGGCGTCCACGGCGTCCTCGGCCAATTCGGCCACGCGGAACCGGGGGAACGCCTCCTCCGGCGGCAGGATCCGCTGCTCCGGTGTGCCCTCCGCGTCCTCCACCACCAGGGTCCGCAGGCTCTCGTGCCGGGTGGTGACATCCCGCACCGCCGCGGCCAGGGCCTGGGTGTCCAGGTGCCCTTCGAGGCGCAGCACCAACGGGCCGTTGAAAGCTGCCGACGGGCCGTCCAGCCGGTGGAGGAACCACAGCCGGCTCTGGGCGAAGGACAACGGGATCATCGACGCTCCTGAATGGTCATCCGGCGCAGCTGGGGGCGCTTCGACGTGGCCGATTCCTCGAGCGCGAGCACCAGCTGGGCGACGGTCGGATGGGCGAAGACGGTCGTCACCTTCACGTCGAGACCGAGCTCGCCGCGGATCCGGCCGATCAGCCGGGTGGCCAGCAGCGAATGCCCGCCGAGGTCGAAGAAGCCGGCGTCGATGCCGACCTCCCCCACATCGAGCAGCTCGGCGAACAGCCGGCAGAGCACTTCCTCCTGGTGGTTGCGCGGCCCCCGCCCGGTCGCGGCTTCGGCGTAGTCGGGTGCGGGGAGCGCGGCCCGGTCGAGCTTCCCGCTCTGGGTCGTGGGGAACTCGGCCAGCGGCACGATGGCCGAGGGGACCATGTACTCCGGCAGTTGCTTCCGGAGCAGATCCGTCAGTGCGCTGGTGTCCAGGCCTGCCGGGCCCGCCTCACCCGCCGGCGTCACGTACGCGAGCAACCGCTGGTCGCCGGCGCGGTCCTCCCGCACGACGGCCACCGCGGTGCTGACCTCCGGGTGCCCGGTCAACACGTGCTCGATCTCGCCCAGCTCGATGCGCAGGCCGCGGAGCTTGACCTGGAAGTCAGTCCGGCCGAGGTATTCCAGGGTTCCGTCGCCCGTCCAGCGCA
>NZ_JBEYXW010000075.1:0-9573 GCF_040645195.1 Saccharomonospora sp. NPDC046836
ACCGGGGAGATATCTGGCCACCAGCGGGGAAATCACTGGCCACCTATGGGGCGGCAACTGGCCGCCTACGGGGATTTTTCACTGACCGCCGACACCAGAAGTAGATTCTCGTTGACTCTATGCCACTGGAACAGTGGCTGGGCGGTCGCGTACTGCCGGTGATCCTCGTGAACCGCGCTAATGTGGTGCCACCATGGTTGAATTCCACCAGCAAAGCCGGAGGCTGCCCAGGTCCAGACCTCAGCACCAGGCATCGAGGTGGCGCGGAAGAAGCCGTGGCCAGCGCTGTACATCGCCATGCTCTCCGGCAACAGCCGGTCCCAGCCGAGCACACCATGCAAGCGCGACCCGACTTCGGCATTCAGAAGGAACCCGTCGGGAGCGGACCGTCGTTGATTATCGACAAACAATATCTTTGATTGATGTGCAACGTCGCGCACGTTGACGAATCGATTGGTCAACGCCGCTTGGGGGCCGTGGATCATTCCGACCCACAAACAATCAGGCCCGCCTGCCTTGGCGGTGACTCTAGAGTTCTGACGCCATACATCTGTGCGCCGTGACTCGTTCCAGCGAAGCCAGACCCGAAACGTGGGATCGTCGAAATCAACGCGCTCGGGTAGATCACCGCCATACGCATCACGAAATCGCACAGTACAATTACGGCAGAAGCAGATCCGACGAGCGTCCAGTCCCGCCCAACTGTTATCGGCGAATCCATCCGGATGGCTCCGTGCAATCACCTCCCGGATAATGGATGGCAGATACTCGTCGTAGTATTCACTGTTGACACACGCAATGTAGCGGTCTGCGGCCATGTAGGGACGGCCGTTGCGGTCTCGGGTGAACCAGTCGGGGTGTTCGCGGTAGAAGTCTGCAGTCGCCCGGTTCGAATCCATGCGAGCGATCACCGTCAGACCTTCTTCGCGCGCATCGCGCACTATGTCTCCGTAGAGATCGCGACCTCCGAGATGGCTTGCGCGGTAGTGCAAAGGGTTTTCACTCGGATAGAACGCTACGATTCCGCCGGCGTTGATGATGACGCCTTGGATCTCCGTTCGTCGCCACTGTTCGCGCCAGAATCTGGAGTCATACCGGCTCGGGTCGATCTCAGTGAGATTCGTCTGCCCCCACCGATGTGTCCGCTCGAACCAGGGCACGTTGGTCACTGCATCTCCTTGAGTTTCTCCGCGGGAGTGGACTCAGGGTTCCCTCGAGCCCCCTCCGAGACGGCTGTCGTCAACCAGGGCGGGGACAAGTGCCGGCGCATGCTGTGTGGCGCTTCAACGACGATCGGACGAGACTGATCGGTCGCCCAACGCCACGTTAAGTGCAGATCTGCGTTCCTGTGCAAACCTGCGGTGCGGGCCTCAGGGCCTACCTGTCATTCGTCGCAGCTTGTCCTCGGTCATCGCGCGCGGGTGTGGTCCAGTGTCGAAAAGGCTTTTGCAGGAGTCATCCTGCGCGAGTCCCAGGTGCTCGAACAGCATGCGACGCGTCCGCCGATCGTTCTCCGCCTCTTGAATCGCGTAGGTCAGCACGTCGTCGATCACCGCCTGTGGCACGATAATGACGCCGTCATGGTCGGCGACCACCAGATCGTCGGGGTTGATGCGCTGACCACCCAATGCCACGGGCATGCTATGTCCGCCCCACTCGACACGCCCCTGATACATCGGCTGCACGACCGATCGCGACCATACCGGCAGAGCTGCCTGGGTCACGATCTCGTCGGTGTCGCGCACCCCCCCGTTCGTGACAGCGCCACGGGCGCCTCTGCTGGCCCACACCATCGAGATCATCGATCCCACTGCAGGGGTTTCCTTGCCGCTGGTGTCGACGACGAGGAAGCTCCCTTCTTCGACCACATTGTAGAAGTCAGAGGCGAACACCTTTCCGTACCAATAGTCGTAGGCCCATTTCGTGTAGTCCTCGGGCGACATCGTGGGCACTGACTGCTGTGTCGGCAGGTGACGTGCCGTCCGTGCGAAGCCCACGGCGCGCGCCGGGTACAACGGTCGGAACTCAGGCGGAAGACTGCCGACGTGGTGCAGCCCGACCCAATCCATCCCGTCCCGGATATCGGTTACGCGCAGCTTGGCCGCGGTCTCCAGGGTCTCACGCTGCTTGGCGTCGAGCACTGTTTCTCCTTGCTGTTGGTCGGAGTCTGAGTGGCGGGCAGTGGTTGCGGTGTTCAGTTCGTTAAATAGTCGGCTGGTAGCCGACTCGGGGCGGAATCAGCTTCGCAGTCCGTGGTTGAGATACCACTGGTCAGCAGGCGCTGGAAAGCGACGAACAGGCCGATCACCGGAAGAAGTGAGACGATCGACATCGCGAAGAGCGCGGAGAACGACGAGCCCCCGCTGGAGTCGATGAACGACCGTAGCGCGAGTGGGACGGTGTACAGATTGGTGTCGGTGAGGTAGATGAGGGGTGCGAAGAAGTCGTTCCACGTGTAGATGAACGTGAAGATGGCGGCTGTCGCCAGGGCGGGTTTGGACAGCGGAAGGATCATTTGCCAGAAGATCCGGAAGTGCCCGCACCCGTCGATTCGCGCTGCCTCGTCGAGTTCGCGCGGCACGCTGCGGAAGAACTGAACGAGGAGGTAGACGAAGAACGCCTCGCTGGCGAGGAGCTTCGGTACAACGAGGGGTAGCCATGTATTGACCCAGCCGACCTCGCGGAAGAAAAGATATTGGGGGATGATCAGCACGTGAAGGGGAAGGAACAGGCTGGCGATCAGCACGCCGAACCAGAATCGCTTGAAAGCGAACTCGATTCGCGCGAATGCGTACGCGGTCACCGCCGAGGAAGCCACGGTGCCTACAACCGCCAGGGCTGCGATGATGAACGAATTGAAGAGGAACGTCGCGAACGAAACGCCGTTCGTGCCCTCCCAGCCGGTCGTGTAGCCGTCGAACGTGAAGTCGGCGCCGGGGAAGATGCCAGGATCGTTGATGCGGCTGTCATCGCGGAACGACGCCCCGATCATCCACATGAGTGGGTAGAACATGACTGCTGCCATCCCGATGAGGACGAGATGGCGGGTGAGACTGCTCGCGGTGAAGGACGCGGTCGGTCGAGTCGGTGTCGTTCGCTCTGCGGCGGACGGGTTCTGCGTGCTCTGGTTCATCATTTTTCGTCTCCGAAGTAGACCCATCGCCCTGCGGTCGCGAAGAAGATCCCGACGACGATTGCGATGATGACGAACAGTACCCATCCCAGTGCGGACGCGTATCCCATCTCGAAGTCGATGAATCCACGTTGGTACAGGTAGAGCGTGTAGAACAATGTCGAATTGGCCGGTCCGCCGGTTCCGTCGCTGACGACGTAGGCGGTATTGAAGGCTTGAAAGGCAGCGATGACGTTCATGATCATGTTGAAGAATATGATCGGGGTGAGAATAGGCAGTGTGATCGAGAAGAAGCGACGGAAAGGCCCGGCGCCGTCGACCAGTGCCGCCTCGTACAGGGATGCGGGGATCTGCTTGATCGCCGCCAGAAAGATGATCATTGCGGCGCCGAACTGCCATACGTTGAGTACGACGAGCGTGGACAGTGCAGTGTCCGGATGTCCGATCCACGACCAGGTCGATTCGAGGCCCACCACTCTCAGGATGCTGTTCAGGATGCCATCGGACTCGAACAGCCACCTCCACAGGAATGCGATGGCCACGCTACCGCCGATGAGCGACGGCACGTAGAACACGGCACGGTAGATACTGATCCCGCGGACCTTCTGATTGAGCAACAGCGCCAGCAGGAGTGCGACGATCACAACTAATGGCACGGAAAATGCCAAGTACGCGATGGTCACTTTGAGGGACGTGAGGAAGGTCGCGTCCTCTGTCAGCATTCGCCGGTAGTTGTCGAGCCCGATCCATTCCGGCGCTGCCAGGATCGGGTAGTCGGTAAACGACAGGTACAGGGACACCAGCATCGGTCCGACGGTGATGCCGACCAGTCCCAGCAGCCACGGGCTGAGGAAGGCGTAACCGGCGCGATTCTCCAGCCCCGACCGTGACGTACGCGGCCGGCGCGGCGGTGCCGGTGATCGCCCCGGCCGCGCCTGGACGATCTCATCAGGGGGCCGGGTAGTACCGGTCATGTCAGCGCACCATCCGATCTGCGGCGGCGAAGAGACTGTCGACGGCCGACGCCGTGTCGATACGGCCGAAAGCGAGCTCGTCGAATGTGCGCTGCAGTTCACGCCCCAGCGCGGCCGAACCGGACGGGCGTTCGGCCGGTATCGCGCCGGCGGTGTCCAGTGCCGTCCGGTAGTTCTGGATCGACCGCCGAACGTTCTCCGGTGTCTCATCGGAGCGCAGAAGGACCTGCTGCGCTGCTGTGGACGGCACCACGCCGTTACTGGAACGGTAGATGGTGACCGCGGTGCTGTCGTTGATGAAGTAGTCGATGAACGACGCAGCGTGGTCGGGGACCGGGCAGGTGGCCGCGATTGAGATGCCGTTCGAGCCGATGACGTTACCGGTCGTACCTGTTGCGCCACCTGGGTTCGCCAGGATGGCGAGTCGACTCCCCGCGTCGTTCCCGGTTCACGTTCGCTCGATGACCTGGACCTGGGGGATGTCGCCCGATGCCGACGCCGCCTGGCCCACCGCGAGTGGGCTGATCTCGAGATTGTTGTCCTGATTGGCGAGTAGCTCCGGCGGCACCGTGACTCCGGAGCGCATCAACGAGATCCAGAAGTCGAACCATTGGGCGAGCAGCTCGCGCGGAAAACCGAGCTGGTCGTCGTCGAAGAGGCGGTACCCGTGGGCGCTGACGAAGGACTCGAGGACGTAGAGGTCGCCGCCCTCGAGCTCGGTCGCGTGCACTCCCTCGGGAAGTCTCTCCTGCGTCGCGACGAGCCAGTCACGGTATTGCTCCCAGGTCCATGGGGCGGCCGGGGGCGAGGCTCCGACCGACTCCAGCAACCGTTCGTTGTAGGCGACGGTGCGCAGGATCGAGCCGATCGGAATCATGTAGAGGGAGCCGTCGACGCGACCGGTATCGAGAACGTCGTCCGGGATTCCCGAGACGTCGATGACGCCGGAATCGACCAGGTCGTCCAAGGGGCGCAGCAGGTCGTGTTCCGCGTACTGGGCCATGAAGGTCGTCTGCATGTCCGACAGGCATGCGACGTCGTCGCCCGCGGCGCGGATCGTCAGCTGTTCGACGTAGGAGCCGTACGAGGACATCTGCGGGTCGATCCGCGGCCCGCCGTAAGCGGAGCGGTATGCGTCGGCCAGTTCGGCGACCTGTTTGGCGCGTTGCGGGGTTCCCCAGAAGTTGTACGCCATGGCGTGGGCTCCGGTGGCCGGGGCCGGTGACGCGCAGGCGCTAGCGCCGAGGGCCATGACGACACCGATCGCCGCCCGCTTCATCGCGGTCCGACGAGAGCGCACTGTCGTGCCTCCTTCCGTGGTGCGAGTCAGGCCAGGGCCCCGTGGGCGACGGGCTCGTGGGCGACTTCGATTCGCTGGCCTGTCGCGGCGTCGAAGATGTGTGCTGTGTCGGGGTGGGTGGGGGTGATGTGGATGGTCTCGCCGATGGTGGGCCGGATGTCGCTGTGGGTTCGCACGACGGTGCGGTGGGCGCCGCCTCGGTGCTCGACCCGGCCGTAGACGTAGGAGTCGGAACCCAGTTCCTCGCTCAGCTCGACGACCAGGGGGATGCCGCCCTGTTCGGGCGCGACGATGCGCAGTGCCTCGGGGCGCAGGCCGACGACGATGTCGGTGACATTGTTCTCGGCGGCGGTTGCGAGTTGTTCTCTGCTGAGTGCGATGGTGTGTCCGGCGATGTCGGTGCCCGTCGGGGTGAGAGTGCTGGTGTAGAGGTTCATGGCCGGGGATCCGATGAATCCGGCGACGAAGGTGTTGGCCGGCCGGTCGTAGAGGTGGCGGGGCGGCGCGCACTGCTGGAGGGTTCCGTCGCGTAGAACCGCGACGCGGGTACCCATGGTCATTGCTTCGATCTGGTCATGGGTGACGTAGATGGTCGTGGTTCCGAGACGTCGCTGTAGATCGCTGATGTTCGCTCGTGTCTCGACACGCAGCTTGGCGTCGAGGTTGGACAGCGGCTCGTCCATGAGGAACACGGAAGGGTTGCGCACGATGGCCCGTCCCATGGCCACGCGCTGACGCTGCCCGCCGGAGAGGGCCTTCGGGCGTCGGTCGAGGTAGCGAGTCAGGTCGAGCATCGCGGCGGCGTCTTCGACCTTGCTGCGGATCTCGTCTTTGGGGATCCGCTGGATCTTCAGCGCGAATCCCATGTTCTGGGCGACGGTCATATGTGGGTAGAGAGCGTAGTTCTGAAAGACCATCGCGATGTCGCGGTCCTTCGGCGCCAACTGCGAGACGTCGTTGTCGTCGATCCGGATGGCGCCCTCGCAGACGTCTTCGAGACCGGCGAGCATGCGAAGAGCAGTGGACTTGCCGGATCCGGATGGGCCGACCAGGACCAGGAACTCCCCGTCCGGCACCGACAGGTCGAGGGAGTCGACTGCCCGGACCGGGGGAGTTCCGGGGTAGATGCACGATGCGGACTCGTAGGAAACACCAGCCATGACAGCTCCTGTGTGGTGAGAAGGGTGTGCGGTACAGACGAGAAGGGTTCAGCGGTGTGAAAGCGGCATGTCGAGGTAGCTGCGCAGAGCGCACCGGGCCGCAGTGCGCAGGTGCGTCGTCGGATCCCGCATCGCCTCGGCGCCGCCGCCGGCCACGCCGCTCGCGCTGCCGATCACCCTGATGCCGTGTTCGCGCAGACGGTGCGTCGGTAGGTCAGAGGTCCCGACCACAGCGACGACGGGGATCGACCTGTCTCGAGCTCGAAGGGCCAGGCCGATGGGGGCCTTCCTCGCCAGCGACTGGGAGCCGAGCTTTCGCTCGCCGACGACGACCGGGTCGGTACGTTCTAGGAGGTCATCCAGTCCGACCAGGTCGGCGACGGCATCGAAGGCGGAGCCGCGAGCTGCCCCGAGCACGGCGTGCAGTCCTGCAGCCGCGCCGCCGGCCGCGCCTCCCCACGCCAAACCCGCGGCGTCGAGACCGGTCGCTGGTGCGAGGACGCGGGAGAGACGGATCAGGCCGTCGTCGAGGATGCCGACGGTTTCCGGGTCGGCGCCCTTCTGCGGACCGAACACGGCAGCGGCTCCGTCCGGTCCGAACATCGGGACCTCGACCTCGCAGCATGCGAGGAATGTGGACTCGGCGACCTGCGGAAGCAGCCCGGACAGATCGACCCGGGCGATCCGGGACAGTTCGCCACCACCGGGCCCGACCGGGCGGTCATAACGATCGAGGAAGCGAGCCCCGAGCGCGGACAGGATGCCGGTGCCCCCGTCTGTGCACGCGGAGCCACCGAGCCCGATCGTGATCTTGCGGTAGCCGGCGTCGAGAGCCGCCCGGATGAGCTCACCTGTTCCGATGCTGTGGGCGAGGAGCGCGGTGCGGGCAGACGGGGTGATCAGCTGAAGGCCACTTGCTGCGGCGATCTCGACCACGGCACGATCACCCAGTGCGGCCCAGGAGGCCCGCACCAGTTTGCCCAACGGCCCGGTGACCGTGCAAGGATGATGACGACCACCGGCCGCGACGACTGCGTCGACGGTGCCCTCGCCGCTGTCGACGACGGGGATGACCGTCACGCCCGCGGCGGGGCGGACCTCGCGCACCGCCGCGGCGATGACCTCGGCTGCTCGGCTCGCGTCCAAGGTGCCCTTGAACTTGTCCTGCGCTACCAGCACTCTGGCCGGCGCGCTCATTTCGACCCCGTCGTGGCGATGCCCTGGACGAATTGGCGCTGGAACAGCAGGAAGACCAGGAGTACCGGTACGACGGCGACTGTGGTGACGGCGAGGATGGTGCCCCATGGGGTGGAGGCGACCTCGCCGCCTTGTAGCGCGGCCAGTCCGACCGGCAGTGTTTGGACGTCGTCTCCTTGCAGGATCACGAATGGCCAGAGGAACTCGTTCCAGCGGGACATGACCGAGAGGATCGCGAGCACACCGATCAGTGGTCCGGATACCGGGAGCACTACCCGCAGAAAGATCCGGATCTCGCTGGCTCCGTCGAGGCGAGCGGCTTCGAGGAGGTCGTCGGGGACGGCGAGCATGAATTGGCGTGCGATGAACACCCCGGTTGCTTCGGCCGCGCCGGGCAGGATGACGCCCCAGATGGAGTTGACCAGTCCGAGGTTCACGGCCACGACGAAGGTGGGGATCAGTGTGACCTGGATCGGGATCATGATCGTGAGCAGGTAGGCCAGGAAGATCACGGTGCGGCCGCGGAAGCGGAACTTAGCGAATGCGTACCCGGCCATCAGGCTGACGATGACTCCGAGCACGGTGCCGATCACGGTGATGAGCAGAGAGTTCGTCAGCCACGTCAGCAGCGGTCTTTCGAAGAAGGCCTCCCGGTAGTTCTCCAGGGTGGGGTCGGCAGGCCAGAGTCGGAAATCAGTTCCGGTGGCCTGACCGTTCGGGGTCAGCGAGGTGACGATCATCCAGAAGAACGGGAACAGCATCACCACGGTGATGGCTGTGAGCAGTGCGAAGACCGGTTTCGTGCCGGCCTTGCGGCGGCGGGGCCGAGGCTGCTGGACGGCTGTGGCAGGAGCCGGCGCGGCGCGGTCGAGGTCCGGGGTGGTGGTCATGCTGCTTCCTCCGAACGGCGCCCGGCGCGGAAGCGCAGCAGGGTGAACACGATCAGGATCAGGGCCAGTACGACGCCCGCTGCGCTCGCGTAGCCCATGTCCCCCTGGGAGAACGCGGACCGGTACACGAACTGGATGAGGACTGTGGTGGCGAAACCGGGTCCGCCGCCGGTCAGGACGAAGATCAGGTCGAAGACCTGTAGGGAGAACACCACGTTGACCACGAGCAGGAAGAATGTGGTCGGGGCCAGCAGGGGCACGGTGATGCTGCGGAAGCGTCGCCATGGGCCGGCGCCGTCGAGTTCGGCGGCTTCACGGGTCTCTTCGGGGATGTTCTGCAGTGCCGCGAGGTAGATGATCATGCAGAAGCCGGTGCGGCTCCACAACACGGCCAGGATCAGGGTCGGCATCGCCCAGGACGGTGAGGTCAGCCAGGGTGCACGGTCGAGCCCGACGGCGGACAAGCCGTTGTTGATGACGCCGTAGTCGCCGTTGAAGATCCACGACATGATGACGGCCACGGCAACACCGGAGGTGACCATCGGAGCGAACAACAGCGTGCGGAACACCGCTCGGCCCCGCAGCGGCCGGTTCAGCAGCAGGGCCAAGAACAGCCCCAACCCCATGGCCACCGGGACGGTGCCGACGGTGAAGATCGCAGTGTTGCGCAATGCCTGCCAAAACAGCGGGTCAGACACTAACCGCACATAGTTGTCGGCTCCGACGAACTCGGGATCAATCGTCACCGAACCGCTCAGGGTGCTGAACACCAGCGCCGCGCCGATCGGAATGAAACCGAACAACAGAAACAGCACCGCACTGGGCAACAGGAATCCATAAGGCACGAGCTGCCGGCGCAACGGCCGTTTCGACTGCACAGCAGGAGTGGACGTTGCCGGCGGCGGGTGCGCCGTCGAAC
>NZ_JBEYXW010000076.1:0-9073 GCF_040645195.1 Saccharomonospora sp. NPDC046836
GATGTCGAGCATGCGGTCGGTGCGTCGCTCGGCGATGCTCGCGACGTCGGCGACCGTGATGGCGAGAAAGCTGAGGCCAGTTCATGACCGGCGCGGGCGGCGCGAAGCCCGGGCCAGTTTCGCGCCACCTGGCGAGCCGGGCGCCCTTTCGCCCCCGGGACCCCGTGCGCAGACTGGCCGACGGCCGCGCACACGCACGGCAGGGACGGGGGAGGACGCATGGCGACGAGGCGCGGGGCCCGACGCCCGGCACAACGGCGCCCGGCACAGCGGAGGCCGGCCCGGCGGGGCCCTGCACGCCGGGCCCCGCAAACCAGGACCAGGCTCGGCGCAGCCGCCGCCACGGCGGCCCTGCTGGCGATGACGTGGTCGGTGATCTGGCCGTACGTCCTGGTGGCGGCCGCCATCGGAACCTCCGCCACAGCCCTGTGGTGGCTCCACCACACGGACCGCCTCCCCCGGCGCGGCGAGCGCCGCCCCCACGAACCCGCGGCGCTCCGCGCCGCGAGCCTCGCCGAGGTCGACGCCCTGAGCTGGCAGGAGTTCGAGCACCACGTGGCCGCCCTCTGCCGCCGGGACGGCTGCCGGGACGTGGTCGTCACCGGCGGCGCCGGCGACCTGGGCGCCGACATCACCGCGACCCTCCCCGACGGACGCCGCCTGGTGATCCAGTGCAAGCACTACGCCCCGCACCGGTACGTGCCCAGCGGCGACATGCAGAAGTTCCTCGGCACGGCCTGGCTCCACCACCGTGCGGACGTCGCCGTCTTCGCGGCCACCTGCCCGTTCGGCAGGGCCGCCCTCGCCCTCGCCGCCGAACACCGCATCACCGCCGTCCACCGCGACCTGCTCGGCCTGTGGAACACGGGCACCCCGCTGACCGCCCTCCTCGCCCTCGGCGGCGCGGGTCAGGGCGACGCCGCCCACCGGCGCCGGTGGCGCGAGACGTACGGGCGAGGATGAGCCGGTAAGCGGAGGCTGCGGCTCGGCCCCCGCCCCCACCCCCGCCGTGGCATCATCCGGAGGATGAGCACCAGCCCGCCCCCGGCGCCCCGCCTGGGCGACCTCGCGCTCCTGCGGCGCGTCCGCGACCGGATCGACCGGGAGTACGCGCGCCCGCTGGACGTGGAGGCGCTGGCCCGGGGCGTGAACATGTCGGCGGGCCACCTCAGCCGGCAGTTCCGGCTGGCCTACGGCGAGCCGCCGTACTCGTACCTCATGACCCGGCGGATCGAGCGGGCGATGGCCCTGCTGCGCCGCGGCGACCTCAGCGTCACCGAGGTCTGCTTCGCGGTCGGCTGTTCCTCGCTCGGGACGTTCAGCAGCCGTTTCACCGAGCTGGTCGGGGTTCCGCCCAGCGTCTTCCGGGAGCGGCAGGACCTGGCCGGGCAGAACATCGAAGGGATGCCGGCGTGCGTGGCGAAGCAGGTGACCAGGCCGCTCAGGAAGGCCAGGCCGCCCCGGGGGAGCTCCCCCGGCGGGAAGGCCGCGGGCGGCGGCGCGGAACCGGTCAGGAATCGAGAAGCGCGCACCGGGCGGCCCGCCTAGCGTGAGGCCCATGAGCGCCGAGAACCCCATGCACCTCACCGTCCACGCGAGCTTCCTCCCGCACAACGACCCGGAGGCCGCCCTCGCCTTCTACCGCGACCTCCTGGGCCTGGAGGTCCGGGACGACGTCGGCTACGGCGGCATGCGCTGGATCACCGTCGGCCCGCCCGGAGGCGCCGGCTCCGCCATCGTCCTGCTGCCGCCGGGCGCCGACCCGGGCGTCACCGAGGACGAACGCCGCACCATCGACGCGATGATGGCCAAGGGCACCTACGGGGGCATCCTGCTGGCCACCCCCGACCTCACCACCACCTTCGAGAAGCTGGTCGCGGGTGACGCGGAGATCGTCCAGGAGCCCACCGACCAGCCCTACGGCGTCCGCGACTGCGCCGTACGCGACCCCGCGGGCAACCTCATCCGCATCCAGGAACGGCGCTGAGAAGCCCGCACCGACACGCACGCATCGCCAAGCATCGCCACGCATCGCCAGCCAGGGGAGAGACCAGACGATGACCAGGGCCACGAGGCAGGACGCGCCGTCGGCCGCGCCGCACGCCGCCGACCACCACGACCTGATCCGCGTGCACGGCGCACGGGAGAACAACCTCAAGGACGTCAGCATCGAGATCCCCAAGCGCCGGCTCACGGTGTTCACGGGCGTCTCCGGCTCGGGCAAGAGCTCCCTGGTCTTCGACACCATCGCCGCCGAGTCGCAGCGGCTGATCAACGAGACGTACAGCGCCTTCCTGCAGGGCTTCATGCCGACGCTGGCCCGCCCCGAGGTCGACGTCCTGGAAGGGCTGACCACCGCGATCATCGTCGACCAGCAGCGGCTCGGCGCCGACCCCCGCTCCACCGTCGGCACCGCCACCGACGCCAACGCGATGCTGCGCATCCTCTTCAGCCGCCTCGGCGACCCGCACATCGGCTCGCCCAACGCCTACTCCTTCAACGTCCCCTCGGTCCGCGCCCACGGCGCCATCACCGTGGAGCGCGGCAACAGCAAGACCGTCCGGCAGAGCTTCACCCGCACCGGGGGCATGTGCCCGCACTGCGAGGGCCGCGGCACCGTCTCCGACATCGACCTCACCCAGCTCTACGACGACTCCAGGTCGATCAGCGAGGGCGCCTTCACCATCCCCGGCTGGAAGTCCGACAGCTGGTGGACGGTCCGCCTCTACGCCGACTCCGGCTTCCTCGACCCCGACAAGCCCATCCGCGACTTCACCGAGCAGGAGATGCGGGACTTCCTGTACCGCGAGCCGACCAAGGTGAAGGTCGAGGGGACCAACCTCACCTACGAGGGGCTCATCCCCAAGATCCAGAAGTCCTTCCTCTCCAAGGACCGCGAGGGGATGCAGCCGCACATCCGCGCCTTCGTGGACCGGGCCGTCACCTTCACCGCCTGCCCCGAGTGCGAGGGCACCCGCCTCAGCGAGGCCGCCCGCTCCTCCCGGATCGGCGCACTCAACATCGCCGACGCCTGCGCCCTGCAGATCACCGACCTCGCCGACTGGGTCGCCACCCTGGACGAACCCTCGGTCGCGCCGCTGCTGGCCGCCCTGCGCCACACCCTCGACTCCTTCGTGGAGATCGGCCTCGGCTACCTCTCGCTCGACCGGCCCGCCGGCACCCTCTCGGGCGGCGAGGCGCAGCGCGTCAAGATGATCCGCCACCTCGGCTCGTCCCTCACCGACGTCACGTACGTCTTCGACGAGCCCACCATCGGCCTCCACCCGCACGACATCGAGCGCATGAACGGCCTGCTGCTGCGGCTGCGGGACAAGGGCAACACCGTGCTCGTCGTCGAGCACAAGCCGGAGACGATCGCCATCGCCGACCACGTGGTCGACCTCGGCCCGGGCGCCGGCACCGGCGGCGGCACGATCTCCTTCGAGGGCACCGTCGCGGGGCTGCGCGCCTCCGGCACCCTCACCGGCCGCCACCTGGACGACCGCGCCACCCTCAAGAAGGAGGTGCGCAAGCCCACCGGCACCCTGGAGATCCGCGGCGCCGACCGCCACAACCTCCAGGACGTCGACGTCGACATCCCGCTCGGTGTCCTGACCGTCGTCACCGGCGTCGCCGGCTCCGGCAAGAGCAGCCTCATCCACGGCTCGATCCCCGGGAGCGACGAGGTCGTCTCCGTCGACCAGAGCCCCATCCGCGGCTCCCGCCGCTCCAACCCGGCCACCTACACCGGCCTCCTCGACCCGATCCGCAAGGCGTTCGCCAAGGCCAACGGCGTCAAGCCCGCCCTCTTCAGCGCCAACTCCGAGGGCGCCTGCCCCAACTGCAAGGGCGCCGGCGTCGTCTACACGGATCTCGGCATGATGGCCGGGGTCTCCGCCACCTGCGAGGAGTGCGACGGCAAGCGGTTCGAGGCATCCGTCCTCGAACACCACCTCGGCGGCAAGGACATCAGCGAGGTCCTCGCCATGCCCGTCACCGAGGCCGAGGAGTTCTTCCGCGAGGGCGAGGCCCGCACTCCCGCCGCCCACCGCATCCTCACCCGCCTCGCCGACGTCGGCCTCGGCTACCTCACCCTCGGCCAGCCCCTGACCACCCTCTCCGGAGGCGAACGCCAGCGCCTCAAGCTCGCCACGCACATGGCCGACAAGGGCGGCATTTACGTCCTGGACGAGCCCACCACCGGCCTCCACCTCGCCGACGTCGACCAGCTCCTCGCCCTCCTCGACCGCCTCGTCGACGCCGGCAAGACCGTCATCGTCATCGAACACCACCAGGCCGTCATGGCCCACGCCGACTGGATCATCGACCTGGGCCCCGGCGCCGGCCACGACGGCGGCCGCGTGGTCTTCGAGGGCACCCCGGCGGAACTGGCCGAGAAGCGGGGGACGGTCACGGGGGAGCATCTGGCGGCATACGTCGGCGGCTGAGCCCGGCGCGGTCCCGCCACCGGGTCACGCCGGTGGCGGGCCGCACACCGCTGTCCGAAGCCTGGGCGCGGGCAGCCAGCACGGGACACCGCCGCCGTCACGCCGCGTGGAACCGCTCCGCGACCTGCTCCGCGTCGGCCATGGTCTTCCTCGTCCCGCTCGCCGGTCCGACGGCCGCCGAGCATGGCACGGCTCGCCGGGAATGCCCGTCACCACCGGACCCGCCGTGCCGCGGCCCCGCGAGGGCCCGTGCCGTGCCGCGCAACCTTTCCCCGGAGTGATCGGTCTTGTCCTAGGCAGTGTCTTCAAATGATCACCCGTGATGGATCATGGTGTCGTGATACGTCGTCATGAACTGTCCGATGCCGAGTGGGAGTTCGTCCGGCCGTTGCTGCCCGAGTCGTCGCGGGGGCGGAAGCGGCTGGACGACCGCAGGGTCCTGAACGGGATCGTGTGGAAGTTCCGCACCGGAACGGCCTGGCGGGATGTGCCCGAGCGTTACGGACCGTGGGCCACGCTGCATACGCGTTTTCGCAGGTGGGCGGCGGACGGGACGTTCGACCGGATGCTGCGGGCCGCGCAGGCGAAGGCGGACGCGGCGGGCGACATCGAGTGGCTGGTGTCGGTCGATTCCACGGTCGTCCGAGCTCACCAGCATGCGGCGGGGGCTCGAAAAGGGGGCTCCGCGACCCGGCCCTCGGCCGGTCCAGAGGCGGCCTGACCAGCAAGATCCACCTGGCCTGCGACGGCAGGGGCCGTCCGCTCGGCTTCGTCGTCACGGGTGGCAACACCAACGACTGCACCCGCTTCACCGCCGTGATGGAGGCGATCCGGGTGCCCCGGATCGGACCCGGCCGTCCCCGCGTTCGGCCCGACCACGTCCTGGGCGACAAGGGCTACAGCTCGAAAGCGATCCGCGCCTGGCTCCGCCGTCGGGGCATCGCCCACACGATCCCCGAGCGGGCCGACCAGGTCCGCAACCGGGCCCGGCGAGGAAGCCGCGGTGGCCGCCCGCCGGCCTTCGACCGTGAGGCGTACAAGCACCGCAACGTCGTGGAACGGTGCTTCAACCGCCTCAAGCAGTGGCGCGGCATTGCCACCCGCTACGACAAAACCGCCCAGTCCTACGAAGCAGCCGTCACCCTCGCATCGCTCCTGATGTGGACGTGACATTTGACGACAGAACCTAGCCCCCAGGACCCGCCGTGTACGCCATACCCCTCGCCCCCGGCGCCGAGCTGCGCCCCCTGGAACCCTGGCAGGCCCCCGAGTTCCTGGCCCACATCGACCGGGCCCGCGCCCACACCGACCCGTGGATCCCCTGGGCCACCTACTCCACCGACCTCGACTCGGCCCGCGCCACCCTCCAGTCGTACGCCGACAAGCAGGCGGCCGACCGGGGCCGCGTCTTCGGCATCTGGCGCGAGGGGACCCTGGTCGGCGGCGTCATGTTCGTCCGCTTCGACGCCGCCGGCGGCACCTGCGAGATCGGCGTCTGGTCGGAACCGGCGGGCGAGGGCCTCGGCCTGATCACCGCCGCCGCCCGCCACCTCCTCACCCACGCCTTCACCACCCGCGGCCTGAACCGCGCGGAATGGAGGACAACCCCCCGCAACACCCGCAGCCGCGCCGCCGCCCAGCGCCTGGGCATGACCCTCGACGGCACCCTCCGCGAACACTCCTCCTACCGCGGCGAACGCCTCGACATCGAGGTGTGGTCGCTGCTGGCACGGGAGTGGGAGCGGAAGGAGCGGGCGGACCGGGCCTAGAGAGCCCGGCCCGCCACTCACCCAGACCCCGCCCCGTCAGGCGTACGGGTCGAAGTCGATCCCCGAGGGCTTCGCCTTCTCCAGGTGGGAGCCGAAACCGGCGTCCTTCAGGCCGAAGTTGGCGCTGCCCCAGTCGTGCTGGCTCAGCCTGTCGCGCAGACCGGCGGGGTAGCCCTCCCAGCCGACGAGGGCCGGGTACTGCCAGGTGCCCTGGTGGTTCTCCGGCGGCTCGTCGTTGGCGGTGGCGGCGCGGAAGCAGTGGGTGCTGGCGCCGTCCTTGTGGTAGACGATCTTCGGGTGGCTGCCGTCCCAGCGGATGGCGTCGCGGTCGTGCACCTTGAAGCCGCCGTGCGCCGAGGTGGCCACGTACCGGGCCTCGCCGCCGTTCACCCAGACCACCACGTGCTCCCAGTCGTGCCGGTGCCCGCCGAGCCCGCTCCCCGCGACCGCCTGGTCCTTCTCGAAGTACGAGCCGTAGAGGACGGCGCACCAGTCACCGTCGCACTTGGCGCGGGAGTAGGTGTTGGTGTTGTCGAGGTCCCAGGCGTCCCGGCACTGCCCGTTGAGGGCGCCGGAGGGGTTGAGTCCGCCGTTGAGAGTGCCGTCGGGACCGATGGCGGGGGTGGCGTAGCAGCCGTCGGTGTCGTAGTCGTAGGCCGGCTGGTACGTCTGCTCCAGCGCGTCGGCACTGGCCGGGAGCGCGGCGGGCGGGTCGGCGTGCGCGCTGCCGGCGAAGGCGACGACGAGCCCGGTGGCGGCGGCGAGGGTGAACGCGGCTCTGCGGATGCGGGAACCCGTATTCAAGACGTCCTCCTGAGGACGGTGGGGGGATGACACACGGACACAGGCAGATTTGACATGCCCAACTCACCCTCGCCGAACCACGGGAGCGCGGGGTGACCGTGGGGCCACAACTGGGCGTGCGGAAAGGGAAGATGGGGAGACCCCACGCACAGGAGGCCGGTCCCTTGCGCACCCTGCACGTCGTCACCCACCCCGAGGCGGCCCGCCACGTCGAGGGAGTCGTGGGAGGCTGGCCCTCTGACCTGTCACCAGAACCTCCAACAGCCCGAGGAGACAGACACGTTGAGATGTCGCACCGCCGCCACCTCCGCCGTCGCGGCCCTCACCCTCCTGCTCACCGGATGCGGCGCCGACAGCCCCTACGAGGCCGGGTACGCCCACGGCCAGGAACGCCGGGGCACCCTCGGCGGTGACCTCTTCGGCCAGATCTTCCACTGCGCCACCTGGGCCAAGGAGCAGTACGAGGAGAAGGCCGACCGGAACGCGTTCAAGCGGGGCTGCCAGCACGGCATCAACGACCTGCCGTCCAGGCCGTAGGTACCGCAGGCCGGGAGCAGGGACCGGGTCCCACTCCCGGACCGGTGGCACAATCCCACCCCATGCCCACCTTCACCGCCCCCGACGGCACCCCGCTCGCCTGCCACGCCGCAGGCGACGGCCCGCCCCTCGTCTGCCTGCCCGGTGGCCCGTTCCACCCCGCCGCCTACCTCGGTGACCTCGGCGGCCTCACCGCCCACCGGCGGCTGCTCGGGCTGGACCTGCGCGGTACCGGCGCCTCCGGGGTCCCGGCCGACCCCGCCTCGTACCGCTGCGACCGCCTCGTCGCGGACGTGGAGGCGCTCCGGCGCCACCTTGGCGTGGACCGCGTCGACCTGCTGGGCCACTCCGCCGGGGCCAACCTGGCCGTCCGCTACGCCGAGCGGCACCCGGACCACGTCGACCGGCTGATCCTGGCCACCCCGAGCACCTTCGCCGTCGGGCTGGACGTGCCCGGGCCGGTCCGCGCGGCGACGGCCCGGCTGCGCGAGGGCGAGCCGTGGTTCCCGGAGGCGTACACGGCACTGGAGGAGGTGGCGGCGGGACGCGCCACGCCCGCCTCCTGGGAGGCCATGGCCCCGTTCATGTACGCCCGCTGGGACGACGAGGCCCGCGCCCACCGCGCCCTGGGCACCCCCTGGCGCGGCACCGAGGCCGCCGCCATCTACGGCTCCGAGGGCGCCTTCGACCCACCCGCCACCCGCGCCGCCCTGGCCGCCTTCACCCGCCCGGTCCTCCTCGTCGCGGGCGAACTCGACCTCAACTCCCCACCCGAGGTCGTCACTTCCTACGCCGCCCGCTTCCCGGACGCCAGGCTGACGGTCCTGCCGGGCGTCAGCCACTTCCCCTGGGTGGACAATCCTCCGGCGTTCGCTGCGGCGGTCAGCGATTTCCTGGGCCGGCGCACGTCCTGAACCGGGCACCACCCCTGTCATGCACCGCCGCACGCCACGGGGCGGCGGGCCGTTCCGGGCAGGGGGCGGGCCCAGGGCCCTCTGGCACTGCTCCCGCTCCCCCTACGCCACGTCGGGCTCCGCCCCGCCCCCCGGCTGCTTACGCCGAGCCCCCGGCAGCGCGGTCCGGGCCTCCGGGGCGGCCTCGGCCTCCGGGGCCGCCGGCACCCCCACCACGCCCCGCCCCGTGAGGGCGGCCAGCGCTGTCCGGATGTGTTCCATGCGGGCCCGCAGTGCCTCGCGCTGCTCCTCGTGGTCGCGGACGAGGCGTTCGGCCTCGGCGGCGACGCGGTCGGCGGTGGCCTGGGCCTGCTGGAGGAGTTCGGCGGCCTGGGTCTGGGCCTCCTGGTCGGTGCGGCGTACGGCTTCCTCGGCCTCGGCGTGATGGCGGCGGGCCTCGGCGAGGACGGCGTCGCCGTGGTCGTCGAGGGCGCCCTCGTGGCCGCGTGCCACGGTGTCCCGCTCGGCCGCCGCCCACCAGCTCGCCGAGCTGGCCTTCGGCGGCGACCCTGACGGTCCGCGACGGGTGCGCGAGATCCTGCTCCGCCGCTACCCGCACGCC
>NZ_JBEYXW010000077.1:0-8653 GCF_040645195.1 Saccharomonospora sp. NPDC046836
GGAGCCATGACGGAGTCATGGTGACTGACGACAACGCGGCGAGGCGCCATCTGGGCACCGCGCAGCCGGTACGCGATGGTTCTCAGACGCGCTCTTAGGCGCGGGAACAGCGACGGCGGCGCACGGCCCGGACGATCGCGATCACGCCGAACAAGGCGGCCAGACCGGCGAGCACCGGAGCGAGGCGCTTGGCCACCGAGGCACCCGCGTAGTCGAAGAGGTCGATCGCCTCGGCTTCCTTCGGCGGCTGCACCGGCTCGAGCTTCGGCTGCTCGGCGCTGGCCGCCGGCGCCTCGGCAGTGGCGGCACTCGCGGCCGGTGCCGGGGCGGCCTCCTTGCCGACCCCACTCAGCTCGGCGGCGAGATTGTCGGCGAAGGTGTCCAGGATCTTGCCGCCGACCTCGGAAATCATGCCACGGCCGAACTGCGCGGGCCGCCCCGTGACGTTGAGGTCGGTCGCGACGGCGCCCTTGGTGCCCGTACCCTCCGCGGTCAGGGTCACGGTGACGGTGGCCGCGGCGGTACCCGCGCCACGCGTGTCCTTGCCGGAGGCCTTGATCTTGATCTCGCGGGCCTGCTCGTTCTTCTCCAGGTACTCGCCCGATCCCTTGTAGAGCAACGAGACCGGCCCCAGCTTGACCTTCACCGTGCCCTTGAACGTGTCACCCTCCACCGAGGTGAGCGTGGCTCCCGGCATGCAGGGCGCGACCCGTTCCGGGTCGAGCACGGCCTTCCACACGTCGTCGATGGACGCCGGAACGGTGAACTCGTGGTCGAGCCGCACGGGCCGACCTCCTTCCCTTGATCCGAACCTTTGTGGAACTACCCCCAAGGCCACCTTAGTTGCATTCAACGCAACTAAGGTGGCCTTGGGGGACCCTTCAGCCTGCCATGGCGGCCGAGATCGCCCTTCCGGTGAGTACCCGCGCGAGATGCTGCCGATACTCGACGTCGGCGTTGCCGTCGACGGTCGGGTTGGTGCCCTCGGCGGCATGCTCCGCGGCGGCACGGATCGTCTCGGCGGTGGCCCGCTGCCCGACCAGCGCCTGTTCGACGGTGCGCGCCCGCACCGGCACCGAGGACATGTTGGTCAGCGCGACCCTGGCCTCGGCGATCGTGTCGCCCTCTGCACGCACCGTGGCGGCGACACCGACCATCGACCACGCCTGCGCCACCCGGTTGAACTTCTCGTAGTGCGCCGGCCAGCCGGTGTGCTTGGGCACCCGTACCTCGACGAGGATCTCGTCCGGCCCCAGCGAGGTCGTGAAGAAGTCCTCGAAGAAGTCGGCCGCTGCCGCCGTGCGCTGGCCGTCCATGCCGCGGATGACCATCTCGGCGTCGAGTGCGAGCGCGGGCGCGAGCAGATCACCTGCCGGGTCCGCGTGCGCGATCGAGCCGCCGAATGTTCCCCGGTGCCGCACCTGGGGATCAGCCACCGTGTCGGTCGCCTTGGCCAGCAACAGCGCGTGCTCGTGAACGAGCGGATCTCGCTGCAGTTCGTAGTGCGTGGTCATGGCCCCGATCACGAGCGAGCCACGCTCCTCGCGCACACCGCGCAGCTCCGCGATCCGGCCGAGATCGATGATCTTCGTCGGCGCGGCCAGCCGCATGCGCAGCACCGGGAGCAGGCTCTGGCCGCCGGCGAGAACCTTGGCGTCCTCGCCGGCATCCGCGAGCGCGCGAACCGCGTCGTCCACAGTGGACGGCGCGACGTAGTCGAACGGAGCGGGAATCACTGAGCACCTCCGTGTGCCGCGTCGATCGAACCAAGACCGCCACCGGCCCCGGTGCTGTGGACGGCTCGCCACACCCGCATCGGCGACAGCGGCATCTCGATGTCGTTCACTCCGTAGTGCCGTACCGCGTCGACGACCGCGTTCACCACGGCCGGCGTCGAGGCGATGGTGCCGGCCTCGCCAACACCCTTGACGCCGAGCGGGTTCGTCGTCGACGGCGTCTCGGTGCGGTCGGTGGTGAACGATGGCAGGTCCGCCGCCGAGGGCAGCAGGTAGTCGGCGAACGTGCCGGACATCAGCGTGCCGCTCTCGTCGAACACCGCCTCCTCGAACAGCGCCTGCGCGATGCCCTGCGCCAGCCCGCCGTGCATCTGGCCTTCCACGATGAGCGGGTTGATCACCTTGCCGACGTCGTCGACCGAGATGTACGAACGCAGCCGCACCGCGCCGGTCTCGGTGTCCACCTCGGCGGCGCACAGGTGCGTGCCGTGCGGGAAGGAGAAGTTCTCCGGGTCGAACACCGCCTCCGAGTCCAGGGTCGGCTCCACGCCCTCCGGCAGGTCGTGCGCCGCGAACACCGCGAGCGCGATGTCGGCGATGCCGGTGGAGCGGTCGGTTCCCCTGACGGTGAACCTGCCGCCGCTGAACTCCAGGTCGTCCTCCGCGCACTCCATCATGTGCGCGGCGATCTTCTTCGCTTTGGCGATGACCTTCTCTGCGGCCTTCACCACGGCGATGCCACCGACGGTCAGCGAGCGCGAGCCGTAGGTGTCGAGGCCCTTGTACGAGGACTGTGTGTCGCCGTGCAGCACCTCGACGTCCTCGAACGCCACACCGAGCTGGTCGGCCACGATCTGGCTCCACGCCGTCTCGTGTCCCTGCCCGTGCGGGGAGCTACCGGTGACCACCTCGACCTTGCCGGTCGGCAGCATCCGGATCGACGCGTACTCCCAGCCGCCGGCGCCGTAGTCGAGGCTGCCGAGCACCCGCGACGGCGCGAGACCGCACATCTCGGTGAACGTCGAGATGCCGATGCCGAGCTGGACCGGATCCCGGCGTTCCCTGCGCTCCCGCTGCTCGCGCCGCAGGCCCGCGTAGTCGAACAGCTCCATGGCCTTCTCGGTGGCGGCCTCGTAGTTGCCCGAGTCGTAGGTCAGGCCCGACACGGTGGTGAACGGGAACTCCTCGTGCGTGATCCAGTTCTTCCTGCGCAGCTCCATCGGGTCCATGCCGAGCTCTGCGGCGAGCTCGTCCATCATCCGTTCCACGCCGAAGGTCGCCTCCGGCCGGCCGGCGCCGCGGTAGGCGTCGGTGAGGGTGGTGTTGGTGAACACCGTCGTGCACGCGAAGTGGTAGGCCGGGATCTTGTAGATCGCGTTGAACATGAACGCGCCGAGGATCGGCACGCCACCGCCGACGATGCCGAGGTAGGCACCCATGTCGGCGAGCAGTTCGACCTTGAACCCCGTGATCGTGCCGTCACGCTTGGCGGCGATCGTCAGGTCCTGGATCTGGTCACGGCCGTGATGGGCGGCGACCATGGTCTCGGACCTGCCCTCGGTCCATTTCACCGGCTTGCCGAGTTTCTGCGCCACGAGCAACGTCGCGAACTCCTCGGGCGTGACGGCCAGCTTTCCGCCGAACCCGCCGCCGACGTCCGGTGCCACCACGCGGATGCGCTGCTCGGGCAGGCCGAGCACCAGCGCCGCCATCGTCTTGAGGATGTGCGGCACCTGGGTGGCCGACCACATCGTGAGCTGCGGCGCGGTCGGGTCCACCGCGACCGCGCGGGGCTCCATGAACGACGGCACCAGCCGCTGCTGGCGGAACCGGCGCTTGACGACCACCTCGGCATCGGAGATGGCCTGCTCGACCTCACCGCCCGAGCCCGCCTGCGCCGAGTCGAACACCCACAGCGCACTGCGGTTGGTGCCCAGCTCCTCGTGCACGAGCGGCGCGCCCTCGGCGAGCGCGTTCTCCAGGCCCAGCACGATGGGCAGCTCGTCGTACTCGACGTCGATCTCGGCGAGCGCGTCCTCCGCCTCGCCCGCGCTACGCGCGACCACAACGGCCACGCCCTCGCCTGCGAAGTTCACGGTGCCCTGTGCGAGCACGGGGCGCCGCGCCGCCTTCTGGTCCGGCGTGATCGGCCACGCGTTGGGCAGGCCGATCTTGCCCTCGGGGTCGAGGTCGTCACCGGTGAACACGGCGACGACGCCCGGCATCTCCTTCGCCGCCGAGGTGTCGATGCTGACGATCCTGGCGTGCGCCATGGTGCTGCGCAGGATGGCCATGTGGACCATGCCGGGCAGCGTGATGTTGTCGGTCCAACGGGTGCGCCCGGTGATCAGCCGCTCGTCCTCCTTGCGTAGCCGCGCCTTGCCGACCTCGGGTTGTACGGTGGCAGTCATTCACTCACCCCCTCCGACGCCCGAAGGGGCACGGGTGCCGGCCTGCTCGCCGGATACGCGCTCGGCTTCCGGACCTGCCCCCGGCCGCATGTGGTGTGCCGCGTCGCGCACGGCGCGCACGATGTTCTGGTAGCCGGTGCACCGGCAGAGGTTGCCCTCCAGTCCTTCGCGGACGGCGTGCTCATCGGGGTCCGGGTTGTCGGCGAGCAGGTCGATCGACTGCATGATCATCCCGGGTGTGCAGTAACCGCACTGCAGCGCGTGGTTGTCATGGAAAGCCTGCTGCACAGGATGGAGCTGGCCGTCGCGGGCGAGCCCCTCGATGGTGGTGACCTCGCTGCCGTCGGCCTGCACGGCGAGCACCGAACACGACTTCACGCTGTGCCCGTCGAGATGGACGGTGCAGGCGCCGCAGTTGCTGGTGTCGCACCCGACCACGGTTCCTACCTTGCCGAGCCGCTCCCGTAAGTAATGAACGAGCAACATGCGGGGCTCGACATCGTCGGTGTAGCTGGTGCCGTCGACTGTGACGGTGATGCGCATGGGGCCTCCTGTGGTGGCTGGGCCCGCCCCGCGAGCGGGCCGCTGGGGAACGGCCTGAGAGCTCGCGCAGATAGAGCAAATGTCTGCTTCGCGACGACAGCCCCTATCCGCGCAACCTCTAAGCCGATCACCGTAGCCGGTGATCGGCCTCACAGCCGAGCCTGCTACGTCTCGCCTTCCGGGACAACCCCCGGGCAAGCCCACGAACACCGTCGCTCCGCAGCCGCGGAGACGTACGCCGATTCAGTCCGTGGATGCGGGACACGATCGCTCGATCGGTGGCCGAGCCCGGTCAGCGCTCCAGCTCACTGTGGATGCGCCCGTCGAGGTCGGACAGCCTGCGCCCGCCACCACCCCACCGCAGCGCGATGATCTCCGCGGCGATCGAGACGGCCGTCTCCTCGGGGGTGCGGGCCCCGAGGTCGAGGCCCACCGGTGAGGCCAGCTGCTTCAGCTCGGCGTCGGTGATCCCCACCTCCCGCAGACGCGCGATCCGGTCGTCGTGGGTGCGGCGCGAGCCCATCGCACCGATGTAGCCGACGCCGAGCCGCAGCGCCACCTCCAGCAGGGGCACGTCGAACTTCGGATCGTGCGTCAGCACCGTGATCACGGTGCGGCCGTCGATGCGGCCCGCCTCGGCCTCCGCCGACAGGTAACGGTGCGGCCAGTCGACGACCACCTCGTGCGCCTCAGGGAAACGGGTCTTGGTCGCGAACACCGGCCGCGCATCGCACACCGTGACCTCGTACCCGAGGAACGTACCCATCCGCGCCATGGCGGCGGCGAAGTCGATCGCACCGAACACCAGCATCCGCGGTCGCGGCTCGAAGGTGTTGACGAACACCGCCATACCCTCGCCCCGGCGCTGCCCGTCCGGGCCGTAGTGCAGCGTCCCGGACCGCCCGCCTGCGAGCAGGCCGCGGGCGTCGTCGACGACCGCGTCGTCGATCCGCGGCGAGCCGAGGCTGCCGGTGGCGCGGTCGGGCCACACCAGCATGCGCTTGCCGAGTAGCGCGGCATCGGAATGCTCGATCGTGGTGACGACCGCGATCGGCCGCCCTTCCCGCACCGAGCCGACCAGCTCGCCCAGTTCCGGCATCGACTCCCGGTCGACCCGCTCCACGAAGATGTCGATGATGCCGCCGCAGGTCAACCCGACAGCGAAGGCATCGTCGTCGCTCACGCCGTAGCGCTGCAGGACCGGGGTGCCGTCGTCGACGACCTCCTGTGCGAGCTCGTACACGGCACCCTCGACGCAGCCACCGGACACACTGCCCACGGCCGAGCCGTCCGCTCCCACGAGCATCGCCGCGCCAGGAGCCCGCGGCGCCGACGAGAAGGTCGCCACCACGGTCCCGACGCCCACCGTCTCCCCCGACGACCAGCGGCGGTGCAACTCGTCCAGCACGTCATGCATCACGGATCTCCTGGAGAAGTCGTTCCAATGTGGCGAGGCTGTGCCCGGCCAGCAACCGATCGACATGCGGAAGCGCCGCGGCGATCCCGGACTGGACGGGAGCGTAACCCTCCCTGCCCGCGTGCGGATTCACCCAGAAAACCGCATGCGCGAGCCGGTGCAGACGCGCGACCTGCTCGCCGAGCAGCGTGACATCTCCGCGTTCCCAGCCGTCGGAGAAGACCACCACGACAGCTTGCCGCGCGAGACCGCGCTGGCCCCAGCGGTCGAGGAAGCCGTGCAGGGTCTCCCCGAGGCGCGTGCCACCCGCGAAGTCGGCCACGGCGTGCCCGGCGGCGAGCATCGCGCGTTCCGGGTCCCGCTGGCGCAGCTGGCGCGACACCCTGGTCAGCCGGGTGCCGAGCGTGAACACCTCGACCTGTGCCGGCGCGCTGCGCACGACGACGTGGGCAAAGCGCAACAGGGAGTCGGCGTAGGGCTTCATCGAACCGGAGACGTCGATGAGCAGTACCAGCTTCCGCCGGCGCGGACCGTGGCGCGCGTAGGCGAGCCGCCCGGTCTCGCCGCCGTCGGCGAGCATCGCACGCAACGTGCGGCCTGGATCGAGCCGGCCGCGGTGCGCGGGCCGGTATCGCAGGGAGGACCGGGTGGGCAGCTGCGGAGCGAGCGCGCTCATGAGCTCCCGCAGGTGCCGCCGCTCGGCGGGGCTCAGCTCGCCGAGATCGCGGTCCCGCAGCACCTCGACGTCGCTGGCGGCGACACTCAACTGCTCGCCGGTCTCCGGGTCGCCCTCGCCGCCGCCACGGTCCGCCGAGGTCAGCGCGGCGATCCTGGGCCGCTGCGGTTGCTGGGCGGTGGTGCGCCTGCTCGGTGGCGGCTCGGCGCGGAACCAGGCGGCGAACGCCTGGTCGTAACGCGGGAGATCATCCGGGTCCGAGCACAGTGTGAGCCTGCCGGCCCAGTACAACTGAGCTGCATCGCCGATGTCGAGGCGTTCGACAGCGGAAAGGTAGGCCTGCACCCGGTGGGCGTCACAGGACAGCCCCGCTTCCCGAAGGACCCCGGCGAAACCGACGAGCCCAGGCAGCGGAGTGGCCGTGGCAGGCGCGTTCACATCACTATTGTGCCCCCGCCGGTGACCTCGGCTAGGCGAGCAGTGCGTCGAGGCGGTCGCGGACCCGGTCGATGTCCTCGCTGTACTTCAACACGGCGCCAAGAGTGGTCGCCGCCGACTCGGCGTGCAGCTCGTCACGGCCCAGTGCGATGAGCGCATTCGCCCAGTCGAGCGCCTCGGCGACACCGGGCGGCTTGAGCAGCTCCATCGTGCGCAGCCGCTGCACGGCCTCGGCGACCTGCTGGGCGAGCCGCTCGCCGATGCCGGGAATGCGGCTGCGCAGGATCGCGATCTCGCGGGCCAGCCCCGGGTGCTCCAGCCAGTGGTAGAGGCACCGGCGCTTGAGCGCGTCGTGGACCTCGCGGGTGCGGTTGGAGGTGAGCACCACCAGCGGTGGCACGTCGGCTCGCACCTGGCCGTACTCGGGAATGGTCACCGTGTTCTCGTCGAGCAGTTGCAACAGGAACGCCTCGAACTCGTCGTCGGCGCGGTCGATCTCGTCGACGAGCAGCACGCACGGCGCGGACTGCAACGCACGGAGCAGTGGCCTGGCGAGCAGGAACCGCTCGGTGTAGAGGGACTGCTCGGCGACGTCGACGTCCAGCCGCCCTCCCTCGGCGGCCTCCAGCGCACGCAGGTGGAGCAGCTGGCGCGGGAAGTCCCATTCGTAGAGAGCCTGCGCGGCATCGATGCCTTCGTGACACTGCAACCGGATCAGCGGCAGCCCGAGCGCCTCGGCCAGCGACACGGCAAGCGACGTCTTGCCGGTGCCCGGTTCCCCCTCACAGAACAACGGTCTGCCCATGCGCAGGGCCAGAAACGCCGCGGTCGCCACGCCCTCGTCGGCGAGGTAGCCGATGTTCTCCAGCAGCTTCGCCAGCTTCTCGGGCGAGCCGACCGGATCGGTGATATCGCGCGTCACACCTGCCAGCCTAAGGGTTGAGCCGGGCGGCAACGATCGGGCTCTGTGGGCGTCGGCGGCCATACTCGGCGTGTCCATGACCGGCGGATATCGTCACAGCCAACAGAGAGTTCGAGCCTGTGGAGATCGACTTCGACGCGCTACGGCCCCAGCTCGCCGGGCTGTGCCGAAAGTACGGTATCGCCGAGCTGGCGGTGTTCGGTTCCGCGGCCCGTGGCGAACTGCGACCGCAGTCCGACGTGGACATCCTCTACGTGCGCGCATCCGGCAACGACCTCGGTATGCACTATTTCGATCTTCAGGACGAGTTGTCGTCCCTGTTCGGTCGGCCGGTCGATCTCGTGCCCAAGGAAGGGCTGCATTGGATCGTCCGTGACGAGGTGCTCGCCGAGGCGAGGGAACTCGCGGCTCCCGTCTAAGAGCGCGTCTGAGAACCATCGCGTACCGGCTGCGCGGTGCCCAGATGGCGCCTCGCCGCGTTGTCGTCGGTCACCATGACTCCGTCATGGC
>NZ_JBEYXW010000078.1:0-8447 GCF_040645195.1 Saccharomonospora sp. NPDC046836
CCATCACCGAAGCCGTAGATCCAGCCCTGGCTCAGGTGTCGCTCGGGGCTCTGGGCGCACGGCGGCCACCCGGCCGCCCGCCACCTGGCGACGGTGCTGGGGATGAGCCTCTTCCGCGAGCTGCGCCAGATGCGCCGCCCCCTCTCGGTCCCGCCGCTGCACGAGTCGGCGTACCCGGAGGGCGTCACCGTCCGCACCTTCGTCCCGGGCGAGGACGACGCGGCCTGGCTCGCCGTCAACGCCGCCGCCTTCGCCCACCACCCCGAGCAGGGCTCGCTGACCCAGCGCGACCTGGACGCCCGCATGGCCGAACCGTGGTTCGACCCGAAGGGCTTCTTCCTCGCCGAGCGCGACGGGGTCCTGGCCGGCTTCCACTGGACCAAGATCCACGCCGACGAGGGCCTCGGCGAGGTCTACGTCGTCGGCGTCGCCCCCGACGCCCAGGGCTCCGGCCTCGGCAAGGCCCTCACCACCACCGGCCTCGCCCACCTCGCCGCCCAGGGCCTCCCGACCGCCATGCTCTACGTCGACGCCGACAACGAGGCGGCCGTGAGCGTGTACGAGCGGCTCGGCTTCACGACGTACGAGACGGACCTGATGTACCGCACGGAGGGGTGAGCCCGGGCGCTTTCGAGGAGCCCCGCCGTCGCCCAGGAAGGACAGGGCGGGGCCTCCGCGCGCTGGGAGGAACCGGTCATCCGCAGGCCCGGTGCCGGGCCCAACAGGCCGCAGCGTCGGCGACCGCCGCAAGCCATGTCTGTTCGGGGCGGCATGCTGCCGCCGTTCGGCACATACGGGCGTGTGCCACTGCGAAGACGTCGACCGCGTCCGTCGGCGCCTCCGTCCAGGCAGGACTGTCCCTCACCAGTTCCTCGGCTGCCCCTGGGGCGTGCCCGGCCGAGACCAGCTCGACGATCAACAGGGCCGGGGAGATGAACGCCGCACCCCGCGTGGGCCAGGACCAGTCCACAAGCCAGGAGCGCCCTTCCCCGACAACGAAGTTGCCCGGATGCCAGTCGGTGTACAGCAGCGCCGCCCCGGCGAACTGGTGCTCCTGCCCGGCGGCGAACCGGTCCCAGCGCCGCTCGGGCCAGTCGGCCGCCGTTTCGGGCAGGGGCAGCTCCCCCACTCGCCGCAGAACGTCGGCCACCACCGGGAGATCCGCCGAACCCGGCCGCAGATCCGCCGCACGCCCTTGGACCGCCTCCCACGCGGCCACGACCCACTCTCGCCCTCCCGTCTCGCTCCAGAGGAGCTGAGGTGCCACGCCGGCCAGGTGCGGGGCCACGGCGATCTCCCGCAGCAGGGAGTCCCGCCTGCCCCCGGCCCGCCCACGGTCGCGCATCGCCTTCACGAAGACGGTGCGCTCCTCGGTCTCTGCCACGGCGGTCAGATCCGAGCCCCCGCCGTGCTCAGTGGGGTGGAGTCGCTTCACGGGGCCCGTGTGCTGCTCGATCAGCGCGAGCAGAGACGGGTCCGGGGGCTTGGGCATGGCTCGCTCAGTTCCTCGGGGTGCAGGAAGACCCCGGGTATCCCGCGGTGCACTCGGCATCCTGGTCGTCGTCCTCGTCGCCCGGGTCACGCCGGTGGGCGGAAGCGGCGACCGCGAGGGCGCAGTGGTGACGATAGCCTCGAACGAGCCCGAGACGCGCACATTGCCCGCCACGGCGCTCACGGCGAACGGGCACGGCGTCACGTTCGCCGGTCTCGGCGTCGCCGATCACGCCCATCGAGGACCATAGACAGCCAGAGAGGACACCGCGCAGGCGTACACCCCGGCGTACGGAAGCGCGCAACAGCTCAGCGGAGAACCCCACCGCGCTCCCCTTGCTTCGAAGAACCGGGCAGGGCACTCGCGCGCTACGTCAGCCGCGAGCCCTTCGCCAGGAACACCACCCGGCGAAGCTCTCCGGGGTGAGGGTCAAGTACGGGGCGCGCGGGGTCTTGCTGTCGCGGAGCAGGACTTGACCGCTGAGGGCGGTGTGCTCGGGGGCCACTCGACGCATTGGCCTTCCCCGGCGCTGTACGTGCTCTTCACCCAGGTGAGCGGAGGCGGGGTCGCACTCGTGGAGGTCATGCGGGCATCCTCCGCCTACGCACCCGAGTCGGACCAGACCGCCTCCGCACCGCCTGCTGAAATCAGCCGTGGGCCTTCGCCAGGGAAACCAGCCCGGCGAAGCTCGCGGGGGTGAGGGTCAGGTGGCGGGCGTGCGGGGTCTTACTGTCACGCACCAGGACTTCGCCGGTGAGGGCGGCGTGCTCAGGGGCCCACTCCACACACTCAGCACCTTCGCCGTTGCTGTAGCTGCTCTTCACCCAGGTGACTGAAGGCAGGTCCCTATTCGTCGTGGTCATTTTCATACTCCTTCAGGTACTTGATGAACATGGCCAGACTCTCCCCACTGTCGAGCGCCTTCGACCGCGCGATGTCGTAACGCGTCGCCAGCTCCAATACGTCCGCCGGGCTGTCCACCACCCGGCCAGAAGCGAAGCTTTCGACGTAGGCGAAGGTGAGGCCATCGCGAAGGGTGAGCAGGGTCAAGCTACCGCCCTGCAAGGGGTGTACTCCACGCGCAAACGGCAGGACCTGCACGCACACGGAGCTGTTGTTCTCGATCATGTTCACTATGTGGCGAATCTGGCCTGCCATGACAGCGGAGCCACCGACGGGTCGCCGCAGGGCCGACTCGTCGATGATGGCCCAGTACAGGGGCGGTTGGTCCGATGCGAGCACTGCCTGACGGTGCGCACGGGCCGTGACCTGCAAGGCCACGTTCTCCGCGTCCTTGCCGGGCATGGACTCGGTGAACAGGGCGGTTGTATAGGCCTCCGTCTGAAGCAGGCCCGGGACCACGCTGCTGTTGAACGTCTGGATGCGCGCCGCATGACGCTCCTGCTCCAGCACTTTCCGGCCATAGACCGGCACCTCAGCCTCAACTGCGACCACGAGCATCTCGCCGAGAATGCTGTCGGTGTCGAAGAACTCGTCAAGGGCCGCCGCCAGGGCTTCCGACGGAAGCTGCTCCCCTCGCTCGACCCGGCCCACATAGGAATAGGGATAGCCGACCTTCTCCGCGAGGAGACGTACCGACAGCCCCGACCGCTTTCGTAACCGAGCCACTCTGCGCGCGAGCAAACCCGCAGGTGTAGCGGGCTTTGCGTCCTCGTCGGGCTCAAGCTCCATCCGCTGCCCTCCTCCTAGAGACGTGTGCACTCAGGGTATTTGGTCACACACCCAACGTGTACACGGAGCGTTCATTTGGCAAGAGTGGAGGCACCACTCACAAGGCCGAATGGCAAGGAACCCAGCCATGGTTGAACGCGCACAGACCCCGCCCGCCTCCGAGCATTCCCAGCCCCCCTGCCGCCCCTGCCGCCCCTGCCAGGCACTCGCCCTCGCCGAGACCGTTGCCAAGGCCGAGTACGACTGGAGCAGGGCGACCGACTGCCGGGTGTTGATGAAGCGGCACCGGGAGTCGGGGGAATGCGTGGCGGGGCAGTCGGCGTGATGGGCGCCGAAGCCCGGTACGCCGAGGCGGAGTTCAACCCGTTGCTGTTTCCGCCGTGCGCCTGTCCACGTCACCGGGGCGCCGAGGGTGAGGCCGGGGAGGGCGAGGAGTCGGCGGTGCTGCGGCAGTTGCGGGCGCGGGTGGCTGAGGAGAACGGGGCGCGGCGGTGGGTTCGGGGGCAGGGGTGACGGCGGGGGCCGTGGAGTACCTGGCCGAGACGTACGGGGGCGACGCCCGGTCGAGCGTGTTCCTGGGCGGGATCATCACCCCGACCCGGCGTCTCGCACTCCGCTGGCTCCGGGGGCAGGCCCGGCGGATCGCCGACGCGCTCGACCCGTACCCGTACGTCCGGTGGGCCCCGCCCGGCACCATCCGGCGGGTGCCCGCCGCCGACCGGGACGCACCGGGCGCCCTGCGCGGGTGGCAGGCGTCCACGGGGTGCCAGGACGCGGCCTTGCGCGCCTTGGCCGCCGACGAACCGTTCGCCTTCCTCACCCACGACGCGACGTGCTGGTACCGGCTCACCGTCCACCCGTTGCCCGGCCCGGTCACGCCATGACAGCGGTTCTCCCGCCCCCCTCTCGCCCCCGAGGAGCGAACCCGTGCAGATCGACCCCGCCGACTCCGACCACCAGGACGCGCCCCCGGACCAGCCCGAGCCGGGGCGGGAGCCGGACCGGGCCGACCGCCACCGGCCCAGCCCTCCCCCGCCCGGCTACGTCCGCTGCCCGATGCTCGGGTGCGGGCGGCTGCACGAGTTGCCCCCGGACTTCTGGTGAGCGGCGCCGGTACCGACGCCCCCGGTCAGACCCTGGTCATGGTCGAGGAGTAGCCGCCTCCGCCGGGGTAGACCCAGTCACCCGTCATGGTCGTGCCGTCCGGGGTGAAGGTGCCCCGGAAGTAGGCGGGGCTGTCCTTGGCGCCGGCCCAGATGGTGAGGGTGTCGCCGTCGAGTTCGTAGACGTAGTCGAAGGTGTTGCCCTGGGAGTCGTAGTAGCGGGAGGCCACGTCGGGGCCGGTGGGCTCGCCGAACGGGCGCAGGTTGCCGATGACCTCCATTCCGGTGACGGCCTGGCCGAACTGGACCAGGTCGACGTGCTGGAGGAGGAAGAAGCCTCCGGCCATCCACTCGTAGCGCACGGTCCCCTCGGCGCCGCCGGTCACCTTCCAGTTACCGGTCAGGCGGTCCAGGGCCCGGAGTTCGGGGGTGGGCTGCTGGGGCGGGGTCTCGGTCTCGGTCCCGGTCTCGGACATGGCGTTCTCCTCAGTCGTTCGTCGGCCGTCGGCCGTCGTCGTTCGGGTTCTCGCCGCTACCTCGGGGCCGGCGGCGGGAGTTCGACAGGGGGAAGTGGTGACGTGCGTCACATGGGGCGGATGTCGAGGACGGCTGTCCGGCTCCGAGGTTCCCTGGACGACCACGGGTCGCCCGGCCCGTCACCGACGACCACCACGGAGGTTCCGTGAAGTACCTGCTGCTGGGCTACACCCCGGCCGACGGCTGGGACGCCGCTACCGCCGGTTCGCCCACCGAGGAGGCGCTGGAAGCGTTCGCCGCCTACCAGCGGTTCGAGGAGGAGCTGACCGCCTCCGGCGAGCTGGTCTCCACCGAGGGCTTGGGGCATCCGGCGGTCAGCACCACCGTGCGCCCCACGGCCGAGGGGGTCACCGCCACCGACGGGCCGTTCGCGGAGCTGAAGGAGGTGCTGGCCAGCTTCGCCGTCATCGACGTGTCGGGGCAGGAGCGGGCCGTGGAGATCGCCGCCCGGATCGTCGCGGTGCTGGGCGAGCCGGTCGAGATCCGGCCGGTCATGGGCGCGGACTTCGCGGCGTGACCCCGCGCATCGGGCGGACCCGCTTCGGTCCGCGATGAGGCGGCCGCCCCCGGACGCGGGCGTCGAGCACCTGCTGCGCACCGAGGCTCCGCAGGTGCTCGGCGCGCTGACCCGGCGCTTCGGCCGCTTCGACGTCGCCGAGGACGCCGTGCAGGAGGCGCTGATCGTCGCCGGGCAGCGGTGGCCGGCCGAGGGGGTTCCGCAGGACCCGCGCAGCTGGCTGATCCGCGTCGGCTACCGGCGCATGGTCGACCTGCTCCGCGCCGAACAGGCCCGCCACCGCCGCGAACAGGAAGTCGGCCGCACCGAACTCGCCCTGGGGACACCGGAACGCCGGGCGGCGCCGACCGGCGGTACGGACGACAGCCTCACCCTGCTCCTGCTCTGCTGCCATCCCCGGCTGAGCCCGGTCTCCCAGGTGGCGCTCACCCTGCGCGCGGTCGGCGGGCTCACCACGGCCGAGATCGCCCGCGCGTACGGGTCGAGCGAGGCCACCATGGGCACCCGGATCAGCCGGGCCAAGCAGCAACTGGTGCGCGGTGGCGCCCGTTTCGTACCGGCCACCGACACGGACCGGCGCGAACGCACCGAGGCCGTCATGCGCGTGCTCTACCTCATCTTCAACGAGGGCTACACCGCCAGCTCCGGAGAGAGCCTGGCCCGCCGCGACCTCTCCGAGGAGGCCGTCCGGCTGGCCCGCCTGCTCCACGCCGCCGACCCGGACAACGCCGAGGCCGCAGGGCTGCTCGCCCTGATGCTGCTCATCGAGTCCCGCCACGGCGCCCGGACCGACGCGGACGGCGCCCTCGTCCCGCTGGAGTCGCAGGACCGCACCCGCTGGGACCAGGAGCTGATCCGCGAGGGGACCCGACTCCTCGACGCGGTGTGGGACCCGCGCGGCACCAGTACCGGCCCGTACCAGTTCCAGGCCGCCATCGCTGCACTCCACGCCGAGGCGCCCGCGCCGGAACTCACCGACTGGCCGCGCATCGCGATGCTCTACCTCTGGCTGGAGCGGCTCACCCCGACCGCGCCGGTCCGGCTGAGCCGCGTCGTCGCCGTCGCCCGCGCCTTCGGCCCCACCCGCGGCCTGACCCTCCTCGACACCCTCTGCGGCCGCCACGCCCTCGACCGGGACCCCCTCGTACGCCACCACGAACGCGCCGTACGCGCCCACCTCACCCGCATGACCGGCGACACCGCCGGGGCCGCAACCCTCTACCGCGAGGCAGCCACCCTCACCGCCAACGGAGCCGAGCGCCGCTACCTCCTCACGGAAGCCGAACGGGCCGACGAAGCCACCACCTGACGGCTGCTCATCGACGACAAGACCGCCCGTTCGCAACGCACTTGACGGAACACCACCCTTGCATCACCCTTTCACTACTTGATTAGTGAAAGGGGGGTGACAGGTGATCGCCTACCGGATCGACCGGCGCAGCGGAGTCGCCACGTACCTCCAGATCGTCCAGCAGACCCGGCAAGCGCTGCGGCTCGGGCTGCTGGAGCCCGGGGACAAGTTGCCGACCGCCCGTGAGGTGGTGGAAGCGACGGCCGTGAACCCCAACACCGTGCTCAAGGCCTACCGCGAGCTGGAACGCGAGGGCCTGGTCGAGGCCCGGCGCGGACTCGGCACCTTCGTCCGGCGCACCCTCGGGCCCGACGCCGACACCGGCCCGCTCCAGGCAGAACTGGCCGAGTGGGCCGCGCGGGCACGGAAGGCGGGGCTGGGGCGGGAGGACGTGGCCGCGCTCTGTACGGCCGTACTGGACTCGACGTATCCGGAGGACGAGGACCGATGAGTACGACCTTGAACAGGCCGACGGAGCCGGGCACTTCCGCCCCCTCGCCACCTTCGTTCCGGACGCTGGCGCGGGTGGTGCTGCGGTTGCACCGGGGGGCGTTGCTGACCTGGGTCGCGGTGGTGGTGCTGGTGGGGGCGGGGCTGGTGTGGTTGCGGTGGGTCGGGGTGTCTGTGGTGCTGCCCGGGCCGCACGAGTGCTGGGTCGGTCCGGGCTGTGGGCCGCAGGAGGCCGTCCAGGAACCAGAGATGACGCACCACATCTTCTGGCTCGACTGGGTATCCGTCCTGCTGCTCGCGCTGCCCGTCGCCGTCGCCGCCTGGGCCGGTGCCGCGCTCACCGGGGCCGAACAGGAACGGGGTACGGCCGCACTCGCCTGGACTCAGTCGGTCTCGCCACGGCGCTGGATCGCGGTGAAGTGGGCGGTGGCGGGGGGCGTACTCTTCGCCGGGGCCAGTTCTCTGGTCCTGCTGTTCGTAGAGGCCCGGTCTGTTCCGTACATGGACGGGTCCCCGCTGGACGACTGGACGGACTGGCTCACCTTCTCCGCCTCCGGGCCCGTCGCCCCCGCCCTGTTCCTCCTCGCCCTGACCCTCGGCGCGTACGCCGGGCTGCTGCTGCGCCGGTCGCTGGCCGCGCTGGCGGTGTCGGCGGGGGCCATGTTCGGGGTGGTGCAAGGTCTGCCGCTGCTGCTTCCCCATCTCTGGCCGGCCGAGCGGATTTTCGGCTGGAAGGTCACGGCCGCCCCCGCGAGGGCATGGGTGCTGAGCGAATCGGCCCTCGACGCGCAGGGCCGGCCCGTGTCGATGAGCGACTGCCAGTACGGCAGGGAGTCCCTCGTCCGGCAGTGCGCAGAGGCGAAGGGCGTCGAGGGTTTCGAGACGCTCTTCCACCCTGCCTCCCACGCCGTCCCCCTCCACCTCACCGAGACGGCCCTGATCCTCGTCCTCACCGCCGCCCTCGCCTTCGCGGCCCTGCGCCTGCTGCGCCGCCGCACCCCCTGACCTCTCTCCGCCCTCTCCTCCTCCAAGGACTCACCATGACCGACACCGCCATCGAGGCCCGGGGCCTCGGCAAACGCTTCGGGCGCCGGAACGCGCTCGACGCCTGTTCGTTCCGGCTGCCGGCCGGGCGGATCTGTGCCCTGGTCGGGCCGAACGGCGCGGGCAAGAGCACCCTGCTCACCCTGGCCGCCGGACTGGCCCGGCCCTCGGGCGGGGGGCTGCGCCGGGACCTGGATCGACACCTCGACCGTGGCACCCGTGTTCACCGTGCCGGTGATGGCTCCGGAGCTGGCGCCGGGC
>NZ_JBEYXW010000079.1:0-8361 GCF_040645195.1 Saccharomonospora sp. NPDC046836
CACGCCATCCCGGCGCGAGCAGCTGCTCACCGCTGCCGCCGAACTGTTCCGCAGGCACGGCTTCACCGGAGACCCGACGTCACCTCGTGGCGTCCACCCACGCGATGGCACCCGCCACAAGGGAAATGAGCACCAGCCCCACCACAAGCGTCCCCAGCAGAATCACCTTGCGCACGGACCGCACATCCACAAAGCACCCTCCAAGGCAGGGAATCGAGCGAAGACCGGGCCGGACCCGTCACTCCGGCCCGGCCTCGCCAACCCCCTACCCCGTCAGGACCCGAGCAGCACCGCCCGCACCAACGGCCCCGCCGAGGCCCCGCCCCGGCCCCCCTCCTGGATGACCGCCGCGGCCGCCACATCGCCACGCCAGGCGGTGAACCACCCGTTGGGCTTCTTCTGGTTGTCCACCTCGGCGCTGCCTGTCTTGGCACCGACATCCGCCCCGAGCCCGGCCATGGGCTCGGCCCCGGACCCGGCGACGGCGGTGTGCGTGAGCAGGGCCTTGAGCTGGCTCTGCGCCGACGCCGAGAGCTTCCGCTCGGCCTTGGCCAGGGAGCGGCCGTCGACCTCGGGCGAGACCAGGTAGGGCTGGTGGAACTCGCCGGTCTTGGCGGTGGCGACGACGGAGGCCATGTTCAGCGGGTTGGCGCGGACGCCGCCCTGGCCGATGAGCGAGGCGGCCATCGAGGCGTCGGACTGGACGGGCACGGCGCCGTCGAACGACGGGACGCCGATGGCCCAGTCGTCCTTGCCCAGCCCGAAGACCTGCTGGGACTGCTTGGTCAGGTCGTCGTCCTTCAGCTTCTTCGCCTGGCTGATGAAGGCCGTGTTGCAGGAGGCCCCGAAGCTGTCCCGGAACGTACCGCCGGTGATCTTGAACTTCTCGAGGTTCTGGAACTTCCAGCCGCCGTACGAGGAGTACTTGGGGCACGGGTGCTTCTTGTCGATGCCCGCGAGGTCCTTCTCCAGCAGCATCGAGGCCGAGACGATCTTCATCGTGGAGCCGGGGGCCAGTGAGCCCTGGAGGGCGACGTTGAACCCCTCCGGGCTGGAGTTGGCGAAGGCGAGGATCTCCCCGGTGGAGGGGCGCAGCGCCACCACGGACGCCCTCTTCCGCTCGGCCACCTCCTTCTCGGCGGTGGCCTGGGCCTTGGCGCTGAGCGTGGTCCGCAGCGTGCCCTCCTTGCCCTCGGCGAGCGTCAGCAGGGTCTTGTCGGGCAGCTCGTCGTCCTTCCCGGACTTGGCCTCGGCGCCGTCCGCATTCTTCTCCTCGTCGGGCTTCTCGGCCCGCACGACGCGGAGTTCGACGCCCGGGGTGCCGCCGGCCTTCTCGCCGTACCGCTCGCGCAGGCTGTCCAGGACGGCGCCGAGCGAGGGGTACTCCTCCTTGGTCAGCTCCCCGCCGTCCCGGTCCAGGGCGCGGATCGGTGGTGTGCCGGCCTCACCGGTCACCAGCTGGTCGCCCTCGGCGAGGTCGGGGTGGAGGACGGACGGCTGCCAGTGCACCAGCGGGCGGCCGTCGGCGGCCCGCCGCACCACGGTCAGCTCCGACTCGTACGCCCAGGGCTTGCCGGTCTTCTCCCAGGTGACCGTGGTGGCCACCGAGAACGGCACTCTCGCCTTGGCGCGCTTGCCCTTCTGGATCTCCACCGGCCCGGTCTTCGCGCTCTTCGCGTACGCGTCCAGGGCGGTCCGGGCGGCGGCGGGGGAGTCGGTCTGCCGGGCGGCCTTGGCGGGCTCACCCGCCGCCCAGGCGTCGAGGAACTTGGTCGCGGCGCCCTTGACCTCGGTCGCCGTCAGGGGGCCGGTGGGTATCGCGTCGGCCTGGTCGGCCGCGTCCTCGCCGGTGAAGGCCCAGGCGCCGACCCCGGCGCCTATCACCACGGCGGCGGCCGCGCCGATCACCGCGTATTTCCTGGTGTTGTTGGTGCCCGGTTCGCGCCGTACCTCGCGTCGTCTCTTGCCCACAGTCCCCTCCGCAGCTCCGCCGCCCCCTCGGCACCGACGGGCCCCAGCGTAGTGCCGCCCACGGACACCCCGTTCCCTGGCCGGTCGGCCGGGGCAGGGGCGCGCGGAGGAGACGGTTCCGTACGCCGGGTCAGGCGCCGGAGCGCAGCACGGCGGCGACGATCGGGCCCGCGCTCTCGCCGCCCCGGCCACCCTGTTCGGCGACGGCGGCGACGGCCAGGTCACCGCGGTAGGCGGTGAACCAGCTGTTGGCCGTCGCCTGCCCGTCGACCTCCGCCGAACCGGTCTTCGCGCCGATGTCGCCGCCCAGCCCGGCCAGGGCGCCTGCCGCGCTGCCGGAGGTCGCGGTCCGGTGCATCATGGCGCGCAACTGCGCGGCCGTGCCCGGCGCCAGGCCGCGCGCCTGGGCCAGCTCACCGTCGATCAGCTCGCGCGGTACCAGCACCGGCTGCCGGAAGGCGCCGGTACGGGCGGTGGCGGTGACCGAGGCGAGGGTCAGCGGGTTCAGCTGGACCTGGCCCTGCCCGATCAGGGCGGCCGCCGTGTCGGGGCCGCCCGAGGCCGGGACCCTGCCGTCGAAGGAGGGCACGCCGATCCGCCAGTCGTCGCGGGCGAGGCCGAAGACCTCCTGGGCCTGGCGGGTGAGGTCGTCCACCTTCAGCTCGTCGGCGAACTTCACGAAGGCGGTGTTGCAGGAACGGGCGAAGCTGTCGGCGAGGGTGGCGTTCTCATTCGGCGCGAGGCCCGGCAGGTTGTTGAAGGTCTGGCTCTGCCAGGTGGCCGAGGGCGGGCAGGGCGCGGCCCCCTCGGCGGCGGTCAGCCCCTTGTCGATGAGGAGCGAGGCCGAGACGATCTTCATCGTCGACCCGGGCGCGAGCTGGCCGAGGAAGGACGCGTCGAAGCCGTCCGCACGGTGGTCGGCCACGGCCAGGATCTCCCCGGTACTGGGCCGCAGCGCCACCACGGACGCCTCCGCCCGGCCGGCCACCGCCTGTTCGGCGGCGCGCTGGGCGGCGGCGGAGAGCGTGGTGCGCACGGTGCCGGGCTTGCCCTCGGCGAGGGTCAGCAGGGTCTGCCGGGGCGCGCTGCCTTCGGGGTCGATCCACAGCTCGACGCCGGGCTCGCCGCCCGCCTGCTTGCCGTACCGGTCCCGCAGGGTGTCCAGCAGCGGCCCCAGCGAGGGGTGTCCGGAGCGCTTAAGCTCCTGGCCCGCCCGGTCGACGAGGCGGATCGGCGGCACCTCGGCCTCCCCCGCCTCCAGCGTGTCCCCCGCCTGGAGGTCCGGGTGGAGCACCTGGGGCGCCCAGTCGACCAGCGGCCGGCCCGTCGTCTCCCCCCGGACCACCTCCAGTTCGCCTTCGTACTTCCAGGTGCCCCGGTGCTCGCCGACGGAGACGGTGGCCTCGACCGCGTAGCCGACGGTGCGGCCGACCGGCTCCTCTGCGGTGACGCGCACATGGCTGACGTGGGCGGCCTCGAAGTAGTCGGCGAGTGCGCTCCGGGCGGCCACGGCGTTGTCGGTGAGCTGCGCCGCCTCGGCCGTGTCCCGGCGCGACCAGGCCGCGAAGAACGCCTTGGCCGCCTTGGCCGCCTCGGCCCGGGTCGGCGGCCCCGTCGGCTTCTCCGCCGCGGCCGCCTCGACCCCGTCGCCCCCACCTCCCACATCGCCGACCAGCTCGTAGACCCCGAACCCGGCGGCCCCCACCATGCCCAGAAACACCCCGCCGACCAGCGCGGCCTTGGCTCCGTTGCGCACGGAATCGTCCCCTCCCCGTCTCCCCGGCAGCTGCTCGAACGAAGATTTGAACGTGTTCAAACACCTGCCCTCCGGTGCACTCTAAGCACAGGAGTGGTCATGCGGAGGCAAAAATGCGGCGAACGTACTCCGGAATAGACCGTTCCGTCATGAGACCCGCCGCTATCGCAACGCCCGGCCTGCCCTGAAGCCCGGCGCCACCGACACCCCCCGCCCATCGACGGCCATCGAACGGCCGCTCCCCACAAGCCCCTTCGCGGTGGCCCGCGTCGCCTTGCGGCCAGGGTGGCGCGTCGCGCTCCCACCGTCGTACCTGTCGTAATCCCACGCCGACAGCGTCGGCGAGCGCCTGCCGGGACGGTAACCGGCGGCACTACGTGCTGCGCGCGGCCGATGATTTCCGGAGCCAGGCACCTCCTGCGTCACGCGACCTCAGTGTCGCGGTAGGCCCTGTGAGTTGCCTCTGCCGGGCGCCCGCGTACCGGCCCCACCGCTCGCTAGACCCACGTGTCCAGCCACATCCTCCGCTGCCACTGGTCCACCGGGATCGGCTCCCCCGTGTAGAGCGGCCAGAAGTAGATGAAGCCTCGGACCGCTGTACCGGAATCTTCCTGACCAGCAGTTTCGCCTCTCAGGAGGAGGCACTGGGGCCTACTGGGCCGCCTCTGGGCCGTGATCTTGCTTGCGGGCGGCCTTGTAGAGCCCTTCAACGGCCCTGCGGGTGCGGCCTTCGCTGCTCGGCATCAGGTGCGTGTAGGTGCGGAGGGTGAAGCCGGGGTCGGCGTGGCCGAGGTACTGACTCAGAGCCCGGATGTTCTCTCCCGCGTCGAGGAGGACCGACGCGTAGAAGTGCCTCAGAGCGTGCATGCCGTGTTCAGGAGCGGACGCGTAGCGTTCACCGAGCGCCGGTTGCCGGATGATGCCGGCGGTGGCAAGCGCAGGCTTCCACACGTGATCATTGAAGTGGCTCACGCGAACGTGTTTGGAAGCCGGTCCTGCGAAGATGAGCTGCTTCGTCACGGGCGAACCGTCAGGGCGCCGCCATGGCAGAGTTACCAGGATCGGCGGATACGCCTCGGCGTGTGCCTTGAGCGCCGCGCTGACATTGGCCGGCAGCGGCACGTCCCGGACCTTGTCACCCTTCGGCGGCGCGAACACGAACTTCCCCCGAATCCGCTTGAGCTGGTGTTCGACGGAGATCCAGCCGCCGTCGTGGTCGACCTCGTCCGTGGAGAGCCCGAAGACCTCACCTTGCCGCAGACCGCACCCGGCGGCCACGTCCACCACGGTCCGCAGAGAGTCGGGGAGCGCTGCCCGCACTGAGAACACCTGACTGGCGGTCCACGGCACCACGCGCCCGTGGCCCAGCTTCGGGCGCTGGACCGATTTGGCCTTGCAGGGGTTCTTCGCAACGAGACCGTCGTCCACAGCCGCGCTGAAGGCGGCGGACACGGTACCGAAGATGATCCGCCGGTGGGACGTAGCGGGCACCTTGTTCTCCAGAGCGCCGAGCCACGTCCTGATGTGGCCCGGCTGAAAGGAAGCAAGGGGGCGCGTTCCGATGTACGGGTACGCGTGCAGCCGCAGGCGACGCTCGGCAGCCTCTCGACTGTTCACCTCGGTCGTATGGGTTGCCACCCACTGTTCGGCGTACTGCTGAAAGGTGGTCTTGCTGGCCTTCGGGTCAACGTACTGACCCCGGGCCATGTCAGCGGCCGTCGAGGTCAGCCACTGCTCGGCGAGGCGCTTCTGCCGGTCGGGGAAGCTCTTCGACCTTTCGCTGCCGTCGGGGCCGATGTAGCGGGCGCGGTAGCGCATGCCGGTGCCGTGGCGGTCGGTCTTGACCCTGCGGGCCTTGCCGTTGGCGTCGGGTTCCGTTTTGTACCAGCGGTCTTGGATGTGGCCGGCCATGGTGTGGCGGTTCCTCCGGAACGTATGAGAGGGGCCGCCCGGTGCGGGCGGCCCCTCGTTTGGGTGGGTGTGGGTCAGGCGGCGTCGGTGAGCTGGGTGGTCCAGGCGTGGACGGCGGCGGGGTCGTAGCGGAGGTGCTTGCCGATGCGGATGGCGGGCGGGCCGGTGCGCTTCTTGCGCCAGTGGTAGACGGTCTCCAACGGCACGCTGAAGATGCGGCAGAGGTCTTCGGGGGTTAGGTAGCGCTCGGGGAGTCGGGCGGGCAGGGCGGTGGCCATGGGCGGTCTCCTCGGGTGCGTGGGGGGCGGGGTGGCGCCGCAGAAAAAGCAAAAACAGCAAAAATGCCGAATCTGCGGTCTGACCTGGGGTTTTATCGGGGTGGGGTGGGCGCCGCAAAAATCGCGGTAATCGCCGCAGAAATACCCTTGGGCCCGCCGCAGGGTGCTGGGGCGGGCCCGAGGGGAGGGGCGTCGGTCCGGGGGTGGGGTATTTCTGCGGGAGTTCCGCTGATTTTTGCGGCGGGCGGCGGGGGTGGGTGTTGTTGCTGGTCAGGGCTGGGTTTCGGGATTTTTGTTGTTTCTGCTTTTTCTGCGGCGGGGTTCCGGGGTGCGGGGTCAGGTGGTGGGGTTCCGGGTGTGGGGGTGGATGAGGTAGCGGGGGGCCGGGGGGCGGCCTCGTTTGCCGGTGCGGGGTGGCGTCTGGGTGCGGATGTGGCCGTGGTCTTCGAGGAGGGCGAGGGCGGCTTCGAGTTCGGCGACGGTGGGGAACTCGGAGCGGGGGAGTTTGGCGAAGAGGTCGCGGCGGGAGACGGATTCCCAGGCGTTGGCGGTGAGGGTGTCCAGGACGGTGTGGGCGCGGGCCTGGGTGGTGTCGGCGCCCATGAGGTCGAAGACGGCCAGGGCGTGGGCGGTGAAGTATTCGGCGATCTCGATGGCGGCCATCATGGTGGGGCCGCTGACGGGCTTGCCGTAGCCGTCGGTGAGATGTTCGGCGAGGTGGAGGAGTCCGGCGATGCGGGCGGCGGCGCCGACGAGCTTTCCGGCCCACTTGCCGACGTGGCCGAGCTTGCCGCCGGTGGTCTCCAAGTCGGGCTCGATGGCTTCCTCGTAGGCGATGAGGGCCTTGTCAGCGGCGGGGGAGAGCTGGAGGACGGCCGGGTCGGTCCAGTCGGCGAGAGAGAGGGTGAGCGCGGTGATGTTGCGCTCGTAGGTGTCGCTGACGTGGTCAGGGACGGTGGGCGGGTTGATGCGGCGCCGGCCGACCAGGGAGGTGGGCAGGCAGTACAGGAAGCGGGCGAGCAGGCCGCGTCCGTCGAAGCCGCGGTTCCTGCCGATGTCCTCCAGAACGGAGGGCTGCACGGCCAGGCCCATGGTCAGGGCGGGGGCTTCGACGTACTCCTCGCGGGTGCGGCGGTCCACGCGCATGCGGTCGCCGGCGTGGCCCTTGAGGAAGACCTCCATGTTGGGGGTGCCGGAGTAGCGGCCGGCGATGATGTCGAAGATGCCGCCCTCGGCCGACATCACGGCCATGCGTCCGCCCTGTTCGGCGACGAGGGAGGAGAGGACTTCGGGGGTGGTGTCGTCGGCGAGCAGGCGGGGCTTGACCGGCACGGTCATGCTCTCGGCGGCCTGGGCCAGGGCGATGGCTTCGGCGACCAGCGCGTCGTGTTCGGGGCCTTCGGTCTTGGCGGCCTTGGCGGCGGCGTTGTCGGCGGCTTCCTTGGCCATCTTCGCCGTCAGTTCCGCTTCCACGATGTGCCCGGATACCTGGGAGTTCAGGAGCCGTTCGGCCTCGTAGAGGGGGCGGGTCATGGCGGAGAAGACGGCGCTCTTGCGGTTGGCGGGGGGCAGGGCGACGACGACGAACAGGTTGACGGGCTCGCGCCAGCGGCCCCGGACGTGGACGACGGTCCGGCCGCCGGCGGCGGTGGCCAGCACGGACAGGGCGAGGGCTGCGGCCATGTCGACGGGGGTCTGTGTCTCGGTGGCGATGGCGGAGGTGAACTCGCCCAGCCAGGCGGGCAGCGCGTGGTTGGGGAAGTCGGGCAGCGGCGGGCGCTGGTTGAGGGGGATGGGGTCGGGCCAGGCGTCGGGCAGTGTGGCGGCGCCCTGGGCGAGGATGTCGCGCAGTTCGTCCGCGCTGGCCTCGCCGGTCAGCCCGGCCTGCACGATGCGTGTCCCGGCCTCGATGCTGCGGCGGCGGCGGGCCAGGTCGTGGACGATCTCGGCGTAGTAGGCGGCGTTGGACGGGCTGGGCACGGCCTGCACCAGGGTGTGCAGGTAGGGGCGTCCGCCCGCGCGGGTGAGGTCGCCGGTGGATTCCAGGTGGTGGCCCAGCGCGATCGGGTCCACGGGGCGGCCCTCGCCGTGCAGGGCCAGGATCGCGCGGTGGGTGATCTCGTGGGCGACGCTGTAGTGGTCGGCGGGGTCCATGACCGCGCCGACCTCGGCGATGACGGCTGGAGCGAGGATCATCGAGCCGACCACGGCCTGTTCGGCCTCGTGGTCACGGGGCGGCCCGCCGGCCGCCGCACGGTCGTGCAGAGGAACGATCGGAGCACTCATGCGGCCTTGTTTCCTTCCAGGTCGAGCAGCGGGCAGACGGCGGCGTGCGCGGTGTGGGCGGCGATGAGGGCCGGGACCCCGGCGCGGTCGCGGGCGGTGCGCTCGAACCCGCACTGGCACCACGACCGTGCCGACGCGGGCGCGGCGGGGGACGGGGGC
>NZ_JBEYXW010000080.1:0-8361 GCF_040645195.1 Saccharomonospora sp. NPDC046836
AGCGGGGCCCTCTTCGTATTGCCCGGTGAGAGCAATGGCGGAGGATACGAGATTCGAACTCGTGAGGGGTTGCCCCCAACACGCTTTCCAACTGTGCGCGTAGCGGTACAGGGCCGTTCTTGGACATACGAGCAGCAGGTCACGGGGGTGCGTACGTACGTCGGTGGACAGCGGTGTACGCAGTCGAACCGGACAATGATCAGGACAACGAGATCAGGTCGGCGAGGAACGACACACGCGTCCCCGCCCTGGTGAGCCGACCTTCGCAGCGGCTCCGGCCTGCGATTGCTGTCAGCCCCGCGCCGCGTCCGCACTGCCGGGCACTGTGAGTCGGGCGACTCTCTACGGCTCCATCCGTGACTGTCGGTGCACCCCTGTAAGCTGACTTATTGATTCCGGCCCTCATCCGAGGGCTAGATCCCCTAACCCTGGAGGCGGAATGATCGAATCCTTAGCAGCAGGGTCCCATGCTGACTACGAGGCGCGGGTTGCCAACCTCGGCCTCCGCGGGGACGTGTTGCGACAAGCGCTCGGGGCGAGTAACACAGAGCGTGGGTTGTGCTCAAAGGATCACGCGGCCAGGATCGCTCCAGGCATCTACGCCTACAACGGACTCGTTACGAGCCTAAGCCGCCAACTGGACGGTGAGGACGACTGGCGTCGCGTCAACCTAGCTGGCGTCCTGCCCATCATGCTCAACTCCCGTACACGTGTTGCTCTAGGGGTGGCTAGTGGCAGCCCGCGCACTGGCCAGAGGGCAGGGAGGTTGCAGCCCAGCTCGCGGTACCCGAAAGGCGAACTGACCAAGAGGCTGGTGGAGCGCAATGTGCCGCTTGGGCAGATCGCCCTGCTTGGCCGCTCGGCCTTCCAAGTGACAGAGCACACCGACGAGCTGGCCGGCTACAACCTGTGGCTCATGTTGGTCTACTTTGATCAAAAGAAGGCAGAGATTCGGCATGAAGTCTCACTACCCGAGCGCCTGAACGCCAAGGGGTACGTGAAGGACTGGTATGAGCGCATCCTCCCAGATAGTCCGTACTCAGTCGATGGTGACGAGTTCGGCTTCATCGACAGTGATCCCAATGACGGGTTCGGTCCACCCAGCGAAGTCTCGGTCGAGAGGCGGAAGCCCTAACGGCCTAGAAGGAAAGGTGCCAGATGTTCACGCCATCTCGGTTGACACTAGCTCGTAAGCGTCGACGTATGACACTTGTTGAGCTTGGCAACCGAGTGGGCGTGAGCAGTCAAAGCATCTCCAACTACGAACACGATCGTCAGCAGCCGTCACCGCAAACTCTTGATAGGATCGCGGAGGTTCTAGATTTCCCGCTTTCCTTTTTCTCCGCTCCAGAGATCGATGAAATCGATCCTGCGTCCGTCAGTTTCCGCGCTCGAAGCAAACTGTCTGCATATATTCGCGATGCCGCATTGTCGGAATCACGTCTAGCTGTCGAGTTTAGTCACTGGCTGGACGACTTGTTTGATCTGCCGGCGCCGGATGTACCAACTCCTGGACGGAAGATGAGCCCGGAGTTGAATGTCGAGTATCTTCGCTCCGTATGGCGCATGGGTGAGAATGAATCCATTAGAAATGCGATTCACCTAGTCGAAGCTCATGGAGTGCGCGTATTTTCACTTGCTCCGGAGTATGTGGAGGTGGATGCATTCTCATTCTGGCGAGACGGGCGGCCGTACATTTTTCTGAACACGCTTAAATCTGCAGCTCGTAGCCGATTTGATGTTGCCCATGAACTCGGCCATCTTATGATGCACTGCGATGACGAGGCCGGGGTGAGGACGCGAGCGGCTGAGAAGGAAGCTGACGAGTTTGCATCTAACCTATTGATGCCGCGACGCAGCATCGCGGAAAGAGTTCCGGCGAGCCCGACCACGGATCAAATTATCAGGTCGAGGAAATACTGGAACGTGTCAGCTCTGGCCTTGACATATCGCCTACACGCTCTTGGAAGAATCACCGAATGGCAGTATCGTCAGTCCGTGATCGAGCTGGGGCGGCTGGGCTTTAGGACCGGGGAACCCAGAGACGCCCCGCGCGAGACATCAATGCTCCTTCAGAAAGTTTTTAGTGCGCTTTGGTCTGACGGCATCAGGCCGTCACAAATTGCGGATCAGCTTAACGCTTCCGTTGCGGAATTGAACAGCTGGGTCTTCGGGCTTATGGCAACTCCTCAGCAGACACACGAAGCATACTCCACGAATCGACCGCCCCAACTAAGGGTGGTCTAGTTAGCGCGTGGGTAAGAACTTTCTACCTGCACTCTTGCAGGGCGACGTGACGCTTTCTTCCAGAAGGTTAATCGAGGGTGCCAGTGCAACGTTAACTCGCGCATCTCAGCTGGCCAGCTGGCTTCCGCAGCAAAGTCAGGAGCACGCGGCCAATGAAAATAGTTCGCCCTAAAGAGGAAGCGCCACGGCGCCCGCCACATGATAGTTGGTAATCCGAAGGGTACTTCGGTTCTTGAGGTGTCGTTTAGATCCCTCGTGATTCCATCTCTTTCCATGTCCTGAAGACTGGGACCATAATGTTTAGAGCGCCGGGGTCGCCCTCAACGGGATCGCTGCACGTCGTCTCGCCATTAGCCCCTCTCTCCACGAAACACTGTTGCTCCGATCTCCGGCCGTCGCGAGTTACCGCGTAAACCACAAGCCCTTCCTTCTTGCCTATGTGATAACGGGCAGGCAGGAGGATCGTATTCAGCTTCTTCTCGATTTCTGTTTGTACTCCCATCCAGAGTTCGCTAATTACAAGCACCCCATCGGCTCGTTTTCGTTCTACTAGTTGAGCAAGCGATTCAAAGGCGAGTCGCTTGGTTCGCTGGTCATCAAACCGCATTCCTAGGGTGCTTACGAGAGTTGTTCCTGCGAATAGACATGCGATCGTGGCGTGAGCGCCGTCTTTTTCCATCACTTTGCGTGCTATCTGCATGAAGCCGGGCACTCGGGCAATAGCATCGCCATTAGGGAACTCCGTGGGCAGTTGGTATCCTTGCACCGCTTCCGCAGCTCTCTTTTCATTCGCCTCGACAATCTCCGAAGCTGCGGATACGGCGCTTCCATCTGGGGTGGAGAAGTGGCTAGTGAGGTCAGATTGCGCGATGTGAATACATGGCAGGTATCCCGAAGTGAGCGGCAGCTCCGTAGTCACGCACTCCTCGTACGACCTGTCGAGAGTGCATACTGTTTTGTTGGCTGCACGGTGTCCGACCCGGAGAAGTTCATTGAGATGCATGTATGCGGCAGCGCATGCGTCTAGAATTTCCCACGAGTCCAGTTCCTTATCGACCCATCGCCTATTGATCGTCATAGTGCCAAACGGGGGCATTCCGTGCGACTGTTCGACTGCGGACAGGATCTCCCTCACGCTCATGCGGGGGGGAAAGTTCCCATTTATCTCCTTCCTGGTGTGCCAATCTCCGATCCACGTCACCTGGCAATAGCTGTGAAGGTCTAGGTCGGATTCATGAACGATGCGATTGCGTGCCCTCGCGGCCCAGCGCATCACTTCTAGTTTCGCTGTGGTGTCGTTGTAATTCGTGAACCATTCATTGAATCTGGGGAGGTTCTTATTGTGCTTCAACAGGAGGCTGGTTACGCTTCGGTGAGTTTGCAAAAAAGTGTTCAGATTTAGCCTAAAAACGTCTGGTTCGAAGTATGAATCCTGCAATGCGTGCCATTGGGCGTGGCAGTCCATTAGGCGCTTATGTGCTTGCGGCATCGGGCAGTTGGCAGAAGAAATCGACGACACGACCTATCGGCCCCCATCAGGCTAGAAACTGACTGAGTATCCCATGTTGGAGTGGCTGTGTGGGCCGGTTGTGCACGAACGGCTAGCTGTCGACTGTGCGTCAGAGGCGAGAAGCGTCCACGTTCGCGATTGCGGCTGTCGCTGCCGCAGAAGGGCAGAGCGATGCGCGGGCTGCCTTGCAGCAGCTTCGTGTAGATCGGTCTAGCGTTGGCTCGATGCGTCCTCGCCGACCTATGAGCAGGCGGGCCGCAACGCACGCCGCCACTGCTCCGTCTCTCACAGGCCGCCGGAATTGGGCCCGGCAGTCATGGAGTCGCACATGGTCAGTGGAAGGCGGCACCCACACCAGACGTCCTTGGGACGGTGATCAGATGTGACGGGTTTCAAGACCGGGGTCTGCATGAGCAGCTTGCCACCTTCCACCTGCACGGATACGGCGCGCGGTGCCGAGCCGAGCGTCAACTGGCCCGCACATGGCCCATGGCCGGTCGTTGAGGCCAGGCGCCCACAGCCGTCCACCTCGGGGGTGGCCAGGGCCCCCTCGTCAGAGGACTTCCCCTTGTCCCTGCTGCGGCTGGTCCAATTGCTGCTCCCTCAAACGCTGCTCAGCACGAATATCCTCTACAGCAATCGCGAACGAGCGGAGATTTTCATCTTCCCCGGAGCCGACATACGGGGGGATGCCAAGCTCGATTGCCGTAGCGTGCCTTTCCAGGCTATCGGCAGTCTGCTGCAAATTAAAGGACCGCTCCTTGGGCTTGAAATAACCCGAAGCGGCAGTTACCGCACTCACCGTGAAACCCAGGCCGATCAGTACACCCTTACCTGGCTGCGGCGGGTCGTACCATGCAGTTACGGCGGTAATCGAGGCAGAGCAAACAAAGAGCAACCATTGCATGAACAGATGGATACGCCGGTAATGGCGCGACTCCTTACGGAGTCGCGAGATTTCACCAGGCATCCGCTCCCGGTAGGTAGCCTGCCGATCAAGCAGTGGCGGGGTCATACCCCTTGCGGCGAGCACCCGCCTTTCCTCTGCCAGTTGCAGCTCAAGCTTAATTTCGCCGACAGACGTCCCACTGTCCAGCCATGGTGAATTAATTTCGAACTCGGCAATAAGCTGAGCCAGTGACGCAATTCCCGTCACCACCAGAAAGGCAATAAAGGTCCCGTTCGCCGACCATGGCACGCCGTCACCGTGCGGCCAGATGGTCCACTTGACCACTACCCAGGACAGCAAGATTAAGAGGAAGGCTACCGGCGTCCCCCATAGGCCAATTACTTGCAGTCGGCGATGGGCAATCCTTCGCCTGATAGCTTCGACCTCTCGACGGTGCGCAATCAAGGCATCGGCGCTATTCTCGCCACTCACTTCACTCACGGATTGCCCTTCCCGAGCCACTACCACGCGGATCGCCACCTCGTATGATCCTCCTCAAACTTGCCATGGGGGACACGATGGACGTAGCCGGCCAAGCAATCACCATCCTGGCCGTGGTGGTGGGCGCGTTGACCACGCACTTCACCAACCATCTGCTTGAGCGACAGCGGATGCGGCACCTTCTGCTCACCCGCTGGGACGAGCGGAAGCTTGAGACGTACGCGGAGTACATCGACGCTGTGCGCACCTGCATCTACAGCGCCGTGATGCTCTACGAGGCCCGCACTGGGCTGGGCCGCAGCGAGCGGTCCGGGACCAGCCTCGCCGAGGAGCTGACCGAGGCGGAGGGGGTGCGGAGTCGGGCGTTCGAGCGCGTGATGTTGCTTGCCGAGGATCAGGTGATCGAAGCGGCGCATGGCATCAACACCGCGACGAAGGCGATCGACTGGCGGGCGCGGGGGACGACCGAGGGGCCGCTTGAGGAGTGGCGGGAGTTGAACCGGGAGGCGTTCCGCGCCATCAACCGGTTCCACGAGAGCGCTCGCGCCGACCTCGGCGTCCTGGGGGCGTTCCAGGGCGCGGACCACTCGGCCCGCGCCCTGATCTTGCCGGAGAGTCGACGGGAGGGTCAGGCGGCGGCTGACGGGGAGTAGACCCAGCCGCTCCGGGCCAACGCCGTCGCGCGAGCGTCGATGACCTGCATACGGGCATCTCGCTCCACGGGGTCGGTGTGGGATGCCGCGCCCGTCACCTGGCCGGGCCACTTGCGGTACAGCAGGCCCACGTCAGCGTTGAACCAACCGCGGCTGACCGCGCTCAGCGCGAGTAGCAGGCCGGTGTCTTCGCTCGCCGGCAGTGCCATCCAGCCGCCCAGCGCGAGGAGCAGATCCTTGCGGATGGCGAGCGTCGCCGGGTGGACGGGAGCGCGGTAGTCGTGGGCCCGCCAGTGCTCCAGGACGCTGCCGCGTTCCAGCACGCCGGGACCCGGGTCGCCCTCGAAGCCGAGGGTGCTCCCGTCCGGGAGAAGGTCAAGAACTCGGGACGTCACCCAGCCCACTTCGGGGTTCCGCTCCAGAGCCTTCAGGTCACGGGCGAGCGTGCCGGGCGTGAGCTGGTCGTCCGCGTCCAGCACCTTGACCACCTCGCCCTTAGCCCTGGCCAGGCCCAGCATCCGGGCCATGGCGGCTCGGCCGGCCCGCCCCTGCCCGAAGGACACGCGCTCGTCGTCGGGGACGTGCGGGGCGACCTCATTGGTGTGCCCGTCCTCCTGGATGACCCACTGCCAGTCCCACCCGGCGGGCAGTTCCTGCGCCAGCAGGGACTTGTACGCCTCGGGAAGGTGGTGCGCTCCGGGCGCGTGAACAGCCGTGATGACTGAGATGGTCTTGGCTTCGATCACTTTCACCACTTCCTGAGTGGGGTCGTGAACATCAACTCGGTGCGGTCGCCCGGGAGGACGACGCGGGAGTACTCCACCACGTTGCCGTCCGTCGACCTGGACAGCTTCTTGAGGACGAGGACCGCCACGCCGGGCGTGATGTTCAGTTCCTCTGCCTCCTCCACCGTGGGGGGTCGCGCGGTCACGCGCTCCTCCACAGCGCCCAGTTCGATGCCGATCGTGTAGAGCTGGTTCTGCGTTCCGCCGGGCCACGGCTCCTTACCGGAGTCCAGCAGATCCGGGTTCTCGGCCACCACCTCGTGGACGAGGTAGGAGGAGATCAGCGAGAACGGCGCGTCCTCGGAGCGATGCCGAGTCCGGTAGCGCCGCTCAAGAAGGCGGGTGCCCACCTCGACGCCGAAAACGCCGGCAAGCTCGGTGTCGGCCTCCGTCTCGGTGTACTCGGCCTCGAACACGAGATCCGAGACCGTCAGCCCCGTGTCGTGCTCCGTGGCCCCGGTCTCCGCGCGCTTCTCCTCGGGGTGCCGCGCCCGGTCCTTCTCCCACTGGTGGCGCTCGTTCGTCCGCAGGTTCCGGGTGCGTTCCTTGCGTACGAAGGTGCCTCGCCCGTGGACGCGCTCCACCAGGCCCTCGGCCTGGAGCACGCCGAGCGCCTGCCTTATTGTCGGCGGGCTCACCTTGTACTTCTCCGCAAGCGCCGTCTCCGCCGCCAGCCGCTCACCTGGGGCGGGTGAGCCGCTGCGGATCTCCTCGCGGAGGGCATCCGCGATCTTCTCGTAGCGCTTCGCCATGTCGGTTCTCTCTCCCGGGGCCGTGACTCTCTCACCTTAAGTCCTCAAGAGGTCTTGACGACCCACTGTTGCTCAGGTCATAGTCTTGGCAACTCCTCAAGAGGACTTGTCCTCAATAGGAGTTGAGTGCCTTCTATTCCGCTGCCAGCGGGAGGAGGGCGATCGAGCAGAAGGCGGGGACGCTGCAATCTCGCTTAAGGCCAGACGACAGAGCCGAACGGCTCGACTGGCGAGGTGGCCCGGTGACCGCGAGCAACGGCCGGAGAGTGGGGACGAGGTCCCCCTTGCAGTGCTTCACACATGCCCTGGCCAGCAGAAAGGCCCCAATCCATGCACGTTCACCGATTGCTCAAGGCGTCGGCGAGCTTGACCACCTCGGCGGCTACGCCCTCCGCGTCATTGCCCGGCGCACCACTGATCCGCCGGGAGCGCTCCTGCGACTGACAGGCGCCCGTCATCGCCCGCCCCGCCCCTCGACTGGGGTCGGTGGGCGGCGGCGGGGACCCGGACAGTCCGGTGTCTGGAAGGGAGCCACGCATGTTCGGCAAGAAGCACCCGACCGGTGACGCCGCCCAGCAGCTCACCGACCGCGCCAAGACGGTCGTGCAGAGCCAGGCGGCGATCCACGCCGCCAAGACCGGCGGTGCCGACGCGGTCCGCGAGCTGGCGGCCGGGATGAGCACCGAGGAGATCGGCCGCGTCATCGAACAGCTCAAGCGCTGACCGACATTCCCGAACGGCGAGCGGCCCCGAGGTGCATCTCGGGGCCGCTCCTGGGCCGTTCCTCGCGAAAGGACAGGTAGACCCATGGAGCACATCGTCACCCTGACGGTGGCCGTTACGGCGTTCGCGCCGTGGCTGGAGCCGACCGAGGCCGAGCTGGACGCGATCGAGGCGGAGGCCGCGCTGCTCGCCGCCGAGGTGGAGGAAGAGCGGGGTGGGTCGTGGGCGTGTCGTGGCGCTGGTGGTGCGTCGGCCTGGTCGCGGGTGTTCTCTTCCTTGCCGCCGCCCCCGCCGGGGCGAT
>NZ_JBEYXW010000081.1:0-7940 GCF_040645195.1 Saccharomonospora sp. NPDC046836
ACAGCTGATCACCGGCACCGGGCTCGGCGGCGTGCTCGGCGAGTCCCGCGGCTACCTCGACTACCAGATGATGTGGACCATAGCGGCGGTGGTGGGGACGGCCTGCAGGACGAGGATGAGCAGGGCGAGGCTGGCGACGGAGACGACCATGGTGGCGAGGTGGCGCAGGACGGCGGCGGCCCAGTCCCGCAGCATGGTGCGGCCGATGCCGGGGATGGTGCCGGCGACGAGGCAGGGTTCGGCGCGGACCGCGTCCCAGGCGATGCGGACCTGGGCGGTCAGGAAGCTGGCTCCGATGCGGGTGATGAGTGCGGTCACGATGCTGGCGGCGATGAACAGGAAGAGGGCGCCGCCGAGCTTGTCGAGGCTTGCTTCCTTGGCGGCGGCGACGTCGCCTTCGATGCACTGGTCCTCGAAGTCCTCCATGGGCGTGTCGCCGAAGAGGCCGCTGACCACGTTCATGGCCATGTCGATGTGCCAGTCGCCGACGGCGGAGAGCGTGTCGTCGGGGGTGACGTAGTCGGCGAGGTGGGTGGTCTTCTTCATGCGCGCGGTCTGGGCGGCGAGCTGCCGGTCGAAGACCAGCTGGCGCAGGCGGTAGTCGGCGTAGAGCTGTTCGCATTCGCCGTCGAAGACGCGGCCGTACGTCAGCAGCATGGCGGGCTTGACGATGAAGGCGTCGGTGAGGGCGTCGGTCAGCGGGCGGGCGACGGTGAAGCTGGTCGCCTCGGTGGTGGTGTCCTTGCCGTCGGCCCAGGGGGCGGTGGGCGAGGCGTCGAGGATGACGTCGGCGATCTCCAGGGACAGGCCCCGGGCGGCGGCGACGGCGCCGGTCTCCTCCCCCAGCAGCAGCTGGGGCGGTGAGGCGAGGAGGGTGGTGGTGAGGGCGGCGAGGATCAGGGAGACGACGGCGTCGGCGATGCCGCGGGCCCGGTTGCCGAAGAAGATCCGCGCCGCGCACACGAACGCGCACACGGCAAGGAAGAGAGCGGGCAGGCCCATCTCCATGATGACGCGGGCGTGGAGGGACTCCGCGACGGCCAGGACCGGGCCGAGCAACAACTTGGCGAGGCCGAAGGAGAGCGCCCAGCCGATGAGCCAGCAACTGAACGCGATCATCCACTTGGTGACGGTGAAGAGGAACTCGGTGCCCAGATTGAGCAGGCCGAGGTCCCAGCGGGTGAACCCGCCGGTGTCGCCCTTCACGCGGTAGACGCTGATCGGCAGGTTGTTCACGTCGGTGACGTTGAAGACGCCCAGGACGCCGCCCTCGTCGGGCAGGGCCTTGCGGAGCTTCTCGGCCTCGGCCTCCATGGCGGCCTGCTGCTCGGCCTTGGAGCGGGTCTCCGCCTGCGCGTCGAGGATCTCCTGGATCTCCGCCAGCTCCTCCTCGGTGGGCGTCGAGGGCGTGGCGGGGGCCGGCGCGGTCGGGGTGGGGCTGGGCGAGGGCGGATCAGCGTGCGCGGGCAGCGACGTGAACAGGGTGATGAGGGTGGCGGCCAGGACGGCGGTCAGCAGGGCGGCGCGCAGCCGGGCCCACCCCAGGAGCCGGTAGGAGGCGGTGCGGGTCATGCCGTGTCCGAGGGGGTGGTGTGGATGACGTCCATCACCGTCGGGTCGTGCGGGATGACCACGCGCATCAGCCCGATGCGGCCGGACAGGTCCCGGTAGAGGGCCTCGCCGGCGCGGGCGCGACGCTCCTCTTCGGGGAGGTCGATCGGGGAGAGGCTGCTGACGAGGTCCAGGAGGTCGGGGTCGGTGTCGTCGGCGCCGAGGAAGGCCAGGCTGCGGGCGGCGAGCGAGCGGGTGGTCTGCCGGAAGACCAGGCGGTGCGGGATGAGTCCGCGGATGATGTGACCCTTTTCGGCGTCGGACGGGCCGATGTCGTCCGCGTCGTGGCTGCCGACGTAGGCGGCGGCGCGGTGCTTACGCCCGTCGCGCAGCAGCTCCAGGAGCAGCTCGGTGCCCTCCTCGGAGGAGGTCAGCCACCACGCCTCGTCCCAGACCGCGACGGCGAACTCGTCCTTGCTGGCCATGGTCGTCTCGCGGGCGACGGCGGCGATCAGGTACATCAGGGCGCGGCCGAAGACCTTCTCGAACTCCAGGCGCTCGATGCGGTGCTCGGAGGCGAGTTCGGACTTCTTGGGAAGGGCGAGGCTGGCGACGCAGAAGACGACGGCGTCCGCTCCGCGGGTGTCGGCGACGGGGAGGGTGTCGTCGAAGACGGCGGCGGCCAGGTCCTTGCCCGCGACGGCCTTGAGCTTGCGGGCGAGGGTGTGGGAGGCGGTGTCGGTGGCGCCTCGGCGGGCGAGTTCCTCGGTGAGGCGGCTCATCGAGGGGTTCGGCTGGGCCAGGACGGCGGCGACGGCCTCGGAGAGCGCGACGCCCTCGAGGTCCATGGGCCGTACGCCGAGCAGCAGGGTGAGGAAGGACTCGGTGTAGCGGGCGGCCTTCTTGGCGCCGTCCCCGCCGTAGAGGCGCAAAGGGTCGAGGCTGATGGCGGCGGTCTGGTCGATGCGCAGGACCTGGGTGCTGCCGGGGCAGGCTTCGGTGAAGCGCACCCATTCCTCGTCCTTGGTGCGGTCGACGATGACGGCGCGGCCGCGGGAGCGCGGGTTGCTGCGGGAGCGGCCGCGGGCGAGGACGTTGTAGACGGCCGTTTTGAGGCCGACGGACTTGCCGGCGCCGAGCTCGCCGATGAACGCCATGGAGCCGGAGGCGTTCTCGCGGGGGCCGCGGTCGGCGTCGAGGAGGACGGGGCGGGCGCCGCCGGAGGCGAGCTGGAGGCCGAAGAAGGCGCCGCGGTCGTCGCCGAGCTGGCTGCCGCACCAGGGCATGGCGAGGGCGAAGTCGCGGGCCAGGAGGTGCTGGGCGTATCCGATGGCGGCACGGGGGGTGCGGTAGCCGGGGAGCATCGCTTCCCACAGCTCCCGCTGGGCGCCCATGGGGCGGGCGAAGGTGTAGTCGGTGGCGCCGAAGTCGGAGGCGAGCTGCTTGGCGCGGCCCTGTGCTTCCTCGGGGGTGTCTCCCCAGACGGCGAGGGTGACCATGGCCTGGATGGCGACTTCCTGGGCGTTCTGGGCGAGGCTCGAGGCGTAGTCGACGACGTCGTCCTCGTGGTCGCCGGAGGTGGCCACCGGGCTGGTGGGGTCGGTGGTCTCCTCGTCTGCCTGGGCGCGCAGGCGCCTTGCGCGGCGGCGGATCTTCCCGCTGGCGAGGTGACCGGGGACGATCTTGAGGCGGGCGGACCAGTCGACGGGGTAGGCGAGGTCGTCGAGCTGCTGGAGGTAGGCGGCGCCGGGCAGGGCGAAGCGGGCGGGCATCTCGGACAGGGCGAGCAGGGACTGGTAGGAGTCGCCCCATTCGCTGCTGACCTGGAGGTAGCGGCGGAGGGTGGGGTCGGCGGCCCGGGCCCGGCTGTCGTGGATGCCGCCTTCGGCCAGGAGGAGGTCGCCGTGGGCGGCGGCGGTGCGGCCGAGGGTGCGGACCTGCTGCTCGTCGGTGGGCAGGAACGGCTCCTCAAGGCCCCTGCGCGCGGAGTGGCCGTAGATCCACAGGATTTCGGCCTCGGTCGCGGGCCGCATGTTGATGCCGGTGGGCCAGGAGGCGTGCAGGGCGTCGGCCTGCTCGCGGCGCTGGACGACTTCGTCGGCGGGGATCGGCGCGGGGACCAGGCCGAGGGTCTGGGAGAGACCGGCCGTGGCGGCGGACAGTGTGCTGCGGATCTGGTCCGCCCGGGACAGCGGCGGCAGAGGCAGGGCGAGCCAGTCGGTGCGGCCGTTCAGTTCCATGTCGTCGAGCTCGTCGAGGACGGCGTGGCCGAGGGCCTCGTAGCGGGGGCTGCGGTCCAGGTCGACGTCGGCGACCATCGCGCGTACCACGGTCGTCGGGTCGACCTGGGGGCAGAGGCTGAGCAGCATCGGCTCGCCGCGCAGGGCCCGGAAGAGGCCAGCCAGGGCGCGCAGGCGGCGCTTGCGGGCGGCGGTGGGGGCGTAGGAGAAGTTGCCCGCGTCGACACGCCAGATGGCCCAGGTGGTGCCATGGGTGGTCCACAGGAGGTGACCGCTGATGTAGCGGACGGGCAGGCTCACGGCTTCTCCAGAGAGCGTCGGGCCAGCAGCGCCTGCACCCCGGAGGCGACGGGCTGGGAGGCTGCTGGAACAGGGGCGGGGGCGGGGAGGGGCGTTCGGGGTATGGCGGGGCCTGGTGGTGTGCCGGGGGCCGGGGCGAGCTGGGTGCGGGCCCGCAGTCGGCGTGGGCGGGGCGGGCGCCAGGCCTTGTCGTGAAGCCGGCCGTGGGCGGGGCCGGTCAGGAGCAGAGCGATGCTGAACAGCGCCGACAGCGGGTTGCGGCCGTCGATGTGGACGTGGCGCAGCGCCAGGGCGGCGCCGAAGGGCACACCCAGGACGACGAGAGCGTCGACGAGGCCGTGCCCGCCCCAGGTGTCCCGGGTGGCGATGAGGGCGGCCAGGAGGATGCCCAGGGTGAGGAGCTGGGTGGTGGAGTAGGGACCGCCCGGGATACGCAGGGGCGGGCGGCCGGGCCCGCCGGGCACGGAGCCGTGCACGGTCGGGGCGCGCATGCCCCGCGTGTAGGAGCGGCCGACGAAGTCCTCGTCGACCTCGTGCTCGGGCTCGCTGCTCATTGGTCGCCGATGACGGTGGAGCCGCCCTCGTAGTTGTTGATGTCCTCGCCGATCTTCCCGGCGTTGCCCTCCATGTCCAGGGCCAGCCCGACGACGACGGTGGCGAGGATCGCCGCGAGGATCGTGGGACCGGGGGCCTTGGACCTCCATCCGGCCCAGATGATGAAGACGAGGCCCAGCACGGGAACACCCACCACGAGCAGGAGCGTCTTGACGTCGGTGCCCATCAGGTTGAGCGACTCGATCCAGCCGGCGGACAGATTCACGGAGTCCATAGGGGGTTCCTCTTCGGTCAGGGGGACGACGGTGCGGGGGCGGGGCGGGCCTCGGGGGCGCCGTCGAGGGAGGCGATCTCCCAGCGGCCCGCGCGGGTCTTGAGGGTCAGGGCGTAGGTAAGGGCCAGCGTGGTGCCGTCGGCGGCCAGGGCGCGGACGCTGACCAGCAGCCGCTGGACGGTTCCGTCCGGCGGGACACGTGTCGCCTCGGCGGGGCCGTCGGCGGCGAGGCTGGTGAGGTCGACGGCGGTGTAAGGGGCCGGGGCGATGCGCGTGAGGCGGGTCCGGGGGGCCAGGTAGCGGTCGAGGTCCCCATCGCCGGCCAGGTACGCGGCGAGGAAGGAGCGGATCGTCCTCACCCGGGGGTCGCGGTCGTGCGGGGGCTGGGGAGTTCCGTAGACGGTGTGGGGGCCCTCGACCGTGCCGGGGCCGGCGACTTCCGCGGGAAGGGACATCGCTACGTAGCCGGTGGAGCCGTCCGCCCGGGGCGCGGAGGCGACGGGCACCTGGAAGAAGCGCACGCTCTCCCCCTGCGGCGGCTGCCCGGCGCCGGTGTCGGGGTCCGGGGAGTCGCCTTCCTTGGCGTCGTCGTTCTCGACGGGCGGGGAAGGTGGCTGGAGGCGGGCGGCGACGGTGACCGACCAGATGTCGGGGCCGGTCTGGCGCAGCCGGGTCACCGCGAGCTGACTGGGTGTGAGGCGACCGCGCGAGCCCTCGAGCCGCAAGGTGGCGGCGCCGGGGTAGTAGGCGGCCAGCCGGCCCTCGTCCCCCTTCCCGGCGAGGAGGTACTCGGAGGCGTAGAGGGTCGCGAAGCCCGCCGCGCCCTGGGCGCCGGTGCCGGCCGGGGGCTGCTGATCGGTGCTCGGAGTGTCGGCGGGGCGGCTGAGGAAGGTGCCGAGGGAGAGCAGGATGCTGCCGCAGATCGCCGCCCAGGCGACCCAGCGGACGAGCGTGGTCGTGTTGGCCTGCGCGCCGGTGCTCCACCCGCCCAGCTCGTAGGCGTCGTCCCGCGCATCGGTCACCGCCTCGTCCCCAGCCTCGGGGGCGGGCTCGGGGACGGGCTGCTTGCTGAGGATCTTCATCGCTCGCCTCGCAGGGTGTGGCCGACGAGCTTGGCGATCCTGGCCTTCTGCTCGGACTCGGTGCGGGCTTCGAGAGCCACGAGCGCGGCGAGGGCGCGCTGAAGACCGGCGCTGTCGAGGACCTCGCGGATCCGCGTGTGCGTGTCGCGGTCCAGAGGGGACAGCACGAGCTCGGCGCCGAGGCCGATCAGTATGCGGTGGAAGTGGGTGGCGTGGGCCTCATCGGGCTCAGGGGCGGCGGCCATACCAATCTCCTTTCAGGGGATCAGGCGGCGGTCCGCAGCGAGGCCTTCAGGCGGCCCACGGCCCGGGAGCGGCGGCGCTGCCAGGCCCCCGCGCTCACACCGGCGCGGCCCCCGGCCTCGGCGTCGGGAACCGGGGCGCCGGTGTAGTGCCAGGCGATGGCCTGGGCGTCGGCGGCCGTGAGGGCGCCGCTGTCCATGGCGTCGAGCAGGAGAGCCAGCAGGTCCAGCCGGGCCTCGCTCACGGCGACGGCATCGTGGTCCGGGGCGTCGAGATCGGCGGCCGCGGCAAGCGCGCGGACCTCGGCCGCCTCGGCCGCCGCGAGCGGGCCCGGGCCGGGAGCCGGCAGCATCTCGGCGGCCGCCAAGTCATCACCGAGAAGTTCACGGTCGGCGCTCAGCTCCGCGCAGAGGTGACGCAGAGTGTCCAGAGCGAGGTTGGCGGCGGGCCGTCCGGGGCGAGGGTGGATGGTGCCGGAGCGGGCGACCGACCACAGCGCGGCGACCGTCACGTGGCCGACGTCCTCGAACGACCGGCCACCGAACGGCCGGACCTGTCCGCGCGCCATCCGGACGGCGGCCGGGATCATCGCCTGCACCACGATGCGGGCGGCGAGGGTGGCCGACCGGTCACATCCGGCGGCACGCCGCAGCAGCGCGCGCAGCACCGCGTCGGCCAGGTCGTCGCCGAGCCGGCCGGCGCCCGGCCGCAGCGCGGCCAGCAGCTGGGCGGGGCCCAGGCGCCGCGCCCACGCATCGGCCACGCCTGCGTCGGCCACGGTGGCGACCGAGTCGGCCAGCTGGTCGGCCATCAGCCAGTCGGCCACGGCGGCCTGGACGTCAGAGTCGGCACACAGCCGGGCCCAGTCCGCGTCGAGCTGGCTGAAGACGCCGCCCGCGAGTCGAGGGATCGTCGGAGAGGTCATGGCACTCCTTCGAGGAGGGGTTGGTGCCATGAACTCTGCTCGGAGGGGCTTGCCCAAAGGCTTACCGAGACCACAGAAAGTGCAGGTGGAAGGCTTGCCGCGCAAACCGGCAAGCCTTCATGGCCGGTTCGGCAAGCCGGTTCGAGGGGTGGGCAAGCCGTACGCGGCCGGGCCGGGCAACCCCGGCAAGCCCTCTTGTACGACGGCGACGCCGACCGCCTGACGCCTCCCCTGGGTGGGCGGCACCGTGCCGGACGTGCTCTCGGCGGCCGGCGTACCGGCCACGGATCGGCCATGGCCGATGACCGGCGCAGGGCGCATCGGCCACCGGACAAGCTGGCCAGCTGAACCCACCTGGAGGATCGGCCATCGGCCATCGGCCACCGGTCGCGCTCGGCGGCGCCCCCGACATGGCCCCTGGCACGCGTGTGGCCGATGACCGGATCGGTCATCGGCCACACGGAGGTGGAGGGGAGCCGGTCAGCCGCGCACGGGCCGCAGGTGCGCTCGCGGCTGCTGCTGGCGTACCTCCTGGAGGTAGGCGGCTGCCTTGTCCAGGCGGCGCTGGCCGGTCCGCGCGGACAGCTCCAGCCGCCGGGCAACCTCCGCGCCGGACAGCTTCCCTCCGGCCTCCTCGGCCTCAACGAGCCAGCCCGCCACGGTCACGATCTGTTGCCGAGCGGGTGATCGCTCGCATCGGCGAGGAACACGACACCGTCGATGCCCTGGCGCTGTTCGCCAACCGGGTGAGCCCGAAGCGCAAGGAGACT
>NZ_JBEYXW010000082.1:0-7910 GCF_040645195.1 Saccharomonospora sp. NPDC046836
ACCGACTCGTCGAAGAATTCGGAGTCGACCCCAACCCCGAACTCATCAACGTCCACCGACAACTCCTCCGCCAAGAACTCCCCACCCCACCCACCCCACCCACCACAACCACCACCTGCAGCCCCACCTGCTGCTACCACCAACACCACGCAGCGAGGTAGGGAACGCCCCAGTGGTCGAACCTGCCTGGGGTTGACATCCCTCAGTACGTTGCACAGCAACATCGATTGCAGTGAGGAATGCATGTCCGAGAAGATCTCCCTGAGCAGACGCAGCTTCGGCAAGCTCGCCGGCGCGGCGGGTATCGGCGCACTCGTCGGCAGCGGCGCCCTGACGGGGACCTCGGCACAGGCGGCACCGGCCTGGCGCACCACCGGTACGGCCGTGTCCGCGCTGAAAAGCTTCGACGATCAGATGAAAGCCTTCATGCAGGCGCGGGGCGTGCAGGCCGGTCAGCTCGCGGTGACCTACCGGGGCAGGCTCGTGCTGGCGCGGGGCTATACCTACAGCAATGACAGCACGCTGTCCGTTCAGCCGACATCGCTGTTCCGCATTGCAAGCCTGTCGAAATCGCTGACGGCGTCCGCTCTGGCCCGGCTGGCCCAGGACGGCAAGCTGAACCTGGGTAGCCCGGTGACGTCGTTCCTGGATCTCACCCCGCCGGAAGGGCAGACCAGGGACGCCCGCCTGGCCAACGTGACGCTGTGGCGGCTCTTGCAGCACACCGGCGGCTGGGACCGTGACATTTCCGGTGATACGCCGAGCATGAGCCGGACGATCGCCAAGGCGCTCGGTGTCCCGCTGGAGCTGCGGCACAGCGACGTGATTCGGTACTCGTCGGGGCGACCGCTGGACTTCAAGCCGGGAAGCGGGTACGCGTACGGCAACTACGGCTACCAGCTCGCCGGGCGGATCGTCGAGAAGGTCAGCGGCATGAGCTACGAGTCGTACGTGCGGCAGAAGCTGCTCAATCCCCTCGGCATCACGCGGATGAAGCTGGGTAACAGCATCAGCAGGCATGCGGGCGAGGTGCCTTACGAATCGCAGTACACAGGGGTGACCGTGCTCGACAACTCGGGCACCATCGTCCCCACCCCATACGGCGCGTTCAGTATGCGCCTCCACGATTCCTCAGCCGGCTGGGTCGCCTCTGCAGTGGACCTCGTCCGCTGGGCTAGGGCATTCGACAAGGGATCGGCTGCCCTGAACGACTACTCACTGGGCAGGGTCTTCGCCAAACCGGAAACGGGAATCAACGCCGAGGGCTACTACTACGGTCTCGGCTGGTATGTACAGCCGAAAACTACAGGCAACGGGCGCACGACCTGGCACACCGGCAACCTGCCCGGCACGTACTCACTCTTGATGCGAACCTATGAGGACATGAGCTGGGCAGCGCTGTTCAACCAGCGGGATGACCCATCTGGTCTGCCGTACTCGGACATCAAATCCGCGATGTGGGACGCCCGGCGCGGGGTGACCAGCTGGCCGAGTCACGACCTTTTCCCACAGTATTTCTGAGCAGCCACGGTTTGCCGCTATTCCAGTGACTCCCTGTCCGGCAACGACTGATCTGTTGTTTCGGCGTGACTTTTCTGAACCGCGTTCCCGACGAATACCTGCGATCCGGTGAGCACGCTTTCGAGAAGTCTGTTGCGGTGCAGGTTGGGCGTATTCAGAAGCAGGGTCGCGGTGCTTTCGTGGTTCGCCGCGGCCTGGTCCTTGCCCAGCATTTTCAGCGCGCGGGAGATCTGGCGATGCGCCGCGCCCTGGCCGTAGTAGTCGACATGCCCGCTCAGCAACTCGAGAACGCGGTAGGCGTCATTGACGGCCGCATCAGGGTCCTGCCGTCGCAGCTGAACCTCCGAGCGGACCAGTAGCGCTTCCCATTCATCGTGCTGGGTATTGAGCTGCCGGCAGAGATCTACGCATTTGTCCAGCCAGGCCAGGGAATCCTCGAGGTTCCCGAGTTGGCAATGCACCTGACCGAGCGCGACGAGCGCATACGACTCGCACGTGGGATCGCGATCGTGGGATAGCTCCAGGCTCTGCTCGGCAAAGCTCAGCGCCGCATCGTAGCGCCCTGCTTGCAGGTGAACGTCGGCGATGCAGGCGTGTACCAATGGCTGGGCGTCGCGAGGTCCGTGCTTCTCGAACAGCTCGCCGGCTTGCTCGAGACACCGGAGCGCCTCATCCAGCCTGCCCATCTCACGAAGCAGGATGCCGATGTTGCCGAGTGCGCGGCCTTGGCCAGGCAGGTCATCGCACCTCTTGTAGTGCGCGAGTAGCCGGATGTACTGGGCGTGCGCCTCCCCCAGCCTGCTGAGACGCTGATTGATCAGGGCCTGGATGTCCAATGCGGCACCGATCGCCTCATCGGTACCGAGCCGATCCGCGGCGCGGGTCGCAATCTGGGCGACTTCGATGACGTCCGTGCGCATTTCCCTGTCCCACAAATACAACCGGAGATGGTGCGCGATTTTGAGTGCTTGCGGGGCGAGTTCGCTGACGTCTGCGGCAAAGCGCGCAGCCGCCACCAGGTTTTCGATCTCGTCGGAGATCCAGCGTACGGAGTCGGAGATCTCCGGCAACTCACGACCCGAGGTCGCGGTATTCGCCGCCGTTGTATGCGGCCGCAGCCGCGCATGCGCTTCGTCGAGCCGCGCCCGATAGTGACCCAGCACCCTGGTCACGGCGGCGTCGCGGTCGCTCGCCGTCTCGTTGCGCTCCGCCTGTTCCAGCGCGAACAGCCGCACCAGGTCGTGTAACCGGTACCGGCCCGGAGCGGTCACCTCGACCAGTCTGGCCTGGACCAATGGTCCCAGCATGCGGTCGGCGTCGGTGTCGGTGCGGCTCAGCAGCGCACCGACCACCGGAATGCTGAAGTAGGGCAGCGGCAGGAGACCGAGCAAACGAAAAGCCCGCGCGGCGCCCTCATCGAGGTAGCGGTAGCTCAGCTCGACGCTGGAGCGCACCGCGAGGTTGTCGATGTTGAGCTCGTCGAGCCGCCGCCGCTGGTCGGTGAGGCGAGCCAGCAGGTCGGCCATGGTCCAGTCCGGCCTGGCACTCAGCTTCGCCGCTGCGATACGCAAGGCCAGCGGTAGGTAACCGCAGACCTGGGCTATCCGGGAGGCGTCGGCGCGTTCATCGGCGGTGAACGAACGGCGAGTGTGGCCGATGAACAGGTCGACCGAATCGTCTTCCGCCAAGGGCTCGAGCGCGACCTGCCGGGCGTCCACGGTGGCGAGCATCCGCCTGCTGGTGATCAGCACTGCGCTGCCGGAACTTGTCGGCAGCAACGATGTCACCTGACTACTGTCGACGGCATTGTCGAGCACCACGAGTAACCGCTTGCCCGCCACCATCGATCGGTATAGCTCCACCAGCTCCGCGGTCGCCTCCGGGATGCTGTGCTGCGGCACCCCGAAGGCGCGGACGAAGCGGCGCAGGACGTCTTCCGGCGCAACCGGCGTCGCACCAGGTGTCGAGCCGAGCAGATCGGCGTAGAGCTGACCGTCTGGAAAGTGGTCCGTGAGTCGATGCGCCACTCGAAGGACCAATGTGGACTTTCCTTGTCCGCCAGGCCCGTGCACGGCCAGACGCGCCGCGGTAGCCGCGTTGTCGCGTACGGCGGCGAGCAACGCCGCCGACTCCGCCTCCCTCCCGATGAAAACGTCCGGTGCCGGGGGAAGCTGGCGGGGAACTATCGCGGCCGTTGCGAGCAGGTCGCCGCCGGCCAGAATCGCGGCGTGCGCGTCGCGAAGCTCTCTGCCGGGGTCCACACCGAGCTCGTCGGCGAGTAACCGCCTACCTTCCTCGAACGAGGACAACGCATCGGCCTGCCGTCCAGACCGGTGCAACGCGAGCATCAGCTGCGCCCGCAGGCTCTCCCGCAACGGATGGTCGGCCAGTGCCTGCGTCAGCGCGGGAACGAGCTCGGGCAGCCGGCCCGTGGCCAATGCGGCGGCGGCATGCGCTTCCACTGCTGCCAGGTGTTCCTCTTCCAGTGCGTCGGCCAGCCGCATTCCGCGAGTCGTGCTGCGTAGCTCGACGAGCGCGGGCCCCCGCCACAGGTCCAGCGCCCGGCGGAGCAGACCTTCCTCGACCTCCGGTGACTGCCCTGCCGCGTCGGACACCAGCTGCCGGAAACGGTGGAGGTCGAGTGCTCCCTGAGGGACCGCGAGGCGGTACCCCTCACGGGTGCCGCGGATGTCGACCGCAGGACCAACCAACCGGCGTAGCTGTGACAGGCGTACCTGAATCAGCTTCCGCGCGCTCGCGGGCGGATCCTCGCCCCAGAGAACCTGGGTCAGCAGCTCGTGCCTGACCAGCCGGCCGGCATGCAGCAGTAGTAGCCCCAGCAGTTGCGGCGCCTGCCCGGACGGCAGGAGGACGAGCCTGCCCTCACGGTGAACCTCCAGCGGGCCGAGGATGCGCAGTTCGATGGTTCCGACATCGCCTGCATTCATCCGTACCCCTGGCCTGGTCGACCGCCTTGCGACACACCTAGCGCGTTCAGCTTATGGCAGTAATTCTGAGAACGTTTGACGAGCCGGGTCAGCGGTCACCGATCAGGTGGCCGACGTGTCCGAAAAAGCCGATTCTCGCGTCAGGTTGCGACGGGCAGATCAGCCAGCCGCCATTCGAGCATCCCGTCGACCAGCCGCCTGGCCGGTCGTCCGAGGGCGGCGAGCAGGCGAACCGCGTCGTGGGCGAGCACGCAGTAGGCGCCCCGGCAGTAGGCGACGATCTCCTGATCGGCCGGGAGTTCGGCAAGCCGCTCGGCGAGCTCGGCCACGGGGATGGACACCGCGCCGGGGATGTGCCCTGCGGCGTACTCCTCAGCGGGGCGTACGTCGATCACGGCGACGCTGCCGGAGCGGACTCGCTGCAGCAACTCGGCACGGGTCACCTTGTCGGTGTCGGGACCGAGGTAGGCGTTGCGGGCGGCTTCGACATCCGGCAGGTGCTCGTTGGCGACCGTACGCACCAGCGCGTACAGGGCGGCGACATCGGGACCGGCGAGCCGATAGTAGATCTTGGTGCCCTGCCGACGCGTCGCCACGAGGTTGGCCTGCTTGAGCGTCTGCAGATGAGCTGATGCGGTGGTCACGCCGAGCCGCGCGGCCCGCGCGAGCGCGTCCACCGTCCGCTCCCCCTGCGCCAGCAGGTCGAGCAGCTCGAGTCGTTTTCCGCTCGCGAGAGCCTTGCCGACGCGAGCGAACTGATCGAACAAGGCAGTCTTCGCATCCCGCTCACCCATGGTTCTCCAATCTTCTATGGAATAGCGTAGGAGATAGAGGAGGGGCGGTGAGCAGAGCGGGCCAGGTTCTTCGGTTGGGGATTCGCGCCAACCTGGCCCAGTTCAGCCTGCTGGTCGCGGTCAACGCGCTGGTCGGCGGCATGCTCGGGCAGGAACGCACCGTGGTGCCGCTGCTGGCTGAGCAGATCTTCGGCCTGACCGGCTACACCTTCCTGCTCACCTACGTGCTCGCCTTCGGCGTGACCAAGGCCGCCACCAACTACTTCGCGGGCACCCTGTCGGACCGCTTCGGCCGCAAACCGGTCCTGCTCGCCGGGTGGGTGATCGCGGTTCCCGTGCCGCTGATGCTGATCTGGGCACCGTCGTGGGACTGGGTGGTGGCCGCCAACGTCCTGCTCGGCCTCAACCAAGGGCTCACCTGGTCGACCACCGTGATCATGAAGATCGACCTCGCCGGCCCGTCCCGGCGCGGGCTGGCGATGGGCCTCAACGAAGCCGCGGGTTACGGCGCCGTCGCCGTCACCGCGCTGGTCACCGGCTATCTCGCCGCCGAATACGGCTTACGCCCGGCACCGTTCCTGCTCGGCCTTGCCTACGCCGCCCTCGGTCTCGGCCTCACGTTGGTCTTCGTGCGTGAGACCCGCGGCCATGCGGCCCTCGAAGCGAGGCAACACACCGCACGGGCCGAACTGACCACCCGGCAGGTGTTCGGCTACACCAGCGTGCGCGAACCAGCCCTGTCGGCAGCCAGCCAAGCCGGGATGGTCAACAACCTCAACGACGGGCTTGCGTGGGGCCTGTTCCCGATCCTGTTCACCACAGCCGGGCTCTCGGTATCCCGCATCGGTGTTCTCGCCGCGGTCTATCCGGCGGTCTGGGGTGCCGGGCAGTTGGTGACCGGGCCGTTGTCGGACCGGTGGGGCCGCAAACACCTCATCACCGCCGGCATGCTGCTGCAGGCTTTCGCGCTCGCCCTCATCGCCACCGCCGACACGTTCACGGCGTGGCTGGTGGCCGGGGCGCTGCTCGGCGTGGGCACCGCGATGGTGTACCCGACCCTGCTCGCGGTCATCGGCGACGTGGCCCATCCCGCCTGGCGTGCCCGCTCCGTCGGGGTCTACCGGCTCTGGCGCGACGGCGGCTTCGCCGTCGGCGCCCTGCTTTCCGGTGCGGTCGCCGACGTGTGGGGCCTGCGTGCTGCCGTCTGGGTGGTCGCGGCCATCACCGCCGCCTCGGGGCTGATCGTCGCGGTACGGATGTACGAAACCCACCCACGCGCCCACCGCGGTGCGCCGTGACTGTCCCCAGTGGACTGGCTGGCGGTCCCGGCAGCCGAGTTGATCGTCACCACAGTCCTGAGAGGCACGCAACATGAGCCGTCACCCCGGCTAGGCTGGCCCAATGGCACCGAAGACGCGCGACCTGCTGATCTCCGCCGCGGCCGACCTGCTGGATCAGGGCGGCTTGGAAGCGGTGACGCTCCGCGAGGTCAGCCACCGAGCCGGCGTCTCGCACAACGCGCCCTACAAGCACTTCGCGGACAAGGAGGCGCTGCTCGCCGCAGTGGCGGCGAAGGAGATGACGAGGCTTGGCTCGACGTTCGCCGCGCTGGAGGCGGATCACTCGGCGCCGGAGGACATGCTTCGATCGGCGATGCGCGAGTACGTCGTGTGGGCGCTGAGCTACCCGGCCCGCTTCAAGCTCGTCTTCGGGACGTGGACGACGGGCACGGAGGAGTTGGCCATGGCCGCCGAGTCCAGTCGCACCATTCTCATCGGCCTCGTCGGCACCGCTCAGCGCGCCGGGGTGCTGCCGTCAGGCGATGTGGAACGTACGGCGGCGCTGCTGCAAGCCGTCGTGCACGGAGCGGTCGACCTGGCGTTGAGCGGCCACCTCGCGATCGGCGGCAAGGGGCACGCCTCACCAGAAGATCTCGTCGACGATCTTCTCCGCCACCTGCGGATCTCCGCGACAGCAGCCACTCACCGCAAGTCGTGACGGCGCTCCTCTTTCGGCGGGCGTCCGCAGGGTCTGCGTCGCGGGCCACGTAGCCGCGATCGAGGAGGACACGCGGGGCGACGGCCACGTCGGTCCAGTTCGAGGGCGCCGGCCACTACGCCGCTCTGGAGGCTCCCGAGCCACTCTCGGCCGCGATGCCTCGACTTCCTGAGCAACGTCGACCGGGCTTGTCAGAGCAGCGGGCCCCAACCGCGACTTGTCGTCGCTCCCCGCAGCTGTCCACCAGGATCGTTCAGTTCGCGCGCCGTCCGTCATGACGCCAGCGCCACAGGATCTGGTGGGGTGGCGGGACTCGGTTTCGGCCACGTGCGAACCGTATGCAGGGTGTTGCGGCGCGGTCGTTGTTCGGGGTCGATGTGGGGTGGGGGGATGTACCAGGGGATTCCGTTGGTCATGCGGATGGTCCAGTCGCTGTGGTGCACCACCCGGTGGTGAGTCGGCGGCGGGAACTTCCCCCGCCGCCGCTCTCAGAACCGTGCGTGACACTCTCGCGTCACACGGCTCCCGTTGTCGAACCTGCCGGGAGTGCTCCGTGTCGCCAATGCACGAACATGCTCCGGTATTGCGTAGCGATCTGGGCGATCCGCTTCCGGGCCTTCGCTGGCCACCGGTGCAGGTGTTTGAATTT
>NZ_JBEYXW010000083.1:0-7863 GCF_040645195.1 Saccharomonospora sp. NPDC046836
TCGAAGTTGCCGTCGATCTGCAGGATGCGGGCGCCGTGCAGGATCGCCTGCGCGAGCTTGCCCATCGCGATCTTGCCCTGCGGGATGAGTACCGCTGCTGACGGCGGCCCGCCCGACCCCGGCCAGCCGCGCGATCTCGGCGGCCGTCACCTCGGCCCCGGCGGGCGGCGCCTCGACCCCTTCGCCGCTCTCCGTACTGTCCGTGCTCTCCGGCATCGAGGCCGCTCCCTGGGTGGTGTGGGGGGATGTACGTGCCCCTCCACGCGCCGGGGCACCGGTACGGGCACTGGTGTACGCGGCCGAGCATAGCCACCCCCGCTTCACACCCACACCCTCCCGCCCATCTCTTCACGGCGTGAATCACAGAAACCGCACATCTTCTGTTGACTCGATTCACAAGCTCTGTTGTCATTGACCCACCGAACGGGGGGACCCGGAATCGGGCCGACAGTCACACCTTTTCTGGGGGCGGAACACATGGGCATCAAGACGAAGATCGCGCTGGGCACGGTCGTGGGTGTCGTCGTCATCGGCGGCCTCGCCTCGCTCGGCGACGACCAGGCGGCCGACACCGCCAAGGGCGGCGACACCAGCAACTCCGCCCCGGCCTCGGGCGGCGGCAACGCGGAGAAGGCCGAGGCCGATCCGGCCCAGGAGAAGCCGAAGGCCTCCCAGGCGGAGCAGTTCAAGGCGTTCGTCGAGGAGAACGGCACGCCGAAGGAGAAGGAGGCCGCCTCCCACGTCACCAAGGTCCAGGGTGCGGAGAAGCAGAACGACCTCCTCGACACCGCCGACATCTACACCGACTACACCGGCGGCGTCATGGGCGAGGGCACCGGCCCCGCCAAGCTCCTCGCCTCCTCCTTCGCCGACTGGAAGCAGAGCGAGAACGGCCTGGTCACGGTCTACGACGCGGACGGCGAACTGCTGGGCAACGGCGAGTTCTGAGCCGGCCCGGCACACGAGAGCGGCCCGGGCCGGAGCGAGCACCGCCCTGCGGTGCCGTTCCGGCCCGGGCCGCTCTCCCGAAAGGTCCTGGGGCCTCTACTTCGCGCTGAAACGGTCCGGCGCCTCGGTGGGCGCGTCCCCCTCCGGCAGCTTCTCCTCCGGGCAGCCGTCGAGAATCGTCCGCATGGCGTCCCGCTCCCCGGCCGTCACCCACACCTCGTACTTCTTCTTCACCGCCACCTGACCGGCGACATACGCGCACCGGTACGTCTTGTTCGGCGGCAGCCACTTCGCCGCGTCGCCGTCACCCTTGGCGCGGTTGGGGCCCGCGTCGACCGCGAGGAGGTTGAGCGGATCGTTGGCGAAGGCTATGCGCTTGGCCGGCTCCCACTCCGAAGCCCCCTTCTTCCAGGCGTCGGAGAGCGAGACCAGGTGATCGATGTCCACCTTGCTGGCCCCACGCCGGAACTCCACGTCCTCCCCCGAGTACGGGTCGTCCTTCAACACCCCCGACGCCACCACACAGTCGTCGCCGTCCTTGTACTCCACCTCGGCGAGGTCCCGCTTGAGGATGTCGTCCCGCGTACCGCAGGAGTTCCCGTCCACATCGGCCCACGCCGACCCGAACCGCTCCCGCCCGTACCCGTCCTTGCTCCCCTCCTCCTCGACGGTCAACGCCTCCAGCGCCGCCAGCGCCGTCCCGGCGGCAGCCCCGCCCTTGGCACCCTCACCGCCGGCCCCGTCGCTCCCGGTCGACGGCTCCCCGAGCCCACACCCCGCACTCCACAGCAGCGCCCCGACCGCGAGCCCCACCATCCCGTACCGCCGCACCGTCACCACGCACACCCTTCTCTCGCCCAGCCCTGCTTCCGTCCCAATCCCAGAGGCATCCTGCCCTGCGGGGTGACGGGCAGTCGGACGGGGTGGGGGCGCGGTGGGGACGGGGCGGGGGCGTGCGGGGATCGGGGAGGCGCGGCGTGGAAGCGACGCCCCTGCCCATGCCCCTATCCACGTCCGTGGGAGGCCACCTCCGCCCCGCCCACCAGTTCGCACCCCTCGCGGCGAATCCGCTCCTCGCCCCAGACACCCAGCGAGCCGAGCGCCTCGTTGAGGGTGCGGCCGTGCTCGGTCAGCCAGTACTCGACGCGGGGTGGCACCTCGGCGTACACCTCCCGGTGGACGAGGCCGTCCTCCTCCATCTCCCGCAGGTGCTGGGTGAGCATCTTCTCGCTGACCCCCGGTACCCCGCGCCGCAGTTCGGCGAACCGGCGGACGCCGTGGGCGTGCAGCTCCCACAGGATGAGTGCCTTCCACTTCCCGCTCAGCACGTCGAACGCGGCGTCGAGACCGCACAGGTACGGCCCGACGCGCGGCGCCTTGGCTCCGGCCATGACCACTGCTCCTCTCACGCACCAAAAGGTAAGTACCGCAGTAAATAGTGGGTACTTACGATCCTAGCCGCGCCCCCACAGCATGGAGCCGTGAACGCACACCAGGAGAACCCGCGCCCCACCGCTCAACTTCCCACCCCTGTCACGGTGATCGGCCTCGGCCCGATGGGCCGGGCGATGGTCCGCGCCCTCCTCGCCGCCGGCCACGAGGTCACCGTCTGGAACCGCACCGCCTCCCGCGCCGACGGCGTCGTCTCCGACGGGGCGAAGCGCGCGACGGCCCCGCGCGAGGCGATCGAGGCGAGCCCGCTGACCCTGCTCAGCCTCACCGACTACCAGGCCATGTACGACATCCTCGCCGACGCCACCGCCTCCCTCTCCGGCCGCACCCTGGTCAACCTCAGCTCCGACACCCCCGACCGCTCCCGGCAGGCCGCCACCTGGGCCACCGGCCACGGCGCCGCCTTCCTCACCGGCGGCGTCATGAACCCGGCCCCGATGGTCGGCACGGACGACGCGTACGTCTACTACAGCGGGGACGAGGACGTCCTGACACGCCACCGGGGCGCACTGGCGGTCATCGGCGCCCCCAAGTACCTCGGCACCGACCCCGGCCTCGCCCAGCTCATGTACCAGGCCCACCTCACGGTCTTCCTCACCGCCCTCTCCGGCCTGATGCACGCCACCGCCATGCTCGGCACCGCAGGCATCAACGCCGAACAGTCCCTCCCCGAACTCCTCCTCACCGCCGACACCATCGGCGCCATGATGACCGCCGGCGAGGAACGCCCAGGCGCCGCCCTCGACGCGGGCGAACACCCCGGCGACCTCAGCACGGTCACGATGATGGGCGCGACAGCCGACCACATCCTGGAGACGAGCACGACCCTGGGCCTGGACCTGGCCCTGCCGAGCACCATCCTCGGGCACTACCGGCGGGCGCTGGAGGACGGGCACGGGGGTGACAACTGGACGCGGATCATCGACGGGATGCGGGAGCCGCGGGGCTGACCGTCTGCCGGCAACACGAATCCGCATTCTCCGGAAGTGGGGCCGCACCGACCGGTGTCTTGACTCATGGCGGTGACAGGCTTTCAACTGCCTGTCGGAGCGGCTCGACCCTGGCATCACAGAGTCGAGTTCTTCGGCTCACGCACCCCCCTTGGAGGGGGAACTCGTATCGGAAGAGGCTCCACCTGCCCTTCCCACTCGGCGAACAGCTGTGTCGGGATCGGCTTCCCCCCCTGCCCCAGCCATTAGAAAGTCGACGGCTTCGTCTGCCTGCAAGGAAACGTCGCCGGTCCCCTTCAGGCGGAACACTGCCGGCAGGCCTTCCTCCACGAAGGTCACATTGCGAGCTGGCCCCGTTCCATCGGTGCGCGGCAGCACGGGATGCGCGATGGGAAAACGGCATCCAGATCTTTTCGAGAGCCCTGCACGGCTCCCACACTGCTGACTCGCCAACCGGCATAGAGCAGCAGGGCCCGCTTGGCGGGGGTTTCACTCCACCCCGAACCCGTACTCCAGCTCGTACAGATGCCCCGCCTTGACCATCACCGTCGCCTCCACCGGCCTCCCGTCGGCGCTGAAGGCCACCCGGAGTGTCCGCAGTACCGGCAGACCGGTGGGCAGGCGGAGCAGCCGGTGTTCCTCCTGGGTCGGCACGCGGGCCGAGACGCGGTCGACGCAGCGCCGGGGTGGTACGCCCAGCTCCGCCAGGCATGATGCGGCGGCGGGCGACCACCGGCTGACCGGGCTCCAGTCCCAGCCGCTCGGCGACGAGTTCAGGCGCCGGGACCTCGCCCGCCTGAACGATGCGCTGCGTCCCGCGCCGCCCCTCGGCCCGCGCCTCGGCCGCCCACGCGTCACCCCCGGCTCCGCCCGCCGCGAGGTACCGGGCAGAAGTGCTGGCCCTCCGGGCGTCGCCCACGACCCACCGTCCTCTCGGCTCTTCCCGCGCAATCTACGGGACCACACGGGCTGCGTTCCCCTTCCGGGGAGTGCGAGAGCTACGGCGAGGCGACCGACCGGCCGTGGTGGCGGTACGCGCGGCGGGCAGGGCGCTCGGCCCCGGGGGCGCGCCGCTTCTCACCCCGGCCACGCATGCCGCGGACTCCTCCTGGACCTGACCTTCCGGCTACGCGCCGAGGGGCCACCCGCACACCCCGGTCCGCGACCGGGGTGAGGGCCGAGGGCGGCCCCAGGCCCCCTACGACCCCAGAATCGACGTCAGGAACTCCCCCACCCAGGAGAGCAGCTCCCGCCCCACCACAGGCTTCCCCCCGATCTTCCCGGTCGTGGGGCGCGGGACCAGGATCTGGTGGGTGTTGGCCTTGATGACCGTGCGGGGGTAGAGGCGGTTGAGGCGGAGTTGCTGGGATTCGCGGAGTTCGACGGGGCCGAAGCGGACGTTGTTGCCCTGGAGGACGATCTCCGCGACGCCGCAGGAGCGGGCGAGCATGCGGAGGCCGGCGACGAGGAGGAGGTTCTCGACGGGCTCGGGGAGTTTGCCGTAGCGGTCGGTGAGTTCCTCGCGGACGGCGCGGACGTCGTCCTCGGTGGTGGCGGAGGCGATGGCACGGTACGCCTGAAGGCGCAGGCGCTCGCCGGGGGCGTAGTCGTGCGGGACGTGGGCGTCGACGGGGAGTTCGATCTTGACCTCGGGGGCCGGTTCCTCCTCGACGCCGCCGTCGAGGGCGGCGCGGTAGTCGGCGACGGCCTCGCCGACCATGCGGACGTACAGGTCGAAACCGACGCCCGCGATGTGGCCGGACTGTTCGCCGCCGAGGAGGTTGCCGGCGCCGCGGATCTCCAGGTCCTTCATGGCGACGTACATGCCGGCGCCCATCTCGGTGTGCTGGGCGATGGTGGCGAGGCGCTCGTGGGCGGTCTCGGTCAGGGGCTTCTCGGGCGGGTAGAGGAAGTAGGCGTACCCGCGTTCGCGGCCCCGGCCTACGCGGCCGCGGAGCTGGTGGAGCTGGGAGAGGCCGAAGTTGTCGCCGCGCTCGACGATGAGGGTGTTGGCGTTGGAGATGTCGATGCCGGACTCGACGATCGTGGTGGAGACCAGGACGTCGAACTTCTTCTCCCAGAAGTCCACGACGACCTGTTCGAGGGCCTGTTCGGACATCTTGCCGTGGGCGGTGGCGATCCGCGCCTCGGGGACGATCTCGCGCAGCCGGGCTGCGGCCCTGTCGATGGACTCGACGCGGTTGTGGATGTAGAAGACCTGGCCCTCGCGGAGGAGTTCGCGGCGGATGGCGGCGCCGATCTGCTTCGGGTCGTAGGGGCCGACGAAGGTGAGGACCGGGTGGCGCTCCTCGGGCGGGGTGGTGATCGTCGACATCTCGCGGATGCCGGTGACCGCCATCTCCAGGGTGCGCGGAATGGGGGTGGCGGACATGGTGAGGACGTCGACGTTGGCGCGGAGCTTCTTCAGCTGCTCCTTGTGCTCGACGCCGAACCGCTGCTCCTCGTCGACGATGACCAGGCCGAGGTCCTTGAACCTGGTCTCGGAGGAGAAGAGGCGGTGGGTGCCGATGACGATGTCGACGGAGCCGTCCCGCAGCCCTTCCAGGGTGGCCTTGGCCTCGGCGTCGGACTGGAAGCGGGAGAGGGCGCGGACGTTCACCGGGAACTGCGCGTACCGCTCGGAGAAGGTGCCGAAGTGCTGCTGCACCAGGAGGGTGGTGGGGACGAGGACGGCGACCTGCTTGCCGTCCTGGACGGCCTTGAAGGCGGCGCGGACCGCGATCTCGGTCTTGCCGTAACCGACGTCGCCGCAGATCAGGCGGTCCATCGGGACCGTCTTCTCCATGTCGTCCTTGACCTCGGCGATGGTGGAGAGCTGGTCGGGCGTCTCCATGTACGGGAAGGCGTCCTCCAGTTCGCGCTGCCAGGGGGTGTCCTGGCCGAAGGCGTGGCCGGGGGCGGCCATCCGGGCCGAGTAGAGCTTGATGAGGTCGGCGGCGATCTCCTTGACGGCCTTCTTGGCGCGCGCCTTGGTCTTGGTCCAGTCGGCGCCGCCGAGCCGGTGCAGGGTGGGGGCCTCGCCGCCGACGTACTTGGTGACCTGTTCGAGCTGGTCGGTGGGGATGTAGAGGCGGTCGCCGGGCTGGCCGCGCTTGGCGGGGGCGTACTCGACGAGGAGGTACTCGCGGGTGGCGCCCTGGACGGTGCGCTGGACCATCTCGATGTAGCGGCCCACGCCGTGCTGCTCGTGGACGATGTAGTCGCCCGGCTCCAGGGTGAGCGGGTCGATGGTCTTGCGGCGCCGGGTGGGCATCCGCTGGCCGTCCTTGCCGGCCGCCTTCTGGCCGGTGAGGTCGGTCTCGGTGAGGACGGCGAGCTTGAGGCGCTCGTCGGTGAAGCCGTGGTCGATGGCGCCGCAGGCGACGTGGACCACGGAGGGGCTGATCTCCCCGAGGTCCCCGTCGAGCCGGGCCGGGACGCCCTCGGAGCCCAGCACCTCGACGGTACGGGCGGCGGGGCCGTGCGCCTCGGTGACGAAGACGGTCCGCCAGCCCTCGCCGAGCCACCGCTTGGTGTCGGCCAGGGCGCGGGCGGTGTCGCCCCGGTACGTCTCCGGGGCGCGCATCCCCAGCTGCCAGGTGTCGCCGTCGTACGTCTCCTCGTCAGCGGCGAACGGCGAGACGGACCACCACATCATGCCCAGTTCGCGGGCGCGCTCACGGATGTCGGCGATGCCCCACAGGGAGGCCGCGCCGACGTCGATGGGGGCCTCGCCGCCCTCGGCGGAGGCGGCCCAGGACGCCTGGAGGAATTCGAGGCTGGTGGCGACCAGGTCGGCGGCGCGGGTGCGGACCCGCTCGGGGTCGCAGACCAGGGCCATGGCGCCCTCCGGCAGCACGTCGAGGAGGAGTTCCATCTCGTCGACGAGGACGGGAGCCAGGGACTCCATGCCCTCGACGGCGACGCCCTCGGCGATCTTGCCGAGGAGTTCGCCCAGCTCGGGGTGGTCCACGGCGAGGGCGGCGGCGCGCTCGCGGACCTGGTCGGTGAGGAGGAGTTCGCGGCAGGGAGGGGCCCACAGGCCGTGCTCGGCGATCTCCAGGGAGCGCTGGTCGGCGACCTTGAAGTAGCGGATCTCCTCGACCTCGTCGCCCCAGAACTCGATGCGGACCGGGTAGTCCTCGGTCGGCGGGAAGACGTCGAGGATGCCGCCGCGCACGGCGAACTCGCCGCGCTTCTCGACCAGCTCCACCCGGGAGTACGCGGCGGCGGCCAGCGCCCGCACCACCTCCTCCAGGTCGGTGGTCTGCCCGGCCTTCAGCGCCACCGGCTCCAGGTCGCCGAGCCCCTTGACCTGCGGCTGGAGGACGGAGCGCACGGAGGCGACGACGACGGAGACCGGGCCGGCCCCGGGGTCGTCGGCGTCCGGGTGGGCGAGGCGGCGCAGCACGGCGAGGCGGCGGCCGACGGTGTCGGAGCGGGGCGAGAGCCGCTCGTGCGGCAGCGTCTCCCAGGAGGGGTACTCCACGACGCCGTCCGGCGGGAGCAGGGT
>NZ_JBEYXW010000084.1:0-7645 GCF_040645195.1 Saccharomonospora sp. NPDC046836
TGGATCCGCTGGAACTGGCCGGTCACGTCAAGGCAGGCATCGACCGCAACGAACACTATATCACCCATTTACAAACCCCTCCCCCTCCGCCACACCGAACCCCCGGCCGCCCAGCGGCCGGGGCTTCGTCGTGTCCGGGGGGAAGAGCCATGCCGTGAGGGTTGCCATCCGGCGACGGACAGAAGCGGAATCCCCGCCCTAGCCCCCGCCGACGCCCCGAAACCGCCCCTGGGCCCCAGGGGTGGCACGGCGCCCCACCTCCACCCGTCTGAGCGTTTTCGCAGGTCAAAGGGGGTGGGCTAATCGGATTTCGCCTCACGCCGCAGGTGGGGTAATGTTGTCCACGCAACGCCGACCGGGGCGAAAAAAACCCGGGAAGCACAAGCACTCGTAGCTTAACGGATAGAGCATCTGACTACGGATCAGAAGGTTGCAGGTTCGAATCCTGCCGAGTGCACAGCAGGCGAGAGGCCCCCAGGAGAGATCCTGGGGGCCTCTCGTGTTGTCAGTGGTGCGGAGGACAATGGCTGTGTGACCGTGACGATCTGGATCGAGGGCCGGCAGATGCAGTGCTGTGGGCGGCGCGTTCGGTCTGGGGCTGTCGTCGAGTGGCACGTGGTGGAGGCCGGTGCCGAGGACCATGCGGATGCCGGGCGGGCGGCGGAGCGGCCGGGGGCCGGCTTCGTCGGGTGCCTGGTGACCGCCGAGCCCGTGGTGGGGTGACGGGTTGGGGTCCGTGTGGTGGTGCACCGGGATGGGGTGGCGGGAGGGGTTGCCTGTGCTCGGGTGGTGGGCCGAAGGGTGTGGGGAGCGGGGGAGTGTGTTGCGGGTCGGGGAGGGGCTGGGGTTTCGGGTGACGGGGGTGCGGCGGTGTCTCGGGGTGTGGCGGGGTGGGCGGCGGACTGCGTGTCCGGGGCGGACCGAGGTGGGGGGCGGGAGTACGCGGGCGCAGTGCGAGGAGTGCGCGCGGCTGGATCGGGCGCGGTCGGTGGCGGCGGACACCATGGCGGATGATCCGCGGGCGTATGCCGTGTATCTGGCGTGGTTCGGGCCGGGGATGGTGAAGGTCGGGATCACGCGGGAGGACCGGGGGGCGGCGCGGTTGTTGGAGCAGGGGGCGGTGGCGTTCGCCTGGTTGGGGCGGGGGCCGTTGATGGCGGCGCGGCGGGCGGAGGAGTTGCTGCGGTCGGCCTCGGGTGTGCCGGACCGGGTGTCGTACGCGCGGAAGCGGGCGGTGCGGGGGAATCTGCCGCCGGCCGGGGTGCGGGCGGCGGAGCTGGCGGAGTGGCACGGACGGGCGGTGGGGCTGGCCGGGTGGCCGGAGGCGCTGGAGCGGGCGGAGTTCGCGGTGGTGGACCACGGCGGGGTGTTCCGGCTGGCGGAGGCCGAGTGGGGCGGGGCCGGGGTGCTGGCGGGCGGGTTGCGGGACGGGGCTGTCGTGGCCGGGCGGTTGGTGGGGGCGGCCGGGCCCGATCTGCATCTGGCGCGGAAGGGGAGCCGGGGGGCCGTGCTGGTGGTCGACACGAGGCTGATGGCCGGGTGGCAGTTGGACGCGGCGCGGGAGGGGGCGGTCACCGACGGGGTGGAGGTGCGGGCGCTGGAACCGGCGCATCGGCAGGGCGGGTTGTTCTGAGAGGCGGCCCGTGCGGGCGGCCTGTTCCGGGAGGCCGGCTGGTGGGGTTGGGCTGTTCTGGGGGAGCGGCCGGTGGGGGTGGGCTGCCCGGAGGGTCTGGCCGGGCGTCCTCACGACCTGCGACGGCGACCGGTACCGCGCCGGTTCGGCTCTCCCCTGCCCGCAGCCGGCCTCGGGCCGATCAGCCCCGCATTCCCGCAGCCGGCCTCGGGCCGATCCGGCCCCTCTCAGCAGGCCCACGGGCGCGATCCGCCCCGGCCCATCCCCGCGATTCTCAGCGGAATCATAGGTTCCACTCAGTGGCCTCTCACGCCCCCCGGCCACGCTGGCGCTCATGAGCCTGACGATGGGTACGGAGCAGATCGCGGCGGCGCGGCGGGAGCCGGTGTCCGAAGGCGCGGCGCGGCGGCAGTCCGTGGCGGCGACGGAGGCCGTGCGGGTGTTGCTGGTTGCCGGGGGTGGTGACGGGCGGGCGCTCGGGGCGGCTTTGCGGGGCGAGGGGTGGTGTGTGGTGAGTGCGGGGGTGGAGTTCGTGACCGTGGCGCGGGAGTTCCGGCCCGACGTCGTCGTGCTGCACGGGATTCCGGTGGATCTGCGGGGGCGGCTCGCGCGGCTGGAGGAGGTGGTGCCCGAGGTGCCGGTGTTGTTCGTGAGCGGGGACGTGGCGCGGGCGGTCGCGCGGGTGCGGGCGCTGGTGGAGGCGGCCGGCGGGCGGGCGCCGCGGCTGGCCGTGGGGGATCTGGTGATGGATGAGGAGGCGCGGGAGGTGGCGCGGGGCGGGGTGCCGGTGCGGCTCACCGCGACCGAGTTCGAGCTGCTGCGGTACCTCATGCGCAACCCGCGCCGTGTGCTGAGCAAGGCGCAGATCCTGGAGCGGGTCTGGGGCGCGGGCGCCGGGGCGCGCGGGAACCTGGTGGAGCTCTACATCTCGTACCTGCGGCGGAAGATCGACGTGGGTGGGGGCAGGGGGGTGCCGATGATTCACACGCGGCGGGGGGCGGGGTACGTGCTGAAGGCGGCGGACCCGGGGGCAGACGCCCGCTAGGGTCCGCCGCCCCCCGGGTCAGGGGCGTCAGCGGCGGGTGAGGTGGAGGTCGGCGACGACGGGGAGGTGGTCGGAGGCGATGCCGGTGGGGGCGGTCCAGGTCCTGCGGAGGTCGATGCCCGCGCTGGTGGCGACGTAGTCGATGCGGCGGTCGGGTGCGGAGGCGGGGAAGGTCGGGGCGCCGGGGTCGGCGTCGCGCAAGGTGGTCCAGAGCGGGGCGAGTTCGGGGGCGTCGGGGCGGGCGTTGAAGTCGCCGAGGAGGAGGTGGGCGGGGCAGCGGCCCGGGCAGGGGCGGTCCATCACGCGGAGCATGTCGGCGACCTGGGCAGCGCGGACGGCGGGGTCGGGACGGTAGTCGAGGTGGGTGGCGTAGACGTCGAGGGGGATGCCGCGCACGGCGACGGTGGCCTGGAGGAAGCCGGGGGCCGGTTCGGGGAGCGGGTTCTCGCCCTGGGTGGAGAGCCGGGTGATCTCGTGGTTGCGGACGCGCAGCACGGGGTGGCGGGAGAGGACGGCGACGCCGAACTCGCGGCGCGGGGGCGTGGGGCCGGAGGCGGCGGGCTCGGGGTCGAGGCTGTAGATCGGCGCGAAAGCGACGTGCATTCCCAGCCGGTGGCCGAGTTCGCGGGCGAGATCACGCCATTGGCTGCGCTCGCCCCAGTGCACGTCCACCTCCTGGAGGCCGATGACGTCGGCGTCGAGCGAGCGCAGCGCCCGTACCTGCCGGTCCAGGTCGAAGACCTCGTCCTCGCCGGCGCCCGCGTGGATGTTGTAGGTGGCGACGCGGAGCGGGACGGGGCGCGGGGTGGCCGGATGGGCGGCGGCCGAGGCGGTCAGGACGAGCCCGATGGCCAGAAGGAGAGGTACGACATGGCGTCTCAAGGCCAGGTGGATACGCATGGTTGCCTCTTTTCCGGGTGATGGGTGAGCCCGGGAAAGGTACCGGGGAGGCAGGGGTTTTACACCGTAGAAGGAGAGCTTTACGGTGTATAAGTGCCCGACCGCCCTCTACCCAGGAGCCCCCGGATGACGGCAGCCGCCGAAAGCCCGGCCCCCGCGCCCGCCCCCGACCCGACGGACGAGGCTCAGGGGCACCCCCAGCGCTGGCTGATCCTGGGGGTGATCTGCCTGGCCGAACTGGTGGTGCTGCTCGACAACACCGTGCTGACCGTGGCCATCCCCTCGCTCACCCGCGAACTGGCCGCCTCCACCTCCGACATCCAGTGGATGATCAACGCGTACGCGCTGGTCCAGTCGGGGCTGCTGCTCACCGCGGGCAACGCCGCCGACCGGTACGGGCGCCGCAAGATGCTGCTGACCGGTCTGGTGCTCTTCGGGATCGGGTCGGTGGTGGCGGGGCTCGCCACCACCTCCGCGCAACTCATCGCGGCCCGCGCCGGGATGGGGGTGGGCGGCGCACTGCTGCTGACCACCACCCTCGCGGTCGCCATGCAGATCTTCGCCCCGCACGAGCAGGCGCGGGCCATCGGCATCTGGGCGGCGGTCAACGCGCTCGGGTTCGCGGCCGGACCGCTGATCGGCGGGGTGCTGCTCAACCACTTCTGGTGGGGCTCGATCTTCCTCGTCAACGTGCCGGTCGTGCTGATCGGGCTCGTCGCCGTGGTGGCGCTGGTCCCGGAGTCGAAGAACCCGCGCGGTGACCGGCCCGACCTCGTCGGCGCACTGCTCTCCACCGTCGGCATGACCTCGCTGGTCTACGCGATCATCTCCGGCCCCGAGCACGGCTGGAGCTCGTCGACCGTGCTGGCGGGGGCGGGGCTCGGCCTCGCCGTGCTGACCGGGTTCGTCCTGTGGGAACTGCGCGTTCCGCACCCGATGCTCGACATGTCCTTCTTCCGCGACAAGCGGTTCACCGGCGCGGTCGCGGGCGCGGTGCTCATCACCTTCGGCATGGGCGGCTCGCTCTTCCTCCTCACCCAGCACTTGCAGTTCGTGCTCGGCTACGGTCCGTTGGAGGCAGGTCTGCGGACGGCCCCGCTCGCGCTGACCGTCGTCGTCCTCAACTTCTCCGGGATCTCCGCCCGCTGGACCAAACGGCTCGGCACCCCGGCCGCGATCGGCGTCGGCATGTCGATGCTGGCCGTCGGCGTGACCTCGATCGCCCTGTTCGCCTCGGACGGGTACGCCGGGGTGCTGGCGGGCCTGCTCTTCATCGGTGTGGGCTGCGCCATCGCCAACCCGGCCATGGCGCTGGCCATCATGAGCTCCATCCCGAAGGAGAAGGCCGGCGTCGGCGCCGGGATCAACGGCACCCTCGCGGAGTTCGGCAACGGGCTCGGAGTGGCGGTCCTCGGTGCCGTGCTCAACTCCCGGTTCACGGCCCTGCTCGGGGTCGGCGCGGCCGGGTCGTTCCCGGCGGCGATGGCGGCTGCCGACTCCGGCGCGGCGCGGGAGCGGGTCACCGACTCCTTCTCGGCGGGCCTGTCCACCAGCCAGTTCGTCGGCGCCGCCGCCGTCCTCACCGGCGGTCTGCTCGCCGCGTACCTGCTGAGCCGCGCCGAGCGCGCCGCCGAGCCGGAGTCCGTACCCGCCGAGAAGACCGAGGAGGGCGCCTCCCGTGTCGCGTGAGCCCTGCCGTCCCGCCACCGGCGAACCCGCCGCAGGAGCCGGCGTACCCGGCGAGCCGCTGCCGCCACGGCCCAGCATCTGGCTGGCCGCCGCCGAGGAGCCGGCGAAACCGGCCAGGCCCGCCGCGCGGAACGGGCTCGACCGGGGGCGGATCACCGAGGCGTCGGTGCGGCTGCTGGACGCCGAGGGGCTGGCCAAGTTCTCGATGCGGCGCCTCGCGGGCGAGATGGGCGTCACCGCGATGTCCCTGTACTGGTACGTCGACACCAAGGACGACCTGCTGGAACTCGCCCTCGACGCGGCCTTCGCCGAGCTGGCGGGGGCGGGCACGGAAGGCGAGGCGGACGACTGGCGCGCGCAGTTGCGCGCACTGTCCGCCGGGTACCGCGCCCTCCTCGTCCGCCACCCCTGGGCCTCGGCGCTGGCGGGCACGTACCTCAACATCGGGCCGCACTCGATGGCGTTCGCGCGCCGGCTGCGCCAGGTGCTGGCCCGGACCGGCCTGGGACCGGAGCGGCAGCAGGGCGCCATGGAGGCCGTCTCGCAGTTCGTCTACGGCTTCGGCACCGCCGAGGGCCACTATGTCGAACGGTCGCGGGAGGCGGGGATGACGCAGGACGCCTACTTCCGCCACGCGATGGGCTCGATCCGCCGGCACCCGGGCCTGGAGGGCGATTTCACCGAGCCGGGCCGGCTGCGGGCCGAGCGCGGCGGGCACACCGTGGAGGAGATGCGCGAGCGGGACTTCGCCACCGCCCTCGACCTGCTGGTCGCCGGGATCGAGGCGATGGTGGCGCGGGAGGAGTGACGGGGCCCGCGCCCGGCGGGCCCCGCCTGCCGGGTCTCAGGCCAGCCGGGCCGGGAAGCCGCCGGTGGCGACCGGGCCCCAGCGCTCTGGGGTGATCCGGATCAGGGACTTGCCCTGCGTCAGCATGGCGGCGCGGTACTCGTCCCAGTCCGGGTGCTCCCCGGAGATCACCCGGAAGTACTCGACGAGCGGCTCGACCGAGTCCGGGGCGTCGACCACCTCGGCGGTGCCGTCGATCTGGACCCAGGGCCCGTTCCACTCGTCGCTCAGCACGACCACGCTGACCTTCGGATTCCGCTTGGCGTTGCGGGTCTTGGCGCGCTCCGGGTAGGTGGAGACGACGATCCGGCCCTCGCCGTCGACCCCGCAGGTCAGCGGGGAGGCCTGCGGGGAGCCGTCGGCACGGGCGGTGAGCAGGAGGGCCCGGTGCCGGGGCCGGACGAAGTCCAGCAGTCCGGCGCGGTCGACCCGGGTGTTGGTGGCGATGGAGGGAGACATGGCCGCACCCTACGCGGGGCTCTGCCGCCTGAGCGTGCGACGCCCGGAGCGGCAGAGATCAGCCCGGCCGGCGCTTGAGGCCATCGTCGGCCGGCACCCGGATCGAGGGCGAGCCGTGATCTCAGCCCGGCAGGGTGTCCCCCTGCACGGCCTGGATGTCCATCTCCACCCGGAGCTTCGTGCCGATCGCCGAGATCCCCGCCTGGATGACCTGGTTGTAGTTCATCGCGAAGTCCTCGCGGCGCAGTTCGGCGGTGGCGGTGAAGGCGGCGCGGGTGCCGCCCCAGGGGTCGGAGCCGGTGCCGAGGTAGCGCAGGTCGAGGGCGACCGGGCGGGAGACGCCGTGCATGCGCAGGTCGCCGTGGACGGTCCAGCGGTCCTCGCCCGCGACCTCGATGCCGGAGCTGAGGTAGGTGATCTGCGGGTAGTTGACCACGTCGAGGAAGTCCGGGGACTTCAGGTGGCCGTCGCGCATCTGGTTTCCGGTGTCGATCGAGGCGGCCTGGATGACCGCCTCCACACGGGACTTGGACCAGCCGTCCTCCCCGCCGATCTCGATCCGGGCGGTGAAGTCGGTGAACCGGCCGCGCACGCTGGAGATCCCCAGGTGCTGGGCGACCGCGCCGACCGTCGAGTGGGCCGGGTCGACCGTCCAGCTGCCGGGCGCGGGCAGCTCCGTACCGCCCTGCCGGGTGAGCACGATGGTGCCCGCGTCGGCCCTGCCGCCCGCGCCGACCAGCGCGGTGGAGGCCGAGGGGCCGTAGCCGACCGCCGTGACGATGACCGTGTACGGGCCGGGGGCCAGCTCGGCCGCCTCCTCGACCAGGCCGTCCGTGTCGGCGTCGGCACGGACGACCTGTCGTCCGGTCATGTCCGTGACGGTGACGACGGCGTGGGGCACTGCCCATCCGTCGCGGGTCCGAATCCGTGCGGTGAGTCCCATCCGGTCTCTCTCCTTGCGCAGTTCCGCTGTTCTCGGCGATGGTGTTCACCAGTTGCGGTGCGACGGCGTACGCGGCCTGAATCAAGTAGCCCTCGGGGGACCCCATGTGCGTCGGCCGGTTTTTCAACG
>NZ_JBEYXW010000085.1:0-7608 GCF_040645195.1 Saccharomonospora sp. NPDC046836
CGTCACCCGCTCCCGCCTGGGACGACTCGTCCGCCAGGGGCTCCTCGAACAACCCGGACGCGGCCGCTACCAGAAACGGACTTAACGTCCTCTAAGGGCCTGCCGATCACCAAGGCGTTGCTTTCAGAGATCGTTTTCGTCCGATGTTTCATCCCGGGATGGCATGTTCTGTGTTCGTCTTCGGGCCACGCCAGGAGATGGTGTTCTCGCTGGTGAGGCAGCGAGCCATGAGGTCGGTCATGGCAATGTGGATGACGGCTTCGGAGCGGGTGGGCAGGGTTTCGTAGTCGCGGGCGAGGCGGCGGTGGAGCATGAGCCAGCCGTAGGTTCGCTCGACCGCCCACCGCTTCGGGATCGAGGTGAAGCCTCTGCTCCCAGGCTTGCGTGCGGTGATCTCCATGCCGATGCCGAGGGTGGCGGCGTGTTCGACGAGGTGTTGGCGGTAGCCGTCGTCGACCCAGACCTTGCGGATGCCCGGGTGTTTGGCAGCGACCTGGTCGAGCAGTGCGGTCCCGGCCACGGAGTCCTGCACGCTGGCTGCGGTCACCAGCACGGTAAGGAGAAGGCCGAGTGTGTCGGTGACGATGCTTCGCTTCCTGCCGACGATCTTCTTCGCGGCATCGATACCCTGGCCCGTCGCGGGGACGTTGGTGGAGGTCTTGACGCTCTGGGCGTCGATCACGCAGGCCGTCGACTCGGCGTCCCGGCCTTCCTCCTCTCGCAGAAGCTGCCGGAGCAGGCCGTTGAGCTGGGCAAATACGCCCTTGTCGACCGATTTGTCGAAGTAGCCGTACACGGTGTTCCAGTGCGGGAAGTCGTGCGGGAGGTACCGCCACTGGACCCCGGTGCGGTCCACGTACAAGATCGCGTCCATGATGTCGCGCAGGTCGTGCTCGGGCGGTCGGCCGAAAGGCAGGGCTTTGCCACGGCGCTCGAAGCGCCACGCGGCCAGGACCGGCTCAATCAACTCCCAGCGGGCATCGGACAGATCACTCGGATACGGACGTCACTTCGGCATGTCTCCGGCGTACCGCGCCGGACCGAATGCGCCCAGGCGCACAACAATGACGACAGAAGCACACGACCGCGAAGACCGGACATCCTGGGAAGAGACAGGAGCACGTAGTCTTCCGCCCCATCCGCAACCCCACCCGGCCCGCAGGCATCGCCCACCACAGCAACCCCGCCTGTACCGCACCCCGACACTCCGAGAATCGACTCATAGACGGGCGGAGAAGACGAAAACGACCTCTCAGTCCTGCAGTGCTTGCAGGGTGGCGTGGAGGTCGGTGGTACGGGGCTGGTTGTGGGGGAGTTTGGCGAGGGCGGCGGCCATGCCGCAGGTGTTGGTGGCGGCGGAGAAGATCAGGCCGCCTCCGATGGCGGCGGAGAGCCAGCGGGCGGGGCGCCAGCGGGTGCCGGCGGCGAGGCCGAGGAGGACGAGGGTGCCGGCGGCGAGGCGGACCTGACGCTCCATGGGCCAGACGGCCCGGCTGTTCTCGGGACGCTGGAGGGTGTGGCCTTCTCCGGCCCATGCGGTGGTGCCGCCGGTGAGGGTGGTGGCGGGGATGTCGGCTGCGGCGAGTTCAGTGCAGGCGGTGGTGGAGCGGTTGCCGGAGGCGCAGACCATGAGGAGGTTGCTGCGGGAGGCTGCGGCCTTGAGGGCGGGCAGGGCGGTGTGGAGGTGGTCGAGGGGGATGTTGTGGGCGCCGGGGAGGTGGCCGGAGGCGTATTCGCCGGGGGTGCGCACGTCGATGACCGTGTAGTCGTCAAGGCGGGCGGCGGCTTGGGCGGGGATGAGGGCGGTGGGGGTGGTCATGTGCGGGGTGTTCCTTCCGTGCTGTTCCGGGGGCCGGTGTCCGGACCCGGTATGATACCCCTAGGGGTATCAGATTTTGTGGAGGTGGACGGTGGAGCTTGAGATGGCGGCCGACGAGCTGAAGTCGGTGCTGAACCGGCTGCGGCGGGCTCAGGGCCAGATCGCGGGGATCATCAGGATGATCGAGGAGGGCCGGGACTGCGAGGATGTGATCACGCAGCTCGCCGCGGTCTCCCGTGCGCTGGACCGGGCCGGGTTCGCGATCATCGCGACCGGGCTGCAGCACTGCATGGCCGAGGGCGGTCAGGCGGCCGGTGACCGCGATGAGATGCGGGCGAGGCTGGAGAAGCTGTTCCTGTCCCTGGCCTGAGCCGGGCCGCGGTGGCTGGGCTGTTCATGCGATCACGTCGATCAGCATGAACACGGCCACCGCCAGGAGAACCGCGGCGAAGACCTTTTGCAGGCTGTTGCCGGAGACCTTGGTGCTGAGGCGTTTGCCGTCCCAGGCGCCGAGGATGGCCGCTCCGGTGAACGGTCCGATCAGTGCCCAGTCGAGGCCGCCGCCGGTCCCGGTGCGGGCGACCAGGGCGGCGAGTGAGTTGACGGTGATGACGAGCAGGCTGGTGCCCACCGCGCGGCGCATGGTCAGGCCGAGGACGCTCACCAGGGCGGGGACGGCGAGGAAGCCGCCGCCGACGCCGAGGAAGCCGGTCACCGCGCCGAGTCCGGCGCCTGACCCGGCTGCCTTGCCGGTCCGTATCCGCTCCGGCGGCCTCGATGAGGACGGGCGGAACATCCGTACCGCTGCCAGTGCCGCGATCACCGCGAACGCGACGGTCAGCGCCGTTTCCGGCACGCGGCCGGCGGCTGCTCCCGCGAGGTAGGCGGGGATGATGCCGGCGGCGGCGAACAGTGATCCGGCTTTCCAGGCGACGTGGCCGTCGCGTGCGTGGGCGTACAGGGCGGTGGCGGAGGTGGCGGCCACGATGATCAGGCTGGCGGTGGTGGCCGCGGACGGGCTGAAGCCGAGCAGGTAGATCAGGGCGGGCACGGCCAGGACGCTGCCGCCGCCGCCCAGGGCTCCGAGGGCGAGGCCGACGACGGCCCCGGCGGTGAGGGCGAGAACGAGGGCACTCACACTATCTGGCCGTTGTTCCCGCGTTCGTCGAGGACGGGGTGTCCGGCGGCGGCCCACGCGTTCATGCCGCCCTTGACGTCGACCGCCTGCGCTCCGCGCTGGTTGAGGAGTTTCGCGGCCTGCTGGGAGCGGTGTCCGCTGCGGCAGATCACCACGAGCGGCCGGCCGGAGGCTTCGGCCGGCAGGTCGGTGCCGGCGACGAATTTCGACAGGGGGACGTGGACGGCGCCGGGGGCGTGGCCCGCCTTCCACTCGGGCTTCTCGCGGACGTCGAGCAGAACGGCGTCCGGGATGTCGCCGTTGGTGCGGCTGTGGGCCTGGTCCACGCTGACGCGGGGGTGGCTGCGGCGGAAGAGGAACATCGAGTTCTCCCCTCTCCTTTTCGTGCTGTGCTGGGAGCTGGGTGTCAGCCTGTGGTCAGGGGCAGGCCGGCGTCGGTGGCGGCGTCGAAGCCGTCGTCGACGGCGACGACGTCGCGGCCGGCGGCGTCCAGCAGGGAGGCTGCGATCGCGGCCCGCATGCCTCCGGCGCAGTGCACCCACACCGTCCCCGGCGGGACCTCCGCGAGGCGGCCGTGGAGCTCGTGAATGGGGATGTGCACCGATCCTTCGATCCAGCCGTTCGCCCGCTCGGAGTCACGGCGCACATCCAGAACCACCACGTTGTCGTCGCTGCCGTGGTCGGCGAGTCCGGCGAAGGTCGAGCGGGGGAAGGAGGCGGGGGTCTGTCCGGCGGGCAGCCAGTCGGCGGGGGCGCCGGTGGCGGCGGCGGCCGGGCGGTCGATGCCCACCCGCACCAGCTCGCGCTGGGCGCCGGCGAGCTGCTCGGCGGATTCGGCGAGCAGGGTGACCGGTTTGCCCCAGGGGATCATCCAGGCGAGGTAGGTGGCGATCTTGCCGTCGCCCTCGAAGTTGAACGACCCGGCCACGTGTCCCTCGGCGAACGCGACGCGGTTGCGCAGGTCAACGACCCACTCGCCGGCCGCAAGCCGGGCTGTGATCTCGTGGGCGTCCGCGAGGGCGGGCGGGGTCAGGTCGAGCGGTGCGGGGCCATCGGCGTTGGCCGGGGCCATGTGCGCGTAGTAGGCGGGCACGTCTTCCAGCCCTGCCAGCAGGTCGGCGACGAAGGTGTCCACGTCGACGGTGAGCGCGGTGTTCGCGCTCTTCTCCTTGCCGATGGTGGTCTCCTCCCCCTCGGACTGGGCCGAGGAGCAGAAGCTGCCGAAGCCGTGGGTGGGCAGCACCGCGGTCTCGTCGGGCAGGCCGGATGCCAGGCGGTGGGCGGAGGCGTGCTGGGCGCGGGCCAGTTCCTCGGTCAGCCGCGGCTCGACCAGGTCCGGGCGGCCCACGGTGCCGATCAGCAGCGACCCGCCGGTGAAGACAACCACCGCACGTCCCGCCTCGCGCAGCGCGTAGGAGGTGTGGTGCGGGGTGTGGCCCGGCGTCGCGATCGCGGTCAGCGTCACCCCGCTGCCGGGGTCGATGTCCACACGGTCGCCGTCGGCCACGGGCACGCGGGCGAAGGCGACGTTCGCGCCGGCCGGTACGAGGTAGCGGGCGCCGGTGATCCGGGCGAGTTCCAGGCCGCCGGTGACGTAGTCGTTGTGGACGTGGGTCTCCACCACATGGGAGATCCGCACCCCGCGCCGGGCGGCTGCCGCCAGGACCTGGTCGATGTCGCGCGGCGGGTCCACCGCCACCGCGGCGCTCTCACCGCCGGCCAGGTAGCTGCGGTTGCCGAGACCTTCCAGCTCGATGGTGTCAACGAAGAACACGCGGATACTCCTTTCGCATGGAAATTACCCGGGGGGGTATCTGTTTCCACCGTAACACCCGTACCCCCGGGGGTATATTCCAGGTCGGGGGCCTCCCCGATCGGGTACCCGCCCGACATCGGACATATCGGACGACGAAGAAGGAGAACGGCCATGACCCACAGCCGCACCGTGCACGTGGACAGCGACTTCGCACAGACCGTGACCGCCGTACGCGAAGCACTGGCCGAGCAGGGCTTCGGGATCCTCACCGAGATCGACGTGCGGGCCACGTTGAAGGAGAAGCTGGGCCACGAGATGGAGGACTACCTGATCCTCGGCGCCTGCAACCCGCCCCTGGCCCACCGGGCCATCGAGGCGGACCGCTCCATCGGCCTGCTGCTGCCGTGCAACGTCGTCGTCCGCACCGACGGCGACCGCATCGCCGTCCAGGCCCTCGACCCCAACACCATGGTCACCCTGACCGGCCAGGACGCCCTCAAGCCCGTCGCCGAGGAAGCCACCCGACGCCTGGACGCCGCCCTGTCCGCGCTCACCGGCGGCAAGGAATAGCACCAAGCACATAAAGCCGCCGATCAGAGATGAGCGGCCTACGGCACCGCGGGCCGCGCCTCCGGTCGGCGCTGGGGACGCGGGGCCCGCCGGGTGGCGGCCTGCGGGCGCCAGGCCGCTACCAGTGCGACGGCCAGGAGCAGCTCGGCGATGTCACCGCCGTAGTACATGATCTGGGCGCCGCCCTGGACCTGGTCGACAGGGGCGTGGATGTTGATGCCGAACCCGCCGTACATGAGCTGGGAGATCACCGCGTGTGCGGCGATCGCCACGCCCAGCACCACCAGCCGCACCGGAACACTGGGCCGGGCGGGGGCCGGGCCGGGCCCGGCGATGACGTAGGCGAACAGACACCCGGCGAGCAGGAAGTGGACATGCAGCAGCCAGTGCAGCCCCACGTTCGCCGACATCGTGTTGTACAGCGGCGTGAAGTACAGCAGCCCCAGCGTGCCGACGCTGAGCATCAGCGCGGTGACCGGGTTGGCCAGCACGTGCACCGGCCGGCTCTGCACCAGGCCGGTCAGACGCCGCCCCTTGCCGGCGGACAGGTTCCGCAGCAGCAGCGTGACGGGCGCTCCCAGCACCAGCCCCAGCGGCGCGTACATGCCGATCAGCAGGTGCTGGAGCATGTGGCCGCGGAAGTCACCGTGCGCCCACGGCGCGATCGGCGGCAGCAGACCGGCCGCCAGCAGCGCGCACCCGGCCAGGAACCATCCGGTGCGCCACCGGCTCCACCCGGCCTGCGGATTGCGCCTGCGCGCGCGGGCCGCCAGCAGCACGTAACCGCCGGCCAGCAGCACGACGAACACCGCCGGCAGCAGAACATCCAGCGGCAGGCCGCCGGACTCCTGATGATGGGCAGGGTGGCCCGTCATGCGCGCCGCGCTTCCCGTACCGGCCCGTCACCTTCCGGGTCGAAGGGCTTGGCCCGGCGCTGGATCAGCCAGCCCACCGCGACCAGCAGGGCGCCCAGCAGCAGGAACCCCAGGTCCCACCAGATCTGCTGGTCACCGGCGTAGACGTGGTGGATCCCCAGGATGTGGTGGTCGAGGACGCCCTCGACGAGGTTGAACAGGCCCCAGCCCACCAGGATCCAGCCCCACAACGCCGCAGACGTCCACACCCGGCGCCGGTGGCGCGTCACCCGCGCGTACAAGACCGCCAGACCGGCGAGAACCGCCACCCAGCAGACCGCATGGAAGATCCCGTCCCACACCGTGTTCATCTCCAGACCCGACACAGTGTTCGCCGGGTAGTACTTCACCCCGATCCGGTCGTCATTGGTACTGGTCAGCATGTGATGCCACTGCAACAGCTGATGCAGCAGGATCCCGTCCACGAAGCCACCCAGGCCCACACCGAGGACGATCCCCGGCAACCGAAGACTCCGAGGCCCCTCACCCGCCATCGCGCCCCGCCGCTCCGCACTCACGCTGCTCGACATCCCACTGCCTTCCGGTGGTCGGCGATCTGGTACGAGGCGGGTACCCGACCGCCTGCTCTTTCACCACATCAGTTGCGCCTCACCCGCGCCCGCTGGGTAGGTCGAATGGCGGCACGGACACCACCTGCCGAGAAGGCGCTGGCCGTGCCAGCGAGAATGCTTGTGTCCCACGCACCGATGGATGTGCCACGACGTCTCACGAACGGGCCCCGAGCCCTCTTTCTGTGTCATTCGCGCTGCTGGGGCAGCGGTGCTGGTGTCGGGAGCACGGTCACCCGCGCCGGGCGGTGGATCGACCAGCGCTCCTCCCGGCCGGAGGACCTCACCGAGCTGCTCCAGGCCTCCACCGGGACCGACCGGTCGACCGAGAACCCCTTTTTCTGACCGACCGGGCGTCCCGCTGCGGCGGGACGCCCCGGTTTCTGCCGATGCCCCCGCGGGGCCGGACGCCTGCGGCTTCTACCGGCGATCCGCGGCCGGGCCAAACTCCGGATGCGCCGGACCCTCTACCAGGTGCCCCGCTTCCTGCGAATCCTCCGTCCTCCCAGCTCTGGAGACTTCCTTGCCTACTCCGATCACCATCACGTCCGAGTTCAGCGGCAGCGTCGTAGCCAAGGGCGCCGCCGATGACCTCTCCGTTCAACTCATCCGGCACGCCGGTTTCGAGCAGATCGACGACTGGCACGGCCGACGCCATCGCCTTCCCACCACCACTCCGCTCAACCGACCAGGCCGCCATCGCCACTCACGCGGTCGAGATGCTGCGCGCTGACGCGCTCCTCTATCTCCTGTTCTTCGCCAGCGTCGGTGCCTACGCCGCGGCCGGTGAGGTGCTGGATCTCCTGCTGCTGTTCGCGATCGGCCTGCTCGGCTTCGCCATG
>NZ_JBEYXW010000086.1:0-7505 GCF_040645195.1 Saccharomonospora sp. NPDC046836
TACGGGGAGCGGCCGTCGACTGGAGTGCGGTCACCGGCGTCCCGGACACCCCGCTGGACCTGCCCACCTACGCCTTCCAACGCCGACGCTACTGGCTGGACGCGCCGGTCTCCCACGCCCCCGGCACGGCCGAGGCCGATCCCGTCGACGGACGGTTCTGGAGCGCCGTGGAGCAGGAGGACCTGGCAGGCCTCGCGGCCTCGCTCGACGTGCGGGGCACGGCAGACCCGGACTCCCTGGGAACCGTGCTGTCCGTCCTGTCTCCCTGGCGTCGCGAGCGACGCAAGCAGGCGGCCGTCGATGCCTGCCGTTACCAGTTCGTCTGGCGGCCACTGACCGGCCCGTCCCGGGCGCGCCTGTCAGGCATGTGGCTCGTAGTCGCGCCACAGGAGCGTACGGCCGCCCACCAGCAACTCGTCGGACAACTGCGGGACGCTCTCGCGGCCGGCGGGGCCGAGGCCGTCGTACTCGATGTGTCCACGGAGGACGTCCACGACGAGCGTCTGGGACTGCGGATCGCGCAGGCGCTGAAGCAGGACCACGCTGCGGACCGGTCCCTGGCCGGGGTGCTGTCCCTGATCACTGCGGATTCCGGCGGCGGCGAGCCGGCGACCGCACTGGCCCTCGCGCTGCCACGCGCCCTCCACGCCCGGTCCCTCGACGTTCCGCTCTGGTACGTCACCCGCGGCGCGCTGTCCGTGCGGCGTGCCGACCGTGTCCAGGACGACGCGCAGGCGGCCATGCTGGCGCAGGTCCGCTCCGCGCGCCACGAGGGCCGCGCCCCTTGGGGCGCCATCGATCTGCCGGAGGTCGTCGACGAACGTACCCTGCGCAGGATCTGCGGGGCCGTGTCGGGCGGCCACGCCACGGGCAGCGAGATCGCCCTGCGCGCCTCGGGAGTGTTCGCCCGGCGCCTGGTGCGATGCCCCACGAGCGACCGGACCGAGAACGCCGCCGCGGGATCGCGGTGGAACGGCGGTACGACGGTCGTCGCCACGTCGGGCCCACTGCCGGATCCGCAGATCGTGCGCTGGATCGTCGAAGCGGGCGCCGGGCGGATCGTCCTGGCCGGGCCCGGCCTCGGGACGCCGGGCGACGGGACCGCCGAACTCCGTGCGGAGCTGCGAACCGGCTCCCCGGAGGTCGAGTTGGCCGTCCGGCCGGTCGAACTCGGCGAGCCCGAGGCCACCGCCCGGCTCATGGACGACGCGGCCGGCTCGGAACGTCACCCGCTGCGGGCCGTGGTGTACGTGGCCGCCGACGGGGCGACATCACCCGAGGCCATCCGGCGGGAGGCCTTCCACCTCCACGTGTGCACGAAGGACCGCGCGCTCGACGACTTCGTTCTCCTCTCCTGCGCCGAGGGAGCCCTTGGACGCACCGGGCACACCGCCCAGGCCGTCACTCACGCCCTCCTGTCGGTACTGGTCGGGCAGCGTGCCCAGAGCGGGCTGCCCGCCCTGTCGCTCGCCTGGACCCCGCGGACGGAGTCCGCCCGGCTGCCGGAGGGCGTCCAGGCCGAGGCCGTGCGGCAGGCTGTGGCCGGCCGGCAGCCGGGAGCGCACCTGCTCGTCGGGGAATTCGGCGGGACGACGCACGGCGCGGCGCTGCCCGCCGCCCTCTTCACGGAACCGGACACGCAGACCGACGGCGGTGCGCGGCCCGACGAGGCCGCAAGGAGCCGGCGTACGGACATGGGCCTGCCGGTGGGCGAGGAGACACAGGCGCGGGACACGGCGCCGTGGGTCCGCCGGCTGCGCGGGCAGAGCGAGGCCGAGCAGCGGCGTCTGCTGCGTGCTCTGGTGCGAGAACAGGCCGCCGCCGTCCTGAAGTTCGAGGATGCCGACGAGGTCGAGGCCGCGCGCCGATTCCAGGAGGCGGGCATGGAGTCCGTACACGCCCTGGAACTGCGCAACCGCATCAGCACGGCGACCGGGCTCCGGCTGCCCGCCACAGCTGTGTTCGATCACCCCACTCCGGCCGCGTTCGCGGATTTCCTGCGGGCCGAACTGATGACGGACGCGGCCGACGGGACGGAGGCGTCCGCACCGGCGCCGTCCGCACCGGACGGTTCAGCCGCAGAACCGCTGGCGATCGTCGGCATGAGCTGCCGCTTCCCCGGGGACGTGCGCTCCGCCGACGACCTGTGGCGGCTGGTCGCCGACGGGCGGGACGTGATCGGCGATTTCCCGGCGGACCGTGGCTGGAACCTGGACACCCTGTTCGACCAGGACCAGGACCAGGACCATGGGCGGACGGGAACGAGCTTCACCCGGCAGGGCGGATTCCTGCGGGACGCGGCGGAGTTCGACGCGGCGTTCTTCGGGATCTCGGGCGCCGAGGCGCTGGCGATGGACCCCCAGCAGCGGTTGCTGCTCGAGAGCTCCTGGGAGGCGCTGGAGCGGGCGGGCATCGATCCGCACTCGCTGCAGAGCACACCGACCGGAGTCTTCGCGGGCGCCATGGCGCAGGACTACGCGCCGCGGCTGTCCGCCCTGCCGCAGGAGCTCGAGGGACGGATCCTGACCGGCAACGCCACGAGCGTGGTGTCCGGCCGGATCGCCTACACCCTCGGGCTCGAAGGCCCCGCCGTGACCGTCGACACGGCGTGCTCGTCGTCGCTGGTGGCTCTGCACCTGGCGGCGCAGGCGCTGCGCAGCGGCGAGTGCTCGCTGGCGCTGGCGGGCGGCGTCACGGTGATGGCGAGCCCTCTCGCGTTCGTGGAGTTCAGCCGTCAGCGCGGTCTCGCGCCGGACGGCCGCTGCAAGGCGTTCTCGGCCGACGCGGACGGCACGGGCTGGGCCGAGGGCGCCGGAATCGTCGTGCTCGAACGCCTGTCGGAGGCCCGCCGCAACGGCCATCCGGTGCTGGCCGTACTGCGCGGCTCGGCGACCAATCAGGACGGCGCAAGCAACGGGCTGACCGCCCCCAACGGCACCGCCCAGGAACGGGTGATCCGACAGGCACTCGTCAACGCCGACCTGACGGCCGCCGACGTCGACGCGGTGGAGGCGCACGGAACGGGCACCACGCTCGGTGATCCGATCGAGGCGCAGGCCCTGCTGGCCACCTACGGCCAGGGCAGGCCAGAGGACCGGCCGCTCTGGCTCGGCTCCCTCAAGTCCAACGTCGGTCACGCGCAGGCGGCCTCCGGCATCGGTGGCGTGATCAAGATGGTGATGGCCCTGCGGCACTCCCTGCTGCCCAGGACGCTGCACGCCGCCGAGCGCTCCCCCCATGTCGACTGGACGACCGGCTCCGTGGAACTGCTGACCGAGTCCCGCGAGTGGCCCGCCACCGGCGGCAGACCGCGGCGAGCCGCCGTGTCCTCGTTCGGCATGAGCGGCACCAACGCCCACGTCATCCTCGAAGAGGCACCCGTGGACGCCCCCGACGAGACCGCTGCCACGGACGGCGTCGACGCCCAGGCAGGAGGGGCCGCGCTGCCCGTCATGCTCTCGGCGAAGTCCCCGGCGGCGCTGCGCGCCCAGGCCGCCGCCCTGTGGACCCACCTCGACTCAGGACCGCCGCTCGCCACCCGCGACGTCGCCCACTCGCTCGCCGTCACGCGCGCCGCGCTCGACCACCGCGCGGTGCTGTCGGCCGGGGACGGCGAGGGGATACGGGACGCCCTGGCCGCCGTCGCCGCAGGAAACGCCTCGCCCGGCATCACGTACGGGATCGCCGACGCCGAGCGCAGGACCGCCTTCCTGTTCACCGGGCAGGGCAGCCAGCGGCCGGGCATGGGACGGCGGCTGCACGGGGCGTACCCGGTCTTCGCCGGCCAACTCGACACGGTGTGCGCGCACTTCGACCTGCACACCGAAACCCCTCTGCGGGACGTCCTGTTCGCCGGACCGGGCACCGCACAAGCCCTGCTCCTGGACCGCACGGAGTACACCCAGCCCGCCCTGTTCGCCTTCGAGGTCGCGATGTTCCGGCTCCTGGAGAGCTGGGGCGTCACACCGGACTTCCTGCTCGGGCACTCGATCGGGGAACTGGCCGCGGCCCACGTCTCCGGAGTGCTCTCGCTCCCCGACGCCTGCACACTGGTGGCCGAGCGCGGCAGGCTGATGCAGGAACTTCCCGCGGGCGGCGCGATGGCGGCGGTCCAGGCATCCGAGGAGGAGATCACCTCTCTGACCGCCGACCGGGAGAGCCGGGTCGCCGTAGCCGCTGTGAACGGGCCGCGTTCCGTCGTCGTCTCGGGTGACGAGGACGTGGTCCTGGAGATCGCAGGCCACTGGGCGGCGCGAGGACGCAAGACCAAGCGGCTGCCCGTCGGCCACGCCTTCCACTCGCCGCACATGGACGGGATGCTGGCTCGCTTCCGCTCGCTGGCCCGGACTCTGACCTACCGGGCTCCGCGGATCCCGCTGGTGTCGAACCTGACCGGTGAGGTGGTGGCCGCCGAGGAGATCGCCACGGCCGAGTACTGGGTGCGCCACGTCCGGGAGGCGGTGCGCTTCCATGACGGCGTGGGAAAGTTGGCCGCCCTCGGCGTGAACACGTTCGTCGAGGTGGGCCCCGGCGGTGCGCTGGCGGCGCTGGCCCAGGACTGCCTCGACGAACGAGACGGACGGCAGGACCAGGACGAACGGCCGTCGGCCCGGACGGAGCCGACCGCTGTGATCACCGCTGCCGCGCACTCCGCCAGGCCCGAGGACGGCGCCGTGCTCGACGCCCTGGCCACCCTGCACGTCCACGGTGCGGGACCGGACTGGCGCGCGGTCTCCGCCGGAACCGGCGCCCGGACCGTCGACCTGCCCACCTACGCCTTCCAGCGGCAGCGGTACTGGCTGGAAGGCAACCAGACGGCCGCCCCGCCGGCCGGCGCGGCACACGCATCCACCGAACGCCGCGGCACGCAGGGCATGCGCTACGCCGAGCGATGGCGCCCGTGGACGGCCCTGGGACTGCCGGTCCTGCGAGGACACTGGATCATCGCCGTTCCGGCGGGCCAGGCGGACAGCGCGCTCGCGCACGCCTGCCTCACGGGTCTGCGCAGCCGCGGCGCCGACGTCCACCCCCTCCTCGTCGATCCGAAAACGGCGGACCGGTCCACCATCGCCGAGCGGCTTCGCCGGACGGCGGCCGAGATCGCGGCCGCCGGCGGCGGCACGGCGAGCGGCGTCCTCTCCCTCCTGCCCGTACCCGGCACAGCCCCGGACGCTGAGGGAGAGGCGGGCGCGGACACCGAGACCGCGTGGAGCTGCGCCGGGCCCCCGTCCGGCCTCAGCATGACGCTGGCACTCGCACAGGCTCTGGGGGACGCGGGCGTCGAGGCACCGGTGTGGAACGTGACGCGCGGGGCGGTCTCCACAGCCGACACGGCGAACGGCTGCGACGACCGCACGGTGCAACCCGCGCAGGCCGCCGTGTGGGGGCTCGGCCGGGTGGTGGCCGTCGAACACCCCGAACGCTGGGGCGGACTCGTCGACATCCCCGCGGACACCGCGACCCCCGCGTGGGGCACCCCGCAGGACACCGACCTCCTGTGCTCCGTCCTCGCGGACGACACCGGAGAGGACCAGATCGCGCTACGCCCCGGCGGCGCCTTCGTACGGCGGCTGGCCCGGACCGCGCCGGACCACGCCCCGGGACCGGACGGCACCGCGGGCGCGAGCTCCTGGCAGCCGCGGGGGACGGTGCTCGTCACCGGCGGAACCGGCGCGCTCGGCGCCCATGTCGCCCGCTGGCTGGCGGCGGCGGGAGCCGAGCACCTCGTCCTGGCCGGCCGCCGCGGGGAGCGGGCCGCCGGCGCCGGCCGGCTGCGGGAGGAGCTGGAAGCCGCCGGCGCCGCGGTGACCATCGCGACATGCGACGTCTCCGACCGCACCGCGGTGCAGCGCCTGCTGGCGACGCTGCCGGGCGGGCCACCGCTGACCGCGGTCGTCCACACCGCGGGAGTCGTGGACGACGGCGTCGTCGACGCGCTGACTCCCGAGCGCCTCGCGACCGTTCTGCGGCCCAAGGCGGACGCCGCCGTTCACCTGCACGAACTCACCCGGGACAGCAACCTGGAGGCGTTCATCATGTTCTCCTCGGTCGCCGGGGCCGTGGGCAACCCGGGCCAGGCCAACTACGCCGCCGCCAACGCCGTTCTCGACGCCCTCGCCCAGCGCCGCCGGGCCCAGGGTCTCGCGGCCACGTCGATCGCCTGGGGCCCGTGGGCCGGAGCCGGCATGGCGGAAGGCGAGATCGCCGACGGGCTCGCCCGGCGCGGCGTGAGCGCCATGCCCGCCGACACCGCCCTGGCCGGATTCGCGGCGGCGGCGGCCAGTGAGGACGCCGGGTTCGTGTACGCCGACGTCGACTGGGACCGGTTCCTCGGACAGGAGACGGCGGAGTGGCACAAGCCGCTGTTCGGCGAGGTCACGTCCGCTCGCACCGCGGGGCCGCAAGCCGCGGAGCCCGCGGCTGAGTCACCCCTGGACGCAGCCGCGACAGCGCTGCGCCGCCGGCTGCTCGCGGTCCCCGCCGCCGAACGGGAGCGCATCCTGCTGGACCTGGTCCGCAAGGAGACCGCTGCCGCGCTGGGCCGTCAGGGTCTGGACCAAGTACGCCCGACCGGCGGCTTCCTGGACATCGGGGTCGACTCGCTGACCGCCGTGCGACTGCGCAACCGTATGCGTGCGCTGACCGGACTGAGCCTGTCCGCGACTCTGCTCTTCGACCACCCGACTCCCGTGGCCCTGGCCCGCCACCTCGACACCGCCCTGGACGCCGAGGAAACCGCCCACCCCGAGGGCGGGACAGGGCCCGCGGCCGATGCGCTGCTCGCCCAAGTGGGCAGCCTGGAGCAGGTGCTGAGGTCCGCCGCACCCGGACCGAAGGTGCGGGAACAGATCACCGAACGCCTTCAGGCGCTCATCGCGCACTGGCGTGCCACCGGTGCCGAGACCGTCGCGACGGGCGGGGGAACCGACCTGGACGGCGCGTCCGACGACGAACTCTTCGGGCTCATCGGCAAGGAATTCGGCATCTCCTGATCCACCCTCACATTCGCCCTATCGCGGAGGAACCGCATCATGAGCGACGAGAAACTCCGTTACTACCTCAAGCGAGTGACAGAGGAACTGCGCGAAACGAAAGACCGGTTGCAGCAGATCGAGCAGCAGCACAGCGAGCCGATCGCGATCGTGGGAATGGGCTGCCGCTTTCCGGGGGGCGTGGAGTCTCCGGAAGCGTTGTGGGATGTGGTCTCGGGTGGTGTGGACGTGATCGATGACTTCCCGGGGGATCGCGGCTGGGACCTGGCCGGATTGTTCGACGGAGATCCGGACCGGGTGGGAACGAGTTATGCGCGCGCGGGTGGGTTTTTGGATGATGTGGCGGGTTTTGATGCGGCGTTCTTCGGTGTTTCGCCGCGTGAGGCGTTGGTGATGGATCCGCAGCAGCGGTTGTTGCTGGAGGTGTCGTGGGAGGCGTTGGAGCGTTCGGGTGTTGATCCGCGGTCGTTGAAGGGGGCTGCGGGCGGGGTGTTCGTGGGGACGAACGGGCAG
>NZ_JBEYXW010000087.1:0-7359 GCF_040645195.1 Saccharomonospora sp. NPDC046836
GGGGAACCACGAGCTGGCCCGGGAGTGGGAGGAGCGCGGCCGTGCCTTCCGCGCCGCCCGCCACCAGCGCCGCATGGAACTGCTCTCGGCCCCGCAACGGGTCGCCAAGGGCGCCGCCGCCGGCGTCGGCGTGATGGGGGGCGGGCTGCTGCTGCTCGGCATCATCCTCGCGGTCGCCAACGAGAACTTCGCCGACATCGCCACCCCCACCCTGGCCCTGGTCGAGCTGGTCCGGTGGATCGTCGTCATCGTCTCCGTGGTCTGGGGCCCGCTGGTCACCCTCGCCCCCTGGCTGGGCCTGCTCGCTCTGTGGGGCGTGGGCCGCCACCAGCAGGCCGCCCCGCAGTGGGCCCTGCCCACCAGCCAGCGCGACACCGGCGGCGCCCCCATCACCCCCTCCATCGTCGTCACCGCCCTGCGCGACCTCGGCGTGCCCGCCCTGCGCAAGGCCATCAAGGAGATGGGCGACGCCGGCGCCGCCATGCTCGGACCCATCCGCATCGCCGGATGCGGCGTCGAAGTCGACGTCACCCTCCCCTCCGGGGTGTCGACCAACGAGGTGCAGGGCAAGCGCCGCAAGCTCGCCGAGAACCTCGCCCGCCACGAGCACGAAGTGTTCATCACCCTCCCCGAGGCCGCACGCACCGTCCGGCTCTGGATCGCCGACTCCGGTGCGCTGGACGAGCCGATCGGCCCCTCCCCCCTCGCCATCGACGGCGACCTGCGCGCCTCCTACGCCAACGGCCGCGCCCCCTGGGGCCAGGACCTGCGCGGGGACGCCGCCGCCCTGAGCCTCTTCCAGCGCCACATGCTGGTCACCGGCCTGTCCAACCAGGGCAAGACCGCCGCCGTCCGCGCCCTGGCCCTGTGGCTCGCCCTCGACCCCACCGTCGAGTTCCGCATCGCCGACCTCAAGGGCGCCGGCGACTGGGCCATGTTCGACGGCCTGGCCACCCTCCTCATCCAGGGCCCCACCGACGAGGACGTGATCGACGCGACCACCATGCTCGAAGACGGGGTCGCCGAGATGGAACGCCGCCTCACCGCCCCCACCGGCACCAGCCATCACCCGCTGGTGCTGCTGGTGGACGAAGCGCAGGTCGCGTTCATGTGCCCCGCCGTCGGCGACGACAAGCGGCCCTACGGCGGCACCAAGGCCACCAGCCGCTACTTCATGGCCGCCCGCAAGATCCAGAACCAGGGCCGGGCCGTGAACGTCATGCTCTGGCAGGGCACCCAGGACCCCACCGACCAAAACCTTCCCAAGCTGGTCCGCGAGGGCGCCCACACCCGCGCCTCCCTGGTCGTCGGCACCGAGTCGCAGGCCCGCATGGCGCTTGGCGACAAGGCCGTCGACGGTGGCGCCGCCCCGCACCTGCTGCGCCAGGGCCTGGACAAGGGCACCCTCGTCGTCGCCTCCGACGGCATCGACATCCCCGCCGGACAGGCATCCATCACCGTGCGCACCCACTTCATCGACACGGCCACCGCCACCGAGATCGCCGACCGGGCCAAGGCCCTGCGGAACGGTGTCACCACCCGCACCACCGCCGACCGCGACCAGGACACCGACCCGCTCGCCGACATCGCCCACGTCCTGGGCACCGAGGCGCGCGTGCGGACCAAGGACGTCCTCGCCCGCCTCGCCACGCTCAACCCCGGCGCCTACGGCGACTGGTCGTTCATCGACCTCAAGCGCGTCCTCGACCACGCCGGCGCCGAGCCCTACAAGTCCGACGGCGTCATGGTCGTCTCCCGCGACCGCGTCACCCACGCCCTCACCAACCGCGACGGAACTGATTCCGCTTCCGCCACCGGATGACAGGGAGCCAACCCACCACGGTCCAGGGAGGCAGGGAGAACTCCCTCACCGCCTCCCTGACCCGCCTCCCTGGACCTGACCTGCGGAAATGATCAACCAGGGAGGCAGGGAGGCACCCGCCTCCCACCTGCCGAAACCCCCTCCGCAGAGCACCCCGCGCACCCCCGCACTGCCTCCCTAAACCGCGCCACCTACCCATTCCGCTTACGTCCGCCAAGACCGAGGGCGGCCCCACTCACGCCAATGACCGGGCCGCCCTCACACCCACCGAAAACGGAGGTTCCACCAGCATGACCCAACCCACCCCCATCCGGCGAGAGACCCCCTCAGGAGTTCCCGCCCAGCGCGAGCCGATGCGGTTCTACCTGACCACCCACAAGCGCCACTGGGTCCGCCTCACCGACAGGCCGCTGTTCCTGAAGTCCGAGCACTTTGCGGTCGCCCGCGCGCTGCCCCAGGCGCTCGGACCGTACGCCGTCGACTCCGGCGGCTTCTCGGAGCTCCAGAAGTACGGCCGCTGGACGCGCACCCCCCGCCAGTACGTGGACGACCTGCGGCGCATCTGGGAACACGTCGGCCCCTACGACTGGGCCGCCCAGCAGGACTGGATGTGCGAAAGCGCGATCCGCGAAGGCGGCACCTACGGCCCCCAGCACTTCGCCGGCACCGGACTGAGCACCGCCGAACACCAGCGCCTCACCGTGCAGAACTTCATCGAACTGCGCTCCCTCGCCCCCGACCTGCGGATCATCCCCGTCCTTCAGGGCGAGACCATCGCCGACTACGAACGCTGCCTGGCGCTTTTCGAGCGCGCCGGGGTCAACCTCGCCGCCGAACCTGTCGTCGGTCTCGGCTCGGTCTGCCGCCGCCAGTCCACCCGCGAGGGCGCCGAGATCGTCACCGCCCTCGCCGCACACGGCCTGCGCCTGCACGGCTTCGGCTTCAAAACCCTCGGCATCGCCCGCGTCGGCCACCTCATGGCCTCCGCCGACTCCCTCGCCTGGAGTTCCCACGCCCGGCGCCGGCCGCCCCTGCCCGGCCACACCCACAAGAACTGCGCCAACTGCCTCGACTACGCCCTCGCCTGGCGCCAACGCGTCATCAACCAGATCCCCACCCCCTCCAACGGCCTGGAGGCCGCCGCATGAGCCCCCTCCTCACCGCCGCCCTGGACGCCGCCGAGCGCGGCTGGCCCGTCTTCCCCCTCCGCCCCGACGGCAAGCGCCCCGCCCTCCACCCCGAGACCCGCTGCCCCCGTACCGGCGCCTGCGCCGGCGGGCACGTCACGTGGGAGCGCCGGGCCACCACCGACCCGGACCGCATCCGCGCCGCCTGGGCGACCGGGGACTGGAACATCGGCCTGGCCACGGGGCCCGCCCGGCTGGTCGTGGTCGACCTGGACAAGCCCAAGAGCAAGACGGACGCGCCTGACGGCGCGGCGAACTTCTCGGCGCTCTGCGAGCGCGCCGGACAGCCCGTCCCCACCACCCGCACCGTCCGGACCGCCTCCGGGGGTACGCACCTGTACTTCTCCGCCCCCGACGGTGCCCTCCTGCGGAACACCGCCGGGGCCCTCGGCCCGCTCATCGACACCCGGGCCCACGGCGGCTACGTCCTCGCCCCCGGCTCCGTCATCAACGGCCGCGCCTACCGAGTGGAGGGCCCGGCCCTGATCCGGCCCCTGCCCGGCTGGCTCCTCGAACGCCTCGCCCCACCCCACCCCCGCCCGGACACGGTCGCCCCGGTCGTCGCCCTGCCCCGCGCCGGTGGCCGCCTGGCCACGGTCGTCCTCGAACGGGAGACCGCCAAGGCCCGGCAGGCGCCCGAGGGTTCGCGCAACGCCACCCTGCTCGCCTGCGTGCGGGCGGTCGGCCGGTTCGTGGCCTGGGGCGACCTCGACCGCACCCACGTCGAAACGGCTTTTCAGGCAGCGGGTGAGGCCGCCGGCCTGCCTCCGGCCGAGGTGACCGCGACGATCCGCAGCGCCCTGGACTGGTCCATCCGCACCGCACGCCCCCGGAGCGCCGCATGACCCCCCACCTGAAAAGCCTCAGCACCCCCACCGGCCCCCACCCCGCCGAACCGGCCCCCGCCACCACGGCGAGGGCAGCGGCGAAAGACGCCGCCGAGGGCGCCCGTTCTGCTCACTGTCCTGACCCGCGCCCGGTCGACGGCCGCCACCCCGTCGCCTGGCTCACGATCACCGCCCCGCGCGGCGCCACCCCCACCGTCCACAGCCTGTGCGCCTGCGGCCGGGACCTCTTCGCCGCCGGCCACCGCCGAGCCCTCGCGCTGATCGCCGACCACGACCAGCACCGCACCCACTGCCCCCTCATCAACCCCGCCGCCCCCTCGACCGGGAGGACCGCAGCATGACCCAGCAGCCCAAGACGCCCATCGACGGCGCCGAACTCCTCGACCGAGTCGAGAAGTTCCACCGCCGCTTCAACCGCTTCCCCCGGGAGGCTGCCTACGTCGCCGTCGCCCTCTGGGACGCCCACGCCCACCTCGTGGAAGCCTTCGAGACCACTCCCCGCATCGCGTTCCTCTCCCCGGAACCCGGCTCCGGCAAGTCCCGCGCCCTGGAGATCATCGAGATCCTGACCCCCCGCGCGGTCAGCACCGCCTCCGCCTCCGCCAACGCCCTCTACCGCCTGGTCGACGCCGCCGAGGGCCGCCCCACCGTCCTCTTCGACGAGGTCGACACCATCTTCGGCCCGGCCGCCGGCGACAACGAGGCCCTGCGCGGCTTCCTCAACACCGGCTACCGCCGCATCGGCGGTGCCATCCGCTGCATCGGCGACGGCTCCAACCAGACCGCCCAGACCTTCTCCAGCTACTGCGCCGTCGCCCTCGCCGGACTCGGCCACCTCCCCGACACCGTCTCCACCCGCTCCATCATCATCCGCATGCGCAAGCGCGCCCCCAACGAGCGCGTCGAGCCCTACCGCCAGCGCGTCCACGAGAAGCAGGGCCACGCCCTGCGCGACGAACTCGCCACCTGGGCCGAACAGGTCTACGACACCGTCGCCAACGCCTGGCCCGCCATGCCCGACGGCGTCAGCGACCGCCCCGCCGACGTGTGGGAACCCCTCATCGCCATCGCCGACGCCGCAGGCGGCGACTGGCCCGACCGCGCCCGCGCCGCCTGCACCGAACTCATCGCCGCCGCCCACGACGACGACGAAGCCTCCCTCGGCATCCGCCTCCTCACCGACCTGCGCGACCGCGTCTTCCAGGGCGCCGACCGCATGCCCACCGCCGTCATCCTCGAACTCCTCCTCGCCCTCGAAGACTCCCCCTGGACCGACCTCGACGGCCGCCCCCTCACCCCCCGCACCCTCGCCCGCATGCTCGGCGAGTACGTCACCACCGACAACAAGCCCATCAAGCCCCGCAGCATCCGCACCGCCACCGGCGGCGTCCCCAAGGGCTACTACGCCACCGACCTCACCGACGCCTGGGCCCGCTACTGCCCGCCCCCTTCCCAGGAGTCCGCTACATCCGCTACATCCGCTACACCCCAGGTCAACGCCACCGAATCCGTAGCGGCACCCACCGATGTAGCGGATCGCTCCCGCCACATCGGTGGCCTCACCGGCGCCCCCGCCTGACCGGCCCCGCACCGCCCATGTAGCCGCTTCCATCCGCTACATCCCGCACATCCGCTACACAAAACAGGCCCCTGACCTGCGGTGTAGCGGCTGTAGCGGATGTAGCGGACGCTCAGACCCAAGGGAAGAAGAGGGACCACGTGAGCACACCCACCGCCCCGCCGCCCACCCGCCGCCTCCTCCGCGTCGAAGACGCCGCCACCACCCTCGGCTTCAAGCGCTCCACCGCCTACGAGGAGATCCGCCGAGGACGCCTTCGCACCGTCCAGGTCGGCCGCCGCCGCCTCATCCCCACCGAGTACATCGAGGAGTACGTCGAACTCCTCAAGCGCGAGTCCCACAACCACTGAGCAGAGCAGCAGACGGAGCGGGCCGGGTGTCACACCCGGCCCGCTCCGTCGTACGAGAGGACCGATCTTGGCTGGACGCAACCCCAACATGAAGTCGTCGGTGTACCTCGGAAACGACGGCTGGTGGCACGGGCGGGTGACCATGGGAGTGAAGAACGACGGGTCCCCCGACCGCCGACACCGCAGAGCGCGGACCGAACCCGAGGTGCGCCGGAAGGTGGAGGCGCTGGAGAAGCAGCGGGACGCGGGGCACGCGACCAAGGCGGGCCGGACGCCCACGGTCGCTCAGTGGATGACGACGTACCTGACAACCATCGCGAGCCTCAAGCTCAAGCCTCGCTCGCTGGACGACTACTGGTCCAAGACCCGCAACGACATCATCCCGGGCGTCGGCCGCCACCGCCTCGACAAGCTGGCCCCCGAGCACCTGGAGCGCATGTACGCGGACATGCTGCGGGACGGACACGCCCCCTCCCACGTGCTCAAGGTCCACCGCATCCTGTCCCGGGCGTTGAAGATCGCGCACCGGCGGAAGCTCGTCACCCACAACGTGGCCGGCCTAGTCGACCCTCCGACGGTGGACGAGACGGAAGCGAACCCGTTCACTCTGGACGAGGCGAAGCGGTTCCTGCTCGCCGCGGCGAAGCGGCCGACCTCCATGCGCTGGATCATCGGCGTCGGCATGGGGTTCCGCCAGGGCGAGACGCTGGGACTCCGGTGGAAGTACGTCGACCTCGACGCCGAGCTGTTCCACCCGCAGTGGCAGCTTCAGCGGCTCACCTGGCGCCACGGGTGCGCCGACCCCCACGCCTGCGGGGCCCGGCTCCACCGCTTCGGGCGCTGCCCTGCTGAGTGCGGCGTGCACGGGGCCTACAAGAGGGGCTGCCCCAAGCCCTGCGAGCCGGACTGCACGCGCCACGCAAGCGCCTGCCCCCAACGACAGGGCGGCGGCCTCGTCTTCACCCGCCCGAAGACGAAGAAGAGCCGGAACCCCGTACCGATCCCTCCGCAGTTCATCCCCTACCTGGTCGCGCACCGGGAGGCTCAGGCAGAGGCGCGGGAGGCGGCCGGCGACCAATGGGAGGAGCACGACGCGCTCTTCACCCGCGCGGACGGTCGCCCCCTCGACCCGCGCGCCGACTGGGCCGAGTTCAAGGAACTGCTCGAAGAGGCCGGGATCAGCGACCGGCGCCTGTACGACGGCAGCCGCCACACGGCCGGCACCATCCTCAACGAACTCGGGGTGGACATGCCGACCATCATGGAGATCCTGCGGCACACCCAGATCGGCCAGACCCGGCGCTACGTGAAGGGTCGTTCCACGCTCTCGAAGGCGGCCATGGCGCGCATGGGCGACGCCTTCCTGCCCGCCCCGCCGGAGCAGCGGAAGGCCCCGACTGAGACCAGAACTGAGACCAGCAGCACCAAGGCGGCTCGCGCCCGACTGCGGCGCCGCATCCGGTAACACGAAAGGTGCACCCTCGGGCGGGACCGGCGGTTCGTCGCGCATATCGAGGTGCGCCACTCCGGCGGCCGGGTCACCCGGTTGACCGGGCAGCCGCCGCAGGACCAC
>NZ_JBEYXW010000088.1:0-7264 GCF_040645195.1 Saccharomonospora sp. NPDC046836
CCACACAGGGCAGCAACCCGGCCGGGTTCCGCGTCGGGCGGGACCACCATCAGGCCGAGTACCGCACGACCGGTCTGGATCCGAATACCCCGTGGCGCAGGCGGCGAGGGTGACCTCGGCTCCCAGTTCCCGCAGCTCGGCGGCGAGTTCGCCGGCGCCGGGGGTGTCGGGGCCCCGACGGCCGGTGAGGACGAGGTGGCGCATGCCGTGTCGGGTGACGAGGTGGCGGGTGAGGATGCCGCCGAGGACTCCGGCGCCGCCGGTGACGAGGACGGTGCCCTCGGGGTCCCAGGCGCGGGGCAGGGTGAGCACGATCTTGCCGTAGTGCTTGGCCTGGGCCATGTGGCGGAAGGCTTCGCGGGCGTGCCGGACGTCCCAGGTGACGGTGGGCAGCGGGCGCAGGGCTCCGGAGGCGAAGAGTTCCGACAGGTCGCGGAACATCTCCTGGATGCGGTCCTCACCGGCCTCACGCAGTTCGTACGCCTGGTAGAGGGCGACGGCGGGGTGGTCGCGGACGACCTGCTCGGGGTCGCGGACATCGGTCTTGCCCATGTCGACGAGGCGTCCGCCGGGGGCGAGCAGCCGCAGGGAGGCGTCGATGTAGTCGCCGGCCAGGGAGTTGAGGACGACGTCGACGCCACGGCCGCCGCTGGCGGCGCGGAAGCTTTCCTCGAAGGCGAGGGTGCGGGAGGAGGCGAGGTGGGCGTCGTCCCAGCCGTCGGCGCGCAGCAGGGTGCGCTTGTGGTCGCCCGCGGTGCCGTAGACCTCGGCGCCCCAGTGGCGGGCGAGCTGGGCCGCGGCCATGCCGACACCGCCGGCGGCGGCGTGCACGAGGACGGACTCGCCGGAGTCGAGGTGGGCGAGGTCGCGCAGTCCGTAGTAGGCGGTGAGGAAGGCGACGGGTACGGAGGCGGCCTGGGCCCAGGTCCAGCCGTCGGGTACGGGGGCGAGCATGCGTGCGTCGGCGACGGCGCGGGGGGCGAAGCCGCCGGAGACCAGGCCCATGACGCGGTCGCCCGGGGCGAAGCAGGTGACTCCCTCGCCCACGGCGGTGACCACACCGGCCGCCTCTGCGCCGAGGAGCACGGCGGGGCCGGGGTACATGCCGAGGGTGTTGAGGACGTCGCGGAAGTTCAGTCCGGCGGCACGCACCTCGATCGCCACCTCGCCTGCGGCGGGCTCCTCGGCCGCCCCCGGGGCGGCGACGATCTCCAGCCGGTCGACGGACCCCTTCTCGGGGATGTCGAGACGCCAGTTCTCGGTCCCCTCGGGCACGGTGAGAGCGTCGGAGGCACGGGGGCGGACCAGGCGCGGCGCGTACGCGGCGCCCTCGCGGAGGGCGAGTTGCGGCTCACCGGCGGCGAGCGCGGCCGGCAGGGCGAGCCAGGAGTCGTCGTGGACGTCGAGGTCCACCAGGACGAGGCGGCCCGGATGCTGGGACTGGGCGGAGCGCACCAGGCCCCAGACGGCGGCGCCGGGCAGGTCGTGGGCGGGGTCCGCGGGGCCGGTGGGGGCGGCGCCGCGGGTGACGACGACCAGCGGGATGCCCTCGGTGGTCTCGTCGGCGAGCCAGCTCTGGACGGTGGCGAGTACGTCGCCGAGGACGGCGTCCGGGGTGTCCGGTCCGGCGTCGGGCGCGGCGGCCGTGTCCGTGGCGAGGGCCCCGGCGAACAGCAGGACGGCGCCCGGCCGGTGACCGGTGGCCTCGGTGTGCTCGGCCAGTTCGCCGGGGGTGGCGAAGGCGGGCAGCGTGGTTCCGCTGCCGTCGGGTGCCGTGACCGGAGCGGCCGGGGTGCCGAGGACGGCCCAGCCGGTGGCGGCGGGGACGGCGGCGGGCGGCGTGACCGGTGTCCAGTCGAGGCGGAACAGCCAGTCGCGGGCGGCGCGGGCGGACGGATCGAGGGTGTCCGGCGCGATCTCGCGTACGGCCAGGGCGTCGATGGTGGCGACGGGGGCACCGGTCGGGTCGGTGAGCTGGACGGAGATGGCGTCCTGCCCTGCCGGGGAGACGCGGACACGCAGCGCGGTCGCTCCGGCGGCGTGCAGGCAGACTCCGGTCCAGGTGAACGGGACGACCGTGCGCTCGGCGCCGCCTGGGGCGAGGTGGGCGGCGTGCAGGGCGGCGTCGAGGAGCGCGGGGTGGATGCCGAACCGTCCGGCGTCGCCCCGGACCTGCTCGGGCAGGACGACCTCGGCGTACAGGTCCTCGCCGCGGCTCCAGGTGGCGCGCACGCCCTGGAAGACGGGCCCGAACTCGTAGCCACGGCCGGCGAGAAGCTCGTAGAAGCCCTCGGCGGCCACGGCGGTGGCGCCGGGGGGCGGCCAGGCGGTGAACTCCTCGGGCCGGTCGACGGCGGGGGCGCCGGGCTCGGTGAGGGTGCCCTGGGCGCGGAGCGTCCACAGCTCCTCGGTGGCGCCGTCGGGGCCGGTGGTGCGGGTGTGGACGGTGACGGGACGGTGGCCGGAGGCGTCGGGCTCGCCGACGCCGATCTGGACCTGTGCCTCGCCCCGTTCCTGGAGGACCACGGGGGCCTGGAGGGTCAGTTCCTCGATCCGGCCGCATCCGAGGACGTCGCCGGCCCGGATCACGGACTCCACGAGCGCGGTTCCGGGGACGATCACGGTGCCGGACACCGCGTGGTCCGCGAGCCAGGGGTGGGTGCGCAGCGACCACCGTGCGGTGGCCACCAGGCCGTCACCGCCGGCGAGTTCGACGGAGGCGCCGAGCTGGGGGTGATCGGGCGAGTCGAGGCCGGCCGAGCCGACGTCACCGCCCAGCTCGGCGAAACGCGGCCAGTAGTGCTGCCGCTGGAAGGCATACGTGGGGAGGTCGACGTGGCGGGGCCGGGTGCCCGCGTAGTGCGTCTCCCAGTCCACCTCGGCGCCCAGCGCCCACGCCTCACCCAGCGACAGCGCGAACCGCTCCAGACCACCCTCATCGCGCCGCAGCGTGCCGACGACACCGGCCTGCACCCCCGCGTCCTCGATGGTCTCCTGCACCCCGGTCGCCACCACCGGATGCGCACTCACCTCCACGAACACCCGGAACCCGTCGGCCAGCAACGCACGCGTCCCCGCCTCGAACTCCACCGTCCCCCGCAGGTTCCGATACCAGTACCCGGCATCCAGACCAGCCGTGTCGATCACTCCACCCGACAACGTCGAATAGAACGGCACGCCACACGACCGCGGCGCCACCGGCGCCAGCAGATCCGCAAGCTCCTCCTCGATCCGCTCCACATGCGCCGAGTGCGACGCATAATCCACCGCCACCCGACGCGCCCGCACACCCGACCCCTCACACGCGGCCACGAACTCGTCCAGCGCCTCCGCATCACCCGACACCACCACCGACGACGGCCCGTTCACCGCCGCCACACCAATCCGCCCCTCCCAGCCCGCCAGCAGACCACGAACCTCCTCCACACCCCGCGCCACCGACACCATCCCACCCAGACCCGACAACGCACGCAACGCACGCGACCGCAACGCCACCACACGCGCCCCGTCCTCCAACGACAACCCACCCGCCACCACCGCAGCCGCGATCTCCCCCTGCGAATGCCCGACCACCGCACCCGGCTCCACACCCTGAGCCCGCCACACCTCCGCCAACGACACCATCACCGCCCACAACACCGGCTGCACCACATCCACCCGCTCCAACGACGCAGCACCCTCCACACCATTCAGCACATCCAGCAACGACCACCCCGTGAACGGCTCCAACGCCGCCGCACACTCCGCCACCCGCCCCGCGAACACCGGCGACGAACCCAACAACTCCACCGCCATACCCACCCACTGCGAACCCTGACCCGGGAACACGAAGACCACCCTGCCGGAGCCGTCGCCGACCGAGCCTTCCACCAGACGCGGGGAAGGCTCCCCGGCAGCCAGCGCGTCCAGCCCCGCGAGCAGCTCCTCACGGCCGGATCCCACGACCACCGCACGCCGGTCCATCGCCACACGCGACGACACCAGCGCATGCGCCACATCCAGCACCGACGCCCCGGACGCACGCACCGACGCCGCCAGACGCGCCGCCTGCTCCCCCACCGCCGCACGCGACTTACCCGACACCATCCACGAGCGCACATTGTCGGCCGAGTCGTCCGCGACGGGCTCGGTGAACGGGTCCGTCGCCTCGTCCTCGGCGGGTTCGGGGGCGGGGGCCTCCTCCAGGATGAGGTGGGCGTTGGTGCCGCTGATGCCGAAGGAGGAGACACCGGCGCGGCGAGGACGGCCGGTCTCGGGCCAGGGAGTGGACTCGGTGACGAGGCGGACGGCGCCGCTCGACCAGTCCACGACGGGGGTCGGCCGGGTGATGTGGAGGCTCTTGGGCAGGGTGCCCTGTCGCATCGCCAGGATCATCTTGATCATGCCGGCGACGCCGGCGGCGGCCTGGGTGTGGCCGATGTTCGACTTGACGGAGCCGAGCAGCAGCGGCCGCGCGGGCGCGGTCCTGGCCGTAGGTGGCGAGGAGGGCCTGCGCCTCGATGGGGTCGCCGAGGGGGGTGCCGGTGCCGTGCGCCTCGACCACGTCGACCTCGCCCGGGGTGAGGCCGGCGTTGGCGAGGGCCTGGCGGATGACGCGCTGCTGGGAGGGGCCGTTGGGGGCGGTCAGGCCGTTGGAGGCGCCGTCCTGGTTGACGGCGGAGCCGCGGACGACGGCGAGGACCGGGTGGCCGTTGCGGCGCGCGTCGGAGAGCCGCTCCAGGAGGACCAGGCCGACGCCCTCGGCGAGGCTCATGCCGTCGGCGCCCTCGGCGAAGGCCTTGCAGCGGCCGTCGGCCGCCAGGCCCCGCTGCCGGGAGAACTCGACGTAGGGCTCGGGCGTGGACATGACGGTGACACCGCCGGCCAGGGCCATCGTGCACTCGCCGGTGCGCAGGGACTGCAGCGCCAGGTGCAGGGCGACGAGGGAGGAGGAGCAGGCGGTGTCCACCGTCACGGCGGGGCCCTCGAAGCCGTACGTGTACGACAGGCGGCCGGAGGCGATGCTGGAGGCGTTGCCGGTCATCAGGTGGCCGGCGAGCTGTTCCTGGGCCGCGGCGCCGCCCAGACGGACCTGGTAGTCCGTGGTGATGCTGCCGACGAAGACACCGGTGGCGCTGTTGCGCAGGCTTCCCGGGTCGATGCCGGCGCGCTCGAAGGCCTCCCAGGAGGTCTCCAGCAGCAGCCGCTGCTGCGGGTCCATGGCCAGGGCCTCGCGCGGCGAGATCCCGAAGAACGCCGGGTCGAATCCGGCGACGTCCTGGATGAAGCCGCCTTCACGGCTGTAGGTGGTGCCGTGGCGTTCGGGGTCCGGGTCGTACAGGGCGTCCAGGTCCCAGCCGCGGTCCTCGGGCGGGGTGGAGACGGCGTCCACCTCGGCGGCCATGAGGTTCCACAGCTCCTCGGGCGTGGTGACGCCGCCGGGGAAGCGGCAGGCCATGGCGACGACCGCCATGGGCTCGTCGGTGACGCCCGCGGAGAGGACGACGGGCGCGGCGGCGGGGCGCTCGTCGCCGAGGAGCAGGGTGCGCAGGTGGGCGACGACCGCCGTGGTGTTGGGGTGGTCGAAGAGGAGCGTGGTGGGCAGCTTGACGTCGGTGGCGGCGGTGATCCGGTTACGGACCTCCACGGCGGTCAGCGAGTCGAAGCCCAGGTCCTTGAAGGCACGGTGGACGTCCACGGCCTCCGGTGAGGAGTGGCGCAGCGCGGTGGCGACCTCGGCGCGGACCAGGTCGGTGAGCAGCCGGTCCTGTTCGGCGGGGGCGAGGCCGCGCAGCCGCTCGCGCAGGGCGTGGGTGTCGGGCGCGGTGGCGGCGGCCGCCTCCAGGGCACGGCGGACCTCGGGGAGGTCGCCGACGAGCGGGCTGGGCCGGGCCGCGGTCATGGCGGTGCCGTAGGCCCGCCAGTCCACGTCGAGGACGGTGGCGTGCGGGATGCCCTCGGCGACGGCGGCGCGCAGCGCGGCGACGGCGGTGACGGGGTCCATCGGGGCGAGGCCGTCGTGGCTCATCCGGTCGGCGAGCACGTCGGCGGTGGCCATGCCCGCGTCGGCCCACGGGCCCCAGGCCACGGAGGTGACGGGCAGTCCCTCGGCCCGCCGCTGCTCGGCTACGGCGTCCAGATAGGCGTTGGCGGCGGCGTAGTTGGCCTGTCCGGCGTTGCCGAGGACACCGACGATCGAGGAGAAGAGCACGAACAGGGTGACGCCGTGGTCGCGGGTCAGCTCGTCCAGGTTGGCGGTGCCGAGCGTCTTGGGGCGCAGGACGGCTTCGAAGCGGTCCAGGGTGAGGGCGTCGAGGACACCGTCGTCCAGGACACCGGCGGCGTGCACGACGCCGGTGAGGGGGAGATCGGCGGGCAGGGAGCCCAGCAGACGGCTGAGCTGCTCGCGGTCGGCCACGTCACAGTCGGCGACGGTGACCCGGGCACCCAGCTCCTCCAGTTCCGCGACGAGTTCGGCGGCACCGGGACTGCCGGGTCCGCGGCGGCTGGTGAGCACCAGGTGGCGGGCACCGGAGACGGCGAGCGAGCGGGCGACGTGGGCGCCGAGGGCGCCGGTGCCGCCGGTGATCAGGACGGTGTCGTGGTCGCCCCAGCCCCCGATCCCGTCGTCGTCGGCCGCCCGCACGGCGAGTTCCGCGTCCGCGTCGGTGGCCCGGGCCGGCTCGGGCAGCGGCATCCGGGCCAGCCGGCGGGCGTACGCGCCGGAGGAGCGTACGGCGATCTGGTCCTCGGGGCCGCCGAGGAGCGTGGCCAGGCGGGCGAGGCTGCGGGCGTCGGGGTCGGCGGGCAGGTCGGCGAGGCCGCCCCAGGCGTCGGGGAGTTCCAGGGCGACGGCGCGTCCGAAGCCCCAGGTCTCGGCCTGGACGGGGGAGGTCAGCCGGTCGCGGCTGTCGACGGCGACGGCGCCGCGGGTCAGCGCCCACACGGACGCCTCGGTGCCGGACAGCGCGTGCAGCAGCTCCTTGGCGGTGGCGAGGCCGCGCGGTACGGCGGGGTGGTCGGGGTGGGGGCGCTCGTCGAGGGCGAGGAGCGAGAGGACGCCCGCGATGCCTTCGGCGCCCTCGGTCTCGGTGTCACCGGCGCCGGTGAGCAGGGCGGTGAGCGCGGCGGTGTCCTCGTCGCCGGTGAGGTCGTGGCGCTCGACACGCAGGCCGCGCGCCGTGAGAGCCCCCAGCACCGCGTGCACCCAGGGGTCGCCGGGGTCCGTGGTTGCCGTCGCGCGAGGACGGTAGAAACGAAGCAACACCGCGAGAAGAGGGAATGC
>NZ_JBEYXW010000089.1:0-7232 GCF_040645195.1 Saccharomonospora sp. NPDC046836
ATATGCCCCGGCAAGCCGGGGCATAGAGCGCGAATTGCGCAAGCGCAATTCGGATTCCCCCGCAAGCGGGGGAATGGAATTCCGCAAGCGGAATTCCGAACGGAATGCAATTCGCGCAAGCGCGAATTGCTGGCGACCGCGCAAGCGCGATCAACCGGGCTGGCTGCGAGGGGAGGTGCATCATGCGCGGGCCCGTGTAGGACCTGGGATTTACGCTCGTCACCCGCGCAACAGAGGTGACGGGCTGTCGGACCGATCGAGTGCCGGCCCCCACCGTAGTGACGGGCTCCGCTGCGCTCCGCCCGAACCCCTTTCCCGTCCTCGAAACTGGCCGGTCGCATCCATCAATGCCCCGTCAGTATACGCGCCAACCTGTCACTGTAGGGCGAAATCCATCACGCGTCACTCGCGAGATGAAACGCGCCACAAGCGTGATGCATCATGACAAAGCACTGTGTAGTGTTTGGGATCGGCCTGCACTACTCCGGCCCCGGCCGAAAACCCACCGGGTGAATTCAGAATTACGCTGCCCTGAACGGCTTAGCCACAGAACGGAAGCTCAGATATGCGAGCGTCGAAATTCGACGTGCGGAGGTACCGGAGCCGAACGGCCCCCCAGGGCCGGGTGGCGGAACCGCCCACGGTCATCAGCCACGCCTCCCTGTTTTTGAGCGTCGCGGCCGGCACCACCCGAGACTCAGCAACGCTGGTGCCGCCTACGGTCCGCGCGGGGGTAGGGAGCCGCGCGCGAAGCCGCCTTAGCCACCGAGTCCCGCCTGAGCCTCGCAGGAAGCCGCCTGCATGCGTCGCGCCATCGTGGACCTCGCAACCGAAGGCCCCGGCGGAAGAGCCGCCTGTGGGGCGACTGGGAGCCTGCGCGGGCGCGGTGGGTGTGCGGGCGGGGCGGCGGCCTCGGAAGGGGAGAACCGTGGGGCCGGCGCACCGCCAGTTGCTCATGGTCGGTGCCGTCGGTAGCGGGGTCGACCCGCGGTCCGAGGCCCTGGTGCGTTCCTTCGCGCGCGCGTGCTTCTTAGGGAAAAGAGGGCACCTCGCGGGCGCGTGCTCTGACCTGGGGTTTTGCGTGGGGGAATGTGTCGGTGGCGACACATTGAACTGCGGAAACGTGCTCGGGGCGCCACATCGACACCCGTATTTGCCAAGCTTACTTGTACAAATACGCATCGTTGCAGGTGGTGAGAGGTTCCCGGGAAGTACGGCCCGAATCCGGTGTGTCGGCGTCGACACCAAAGTGCCACGCCAGCGTGTACAAATCTGCCAACTGAGCTTGAACAACTGCTAGTGTCCGGCGCGTACCCCCAAGATCGAGGACAGGACCTCCGTCGATGCCACCCCAGCCCAAGCGCCCTTCCGCCGGCCGCGGCAAGGGCCGCATCGCTGCCGTTCCGCCCGGTGGTGACAGCGCCTTCCGCGAGACCCTGTCCTCCAGGCTGGGCAAGGACATCAAGCCGCCGACCCGCAAGCGGCCCGTACAGCAGATGGACGTCAGCGTCCGGTACACGTACCGGGCTCCCCACGACATGTACGGCCGGTCCGGCTACAGCGTGGTCTCCAACGACTTCCTCGCTGACGTTCTCGCGGTGCTCATCGCACAGCACGGCATGTCGCCGATCCAATCCGGGGTCCTCCTGTGGTGCATCGGCCGGCAGCGCGAGGGGTGGCTGCGCGCCACGCACAAGAAGATCGCCGACAAGCTGGGTGTGGAGCGGTCGAACGTCACCCGGGCGATCGGCCGCCTGGAGCAGTGGCACATGCTCCAACGCGTCGAGAGCGGGCTGATCTTCGTGAACCCGATGCTGGGGTTCGAGGGGAACGGCGACGTCCAGCGCGAGATCCTGGACGCGCTACGCGACCGGGAGACCGGGAAGCTGCCCGAGGATGTCTTCCCCGCTCTCAACGCCCCGCCGCCACCGCGCAGCGTGCAGCTGGAGCTCGGTGCCGAGGACGGGGAAGATGGAGTCGTCGACGAGGAGGGGCAAGCATGCTGATCCAGGCCAGCGCCGGTTTCGGAATGCTGTACCGGCTGGACCTCACCAAGGCCGCCATGGAGCTGCTGAGCGCCCTCATCGAGCGCCAGGAGCCAGGCGGAGAGGTGAACGCCTCCCAGGCCGAGCTGGGGGCCCGTGTGGGCCTGTCCAGGAACTCCGCGAACACCGCAATGGCGCTGCTGGAGAGCCGCAACCTCGTGCTGCGCCCCGAGGACCGCAAGTACCGGACCTACTACCTCCACCCCTACGTCGCTTCCTACGCCTCGCAGGAGGAGCTGGAGGAAGCGATCGGGGAAGCCGCCGAGCGCATCGAGGCCGGCGAACTGCCCGAGATCACCGCCCCGGTGTACGAGACCGCACCGCCCAAGCGCCAGCCCCAGCCGCTCCGAGCCGTCCGCGCCGCTGGGTGACACCGGCCGCCGCCCGGTTCGGGTCAGCGGCCTCCTGGCCCGACGAAGGCACGAAAGCGCTGCACCGGGGGTGCCAGCGCCTTCGTCGTACCCGTTCGGGATCGAGCCGGTAGCACCAGGTAAACCGGCTCGTTCTGGAGGAGCAGAACAAGCCGACGGCCTCTCGGGCCGCGGACACCGTGTGCGGCAGTTGGCCGTGCTTCTCTCCACGGCGCCGCCCTGCTGCACCCGGTGACCACCACCAGGCCACGAGGAGCACGGGGCGCGAGCTCCACCTCACAGGCTCACACCCTCATAGCGCCCCTACTCACCTGGGGAAACGGGCTGTGAGGCTCACACCCTCGTTGTGGCCCCCCGTTACCTTTTTCGTGGCTCCGCAATGGGGCCTCCGGCCTTCGGATCCGGCATGACTTCCCCCCTTGTTGCTGATGATCCGGGGGGTGGTGTCACCGGGCCCGGAGGCATCGACGGGCCGCTGATGAGGGGCTTGAGCACCGGCTTCACCCGAGCCGGAAGAGCTCTCCGTAACGTGGGTGTGGCAGCTCGGTGCCGAGGCAAGGCCGGACGAAAGCGTGAGCGGAAGGGCTCGCACGTGATCGACACCAGTGACATCGACGTCTTCCTCGGCCTGGACGTCGGCAAGGGCGAACACCACGCCACCGCCGTCACCCCGGCCGGGAAGAAGGCCTTCGACAAGCGTCTGCCCAACACCGAACCCAAGCTCCGCGAGCTGTTCGCCAAGCTGCGGGCCAAGCACGGAACGGTGCTGGTCGTGGTCGACCAGCCGGCCTCGATCGGTGCCCTGCCGCTGGCCGTTGCGAGGGACATGGGCTGCCCCGTGGCCTACCTTCCGGGCCTGACGATGCGGCGGATCGCCGACCTCCACCCGGGCGAAGCCAAGACGGATGCGAAGGACGCGTTCATCATCGCGGACGCTGCCCGCGCGATGCCTCACACCCTGCGGGCGATCGACGGCGAGGACGAGACCATCGCCGAGCTGGAGATGATCGTCGGGTTCGACGACGACCTGGCCGGCGAAGCAACCCGGGTCGCGAACCGGCTGCACGGCCTGCTGACTCAGATCCATCCGTCGCTTGAGCGGGTGCTGGGGCCACGGCTGCAACATCCGGCCGTCCTGGCCCTGCTGGAGCGGTTCGGGTCGCCAGCCCAGATCCGCAAGGCTGGACGGCGGCGGCTGGTGACGTTGTTACGGCCGAAGGCGCCGAGGATGGCCGAGCGGCTGGTCGAGGAGATCTTCACCGCTCTGGACGAGCAGACCGTCACGGTTCCGGGGACCGAGGCGGCCGCGCTGATCGTCCCGAGCCTGGCCGGGTCCCTGACCGCTGTCCTTGACCAGCGGAAACTGTTGGCCGGGCGGATCGAGGAGCTCCTGGAGGCTCACCCTCTTTCGAAGGTCCTGAGGTCGATGCCGGGAGTCGGCGTCAGGACCGGAGCCAGAATCCTGATCGAGGTCGGCGACGGCAGCACCTTCCCGACCGCAGGCCATCTCGCCGCCTACGCCGGACTCGCGCCCGCGACCCGCAATTCAGGATCCTCGATCCGCGGCGAACAACCCTCCCGCAGAGGAAACAAGCAGCTCAAACGGGCCTTCTTCCTCTCCGCCTTCGCCGCCCTGGGCGACCCGGCATCGCGGACTTACTACGACAAGAAGATCAGCCAGGGCAAGCACCACACCCAGGCCCTGCTCTGCCTCGCCCGACGACGAGCCGACGTCCTCTTCGCCATGCTCCGCGACGGAACCTTCTACGAACCGCAGCCGTCTGCCTCAGTCACCTGACCTGCGGCTCTGCGAGGAAAACGACTCGATCGGCCTCGACATCGAAGCCGAGCATCGGATGGCCATAGCCGCCTTCCGGGTCCATCAGCACAGGCTTGCCCAGCCGCCGCCCGATCTCCCGAAGGAAGCCGCAGAACACATCAAGTCGATCCTGGCCCTGCAACTCCCGCAGATCGACGTCGAAGTCGACTTCATCGTCGGCATGAAAACGGAAGATCGCCAACACATCGGCAGCCGGCCAGACCCGCAGGTCCGGGCACTCGGCATCCGCCTGACGGGACAGCACGGCCTCCGCCCGGGGCACCGGAAGCACCGTCTCTCCCTCGGAGTACTGGTACTTCCAGCCCTTCTCCACGACAAGATCGAGGACCGCCTGCCAGTCCGCCACCGAGGCATCGGGGACACGCACGTCCGGCAACGACCCCATCAAGTCCGGGTCGAAGAAGGAACTCACGTCATCCCACAGCAGATCAGCCACCCCGCCATGCTGCCCGGCTCACCGCCCCAACGCACCCCCGTTTTCCTTGACCAAAGACATAGGGGCACCCCCCCGAGTTGACGGCCCCCTCCTGGTCAGTGCCAGACGACCCTGCGTTCGTGCGTCGCACACCACGCAGCGAGGTCGTGGAGGTTCCGCAGGACCTGCTGGAGGTATCCGGCCGGGCGGCCGCCCAGGTGCGTACGGCCGAACTGGATGTCCGGTACGCCTGCGTCTTCGGGGGCCAGGGCGAGCGCTGTCAGTACCCGGCCGAGGAACTCTTCAGCAGCCAGCTCGCCATAGGCGTCAACGACGGTGACCGGGATGATCACACCGTTGCCGGGGACCTCGTCCGGGAAGGGTTCGAGGTCCTGGTGGCCGGGAGCCGTCGGCTGGGAGGGCGATCCGAGCGCCTCCAGGACGACGACGGCGTTGGCGTTCGAGATGTTGATGAGCGGGGCGGTGCCGTCCGGGTCAATCGGTTCAGCGCGAAGCGGGTACTCCGGGCACACGGTCGGCATGGAGCACCCCGGCAGCGGGCCCCGCTGGTCGGGTGCGGCGTTGGTCTGGTCTGCCGCCGCCTGAGCGGCGCGGTAGTCGTCGAAGCGCTGGGCGCGCGTGGTGGCTTCATCGCAGCCGCAGGTGACAACGAAACCCACAGCCGGGGCGGTGGCGGCGGTGAAGGTGACGGTCACGAGTGCCTCCTTGAGGTGCGGTCGGATGATGGCCTGTTCACGACGCCGGTTGAAACGGCTTGGGTCCGACTTGCTGACCTCAACTATACAACGTTTCGTTGTATAGTTGCAAGGGTGTTGGCGACGTTGGTGACGAGCCCGCTCCTGTCGGTGGCTCGGACGGATCAGTGCCCTCAGGGCTGGCCTGACCAGCTGGACAGCGGCAAGCAGTCGCGTGTGGCTGGCCTCAGCTGGGTGAAGGCGGGCAGACTGCGCCTGATGGGCGGGCTGCCGAGTGCCCGGAGTGGCACGGGCGGGTACGGCGGGACGACGACACATAGCGGCTACCTGAGCCAAACGATGTTCAGGACCGTCAGGCTGTGCAAAGGTCCGTTGATCCAGAAGGTGATGGAGAGCTGGCCGACGGCCGCGCAGCGGACGTCGGCGCCCTCGTCGTCGCTGGTGTCGAACTGCCGGAAGCCGAACGGGTCGGCGGCGGCCGCGGCGAGGATGTCCCACACGGTGTCCGCCGCGTGCTCGGGCAGGGCGTCGAGGACCTTGGCGGCCGGGGCGGAGACGCGGACCGCGTACGGCGGCGGGCTCACCCGCGCCGGCGGCGGAGCTCCGCCAGGTCGACGGCGTCGCTGTCGTCGTAGCCGGAGGCGATGAACGCGTCGACGGCCGGGGCGTGTATTCGACAAGCGGGCGGCCCGACCACCCTGAGGTTGGGTCGGGTCGCCCGCTGGAAGATGCACGCCCGCAATTTAGCGTTCAGGTGGGGCCCGGGAAGCGGAGATCAATCGCCGAAGGCGTTTACCATCGCGCCCGTGAGCATGAGAACGATACCGAGGAACAAGGCGATGTCCGCCACCCAGTCCCGCCTCACGAGGGTTCGCTTGACCGTTCCTGCCGCATCTTTTGCCGCTTCGCTCACAGCGATAGGCCGCCACGAAACGCCTTTCTGCTTGTTCGCGGCAATATGCTGCTGAATCTCTGGAACTACCCGTTCAGAGGTCTTGAAGAAGCGGTCCAGCAATGACCCGCCAAAGGAGGCCGCATGAAACTCTTTTCCTCCTGAGACTATTATTGCAAGCGTGCCGCCGGGACTCAATCCCACTACCTTGATGACCCGGTAGGGGATTTCCCAGGAGTTAATCGGATTGGCGATGATCAAACTGTCTTTGAGTAGAAGAATATGAGAACTGGCAATCCGGCTCATGACTGCGAGCGTCCCCAACATTGCTCCTGGGGCGGCCCACAGGTTCGGATCACTCATGTCGCTGGAGAGTTTTACCGCCGTTGCGACGGCCGCCCCCGAGAAGCCGACCGCAGGTATCCAGCGAAGAAATTTCCAACTTACCCTTTGGAGCTTCACCACACGATCTCCTACGCGGCTCTCAGTAGACATTGACCAGGTTTCCTGCACTGTACGATCCAGCACTGCAGAATCCGAAATTGAATCCTGCATTGATGGACAGATTCCCGCCGGTTGCCTCCCAGTCGCGGTGAACTTCGGTAACTCTGACTCGTCGCCCGCCTCCGACGCCTACCTCACCAGGAACCTTTGTCTTATAGCTCCGCGTGTTCTTCACGAATGGCCAACCCCAGACGGCATCATGTTGTGAGGCTCCCATTTTGCGGCAAAGCTTGTAGGGTGATCCGCCACCCGCCCCGACCCAGGCCAGATTCTTCCCCAGGGTGGCCCATTCCCAGGAGTCGTCCTTGATTCCTGTGATCGCAAACGATGTTCCGGCAATGCCTGCCCCTACAATCATTCAACCTCCCACGGAACACTGACGGCTCGGGTCCCCGGCAATTGCAATTGCCGGGGACCCGAGCCGTCAGTGTTCCGTGGGAGGTTGAATG
>NZ_JBEYXW010000090.1:0-6949 GCF_040645195.1 Saccharomonospora sp. NPDC046836
ATCTCCGGTGTCCGCGCCTTCAACCGCCTGTACACGCGAGTGATCGGCGTCCTCGACGAAGGGCTCGTCGGAACCTCGTACTCACTCGGCGAAGCATGCGGGTCTGCATGCCGCCGGCCGAGCTGCGGGCGGCGGCACCGGCGGTGATGGCCTCGCGGAGCTGCTGCGCCTCCTCGGGGAGAAGGGCGCCGCGCTCGGCGCGGGAGACGAGGTGCAGCAGTTGCAGCTCGCGCTGCTTGGCGATGCTGATGTCCTTCACGCGGCACGCTCCGCGCAGGTGTCGGAGTGGGTGGCGCCGCGGCTCTCCCACCCGGGGAGGCAGCACGCGCCGTCGAGGGCGGCGTGATCGGTGCGGCGGGCGGCGCGGGTGGTGTGGACGCGGAGCGCCCGGCGGAGGTCGGCGGCGACGGCGCGGGCGTAGGCCAGCTCGGCCTCGCGGATGGCGGCGATCAGGAGCAGGCCGAGCACGACGACGAACGTGGCCGCCGTGGCGGGGGCGCCGGCCTGGGCGGAGACGACCGCGCAGTACGTGACCCAGGCGCCGCCGAGGAAGTAGCTGGCGCGGAGGAAGAGGGGACGATTCATCACTGGGGCTCCTCGGTACGGATGACCATGGCGGGGCTGCGGCGGCGGGGCGGGTCGTGCCGGTGCCGCCAGGCGTAGACGGCGGTGAGCGGGTCGGTGAGCGCCAGGAGGGCGAAGAGGACGAACTCTCGGGGGCGGGTGTTCCACCGATGGAGGCGGATGCGGATCTGCCACTCCACCCAGTCGGCCAGGCGGTCGTACGGACGCCAACGGCCAAGGCCGTACCCGGCGAGGAGCCCGCACGCGATCAGGAGAACGGTCATGCGGCGGCCACCTCGGCAGCCATGCGGCCGTTGACGGTGAGCGTCGGCGCCAGCTTGACCGCGAGCAGGAGGGCGGCGTCGTAGTCCTCCAGCGGGTGCCGGAGGGGCTCGCCGGGGTGCGGGGCGCCATCCGCGTCGTACCCGTCGTGGCCGTCGTGCACGGCCCAGCCCTGCGGCGTCTGCTCGATGTAGGCAGTGAAGTACCGGCGGTTGACGTCGCCGATGGGGAAGACGGACGCCTCGATGCGGGTGACGTCGAGGTGGGTCTGGAAGGTCACGGCGCCACCTCGAACAGCATGTCGTCGGCGGCAACGTCTTCGCCGAGCGCCTGGTTGGACCACAGGACCTCGACGCGCGCCTTGGCTGTCTTGGCGTTGCCGGTCATGGTGGTGCGCTCGTACCGGTGCCAGCCGTCGTACAGCTCGGCGTAGAGCGGGCTGTCGTATCCGGAGAGGACGACGGCGGCGCGGCAGTCGGTGAGCGCGGCCGCGAGGGCGCGGTGGTCGTCGGCGCCGGACATCTCGATGCGGTAGTTGGACCAGGGCCGGGTGGTGCCGAGGTAGGGCGGGTCGACGTACAGCAGCACGTCGTCGGCGCCGCCGTACTTGGTGATGACGTCGAGGGCGGGGAGCGCTTCGAGGCTGACGTGGTGGAGGCGCTCGGCAGCTGCGGCAAGGCGGTCGACGTAGGCGTCCATGTAGCCGGGCATGCCGGTGGAGGACCCGGCCGGGTCGATGTAGTGCCGCCAGCCGGTTTGCCGCAGGGTCCCGGACCGGCCTTGGGCGAGGCGGCACCAGGTGCGGCGGGCGGTTTCCAGGTCGTCGCCGGGATCGGCTGGCTTGTGCGCGGCAGCGAGTTCACCGCGGGCATGCGGGGTGAGGGCGCAGGCTCGGATGAGGTCGGTCGGCCGGTCGCGGAGGACGCGCCAGAAGGTCATCAGGTCGCCGTCGAGGTCGTTGACGGTCTCCATCGCGGAGGGCTGCTTGGCGAGGAGGACGGACAGGCCGCCGGCGAACGGCTCGACGTAGTGGTCGTGGTCGGGGAGCAGCGACACGATCCACGGCGCGACGCGCTGCTTGCTGCCGAAGTAAGGCACGGGGCTCTTCATCGAACGGGCTCCTTCGGGAGGGTGGGCGGGGTCGGGGGCGGGGTGATGTGCCAGCCGAGGTCGCGGAGTTCGGCGACGAGGTGGTGGGCGAGGCGCTCGGGGCTGGTGGTGGGGTGGTCGGTGATGACGGCGGCGGCGACGGCCTCGATGGCGGCGGGGATCACGCGGCGGCCTCCTCGCGGGCGGCCACCTGGGCGTCGCGGCACGGCGGGCAGAGCGGGACCCGGATGCGACGGTGGACCCGGAGGCCGTCGACCGTGCCGCAGACGCCGGTCCACTCAGGGTGGGCGGCGGGGTCATCGATCGTCTCGAGGTCCCAGGCGCCCGGCGGCGCCCACCGGTTCGCGGCGGCGTACGCGCGGGCGCGGGTGATGCCGCCCGCCGAGGCGCCATGCTCGGCGGGGTCGGCGTTCCAGAGCTGCTCGTAGATCTCGCGCATGTCGCGGGCCCGGCGTGCCTGGACGCTCGGCCGCTGGAGCATGGTGCCGAAGTTCCCGGGCCGCATGTAGAGGGCAGCGGCGAGGCGGGCCTGCGGCCAGCCGGCGGCGACGAGCGCCTGGGCGCGGCGGCGGGTTCCGGTCGGGTCGATGAGGGTGGACGGCGCGAGGTTGTCGAGGGTGGGTTCGACGGCGAGGACGGCGGCGGCCAGCGCGGGGCGGACCTTCTCCTGCGGCCCGGTCCCGCGCTCGGGACGGCCGGTGAGCACGGCGTGGAGGCGCTTGCGGTCGACCTTGGCGGCGGCGGCGATGGCGCGTAGGCCCATCCCGCAGTCGCGGAGCCGGAGGAGGTGGGCGCGGACGGGGGCGGCGTCGGTCCAGGGCTGCCAGGTGCCGCACCGGATCGCGTACTCGCGGGCGTCCCTGTACTGGGCGACGGCCCAGCCGCAGGTGTAGCAGCGGCAGCCGTCGAGCCGGTAGCGGGCGTAGCCGTGCGGGCGGTCGCTCATGCGCTGGTCTTCCTCTCCGGGACGTGCGGGCAGTAGCCGACGCGGACTTGCGCGAGAAGCTGCAGGACGGCGGCGCGGCCGGTGGCGTGGTCGTGGTGGCCGCAAGCGCAGAGGTGGTCGGCGGCGGGGGTCTGGCCGCGGTCAAGGCCGGTGACGGTGAGGCCGGGCCGGATGCCGCTGATGCGGGCGGGCTGCTCGATCACGCCTGGCCCCCGTTCGCGCTGGACGGCCCAGGGCACAGGAACGGGTACGGCAGCGTGGCCGGGGCGCAGGCGGGGCAGTCCTCGGCGTTCGCCCCGACCGCCAGGTGCTGGGCCTGGTCGCCAGGCGCGGGCGGCTCGGCCGCCGGGGCGGCGAGGCCCTGCTGCTCGCGGAGGAGCGCGGCGAACTGGTCGCCGGACATGGTGACGAACCAGGCGCCGGGGTCGGTGGTGCCGCGGCGCTTGTGCCAGACGACGCCGAGCGACGCGCCGTCGTTGTCGCGCTCCAGCTCGGCCTCGGCGACCCACGCGCCGAGTTCCTGCCGCTGACAGTTCTTCACCTCGATGACGACGCCGGGCAGGCCGGCGATGTCGCCGCGGTCCTGGGCGCCGGAGAGGGTACGGCGCTCGGCCTGGGCGAACCCGACGGCGCGGAGGAAGCGGACGACGGCCGTCTCGGCGGCGGTGCCCTTCGACTTGGATCGGCTCACAGCAGGGTCTCCTGTACGGGCTCGGCCGGGCGGGGCCGGCAGACGTGGGTGGCGATGACGGTGTGGTCGCAGCGGCCGCCGACGGCGTGCCACTGGTTGCGCCAGCGGATGCGGGCCGGGGTGTGCGGGGTGGTGGTGAGGCACCAGGTGAGGCGTCCGGCGTCGAGGGCCAGGCGCTCGGCATCGGGGGTGAGGGGCTGCGGGTCGGCGATGACGTCGAGGGCGGCGATGCGTCCGGCGCGGCCGGTGAGGACGGGGGCGCCGCACCGCTGGCAGGTCGCCTCGCGGACGGTCTCGGCGGCGGCCTCGACCTTCGCGGCGATGTCCGGCCGCAGGCCCCCGTTCACCGAGCGCTCCGGGGCAGTGCCGTTGCCAGTGCCCTCGCAGTGCCGTTGGTCGAGGGGCTGATGGCACTGGCGTTGCCGCAGGTCACACCGGGCTTCGACGGCGGCAGTGCCGTTAGTGCCGTTGAAGTCGGATGTGTAGGGCCGCTCATGCGCGCGCCTGTGCGCGTGTGAGTTCCGTATGGGAGTTCAACGGCACTAACGGCACTGCCGGTCTCTGACCTGCGGTTTCGGGGGTTGGCGAACGGCACTTTCAACGGCACTTCAACGGCACTGCCAACGGCACTGCGCATGATCACCACCCCTGTTCCTGGGTGGCGGCGCCCTCGGAGCGCAGTCCGAGCCCGGCGTAGAAGTACCGGCCGTTGGACGGCTTGCGGACGATGCCGCGCGCCTTCAACTCCCTGCCGAACGTGCGGGCGTCCATGGCGGGCTCGCCCTCGCTGTGGCACCACTGCTCGTACACCGCCCGGGCACGGCCCGTCTCGGTGCGCGTGGCGGTGACGGAGCCCCGGACACAGCACTCCTCCAGGAAGCGGCCCATGTGGTCCTCCTCGGCCGCGTACGCCTCCGTCGCGGCCATGACGGACTGCGGTGCGCGCAGGCCGCGGGCGAAGTGGTCGACGGCGCCCTGGATGACCCAGGCGAGGATGCCGGGGCCCTCCTCGGCGACGAGGAGGTCGGCGAGGCCGTCAACGCGCTTCTCGTCGGGGACCTTGTAGGTGAAGGGGATGAGGCGGAGCCGCCGCCAGAAGCCGTCGCCGCCAGACTTGACGCGCGGCTGGTGGTTGCCCATGAGCCACAGGTGGTGGGTGGGCTTGAAGGTGAAGAACCCTTGGTGCATGTAGCGGGCGGTGATGTCGTCGCCGCCGGTGAGTTCCTTCAGCCGCGCCTCATCGAACCGGGACTCCTGGTTGACCTCGGAGGCGACAACGAGGCGCAGGCCCTGGAGGCGGGCGAGTTCCTCGGAGTGCTCCTGTCGGCCGGCCATGAGGAACCCGGCAGGGGCAGTGCTGGCGTAGTCGGCGAGGAGGGCGCGCAGCACGTCCATGAGGACGGACTTGCCGTTGCCGCCGGGGCCGTACAGGAACGGAAAGACGTGGGTGCCGGTGTCGGCGCTGGCGGAGTAGCCAGAGAGGCGCTGCACGAACGCGACCATGTCGGCGTCGCCGCCGAAGGTGTCGGCGAGGAACTGGTTGAACCGCGGGGTGGGTAGCGTCGGGTCGGGGGCGACGCTGGTGGAGCGGGTGTGGAGGGCGGCGGGGTCGGACGGGCTGATGCTGCCGTCGGCGAGGTTGACGATGCCGGCCGGGGTGTTGAGGTGGCGGGGTGCGGCGTCGAGCTGGGTGGCGGACACGGCCAGGCGGTGGTCGGACTGGGCGAGGCCGAGCATGGCGCCGATCTTGTGGCGGCTGAGGCTGGTCGACTTGTGCTGGCGGGCGGCCTTCTCCAGGTCCTCGTCAAGGGCGTGGAGGTCGAGGGCACGGATGAGGGCGCGGCCGAGCTCGACGGTGCGGCCGGTTTCGTCCAGGGCCCAGCGGTGGCCGTCCCAGTTGAGCCAGGCACCGCGCTGGGAGACGTACCGCAGGTCGGCGGCGAAGGTGTCGGCGAGGAGGAGGGCGTTGCCGTCGTCGGTGAACGACTCGGGCCAGCGTGTGCCCCGCATGGGGGCGGGGGGTTCGAGTACGTGGAGGGCGGCGGTGCCGTCGGTGCCGGGGGTGGCGGCCTGCTGCGGGGCGGGCGGCGCCGGGGGCGTGTTCCGGATCGTCGGGGTTGCCTGTGGGGGGACGGCGGTGAGGCGGCGGGCGGGCCGGTCGCCGTAGCCGAGGCGGCGGAGTTCGCGGGCGGCGGCGGCGTGGTCGCCGCCGTGGTGAAGGAGGGCGTACGCGCCGAACTTGGTGTAGGGGGTTTCGGTGGCGAACTCGGTGGAGGTGGAGAAGACGTAGAGGCGGTCGCGGTCTTCGGCGTGGCCGGTGGTCGCGGAGATCATGCCGGTGGTCTTGCCGGGGCGCCGCCAGTAGGAGGTGCGGCCGCCGGTGTGGATGAGGGTCCAGCCGTGGGGGGTGAGGAGGTCGGCCCAGGTGGTGCGCTGCTCGTAGTCGTCGCCGGGGCGCAGGCCGCCGTTGTGGTCGGTGGCGGGCCGGGCCGGTGCCGGGGTGGGCTCGGGCGCGGCGGGCATCTGGTCGAGCATCCGGGCGATGTCGAACAGGGCGTCGCGCTCGTCGGCGGTGATGGTGGGGATGGTGGTGGGCGACCCGGTGTTGAGGACCCAGGGTCGGCCGGTCTCGTGGACGGGCCCGTGCGAGGGGGCGGTGACGACGAAGCCGCCTTCGCCGCGCGTTTCGATGAGGGCCTTGACCTTGTCGCGGGGTGCGGCGGTCAGCTCGTCGGCGGTGGCGGGGCGTTGGGCCAGCTTGGTGTTGCGGAGGACGGGGCCGTCCTCGACGCGGTAGATGAGGTGGCCGCCGCCGGACGGGGACGTTTCCAGGTAGCCGGCGCGGAGCCGGGTCCAGAGGTCGCCGAGCCCGGACGCCTCGGCGATCTCGCCGTACTCGGCGGCGACGCCTTCGGTGACGGCGCGGCCTTCCATCTCCAGCATCTCCAGGTTGCCGGAGACGGCGCCGAGGATGATGCCGACGCCGGGGTGCCCGTCGCGGAACCAGCTGCGGATGGTGGCCTCGTCGGCGCGCTCCTGCATGTACTGCTTCCAGCCGCCCGCCGGGCGCTTGGTGCCGTCGGTGGCCACGCGGACGACGCTGGCCCCGGCGGCGTGCCAGGCGAGGGCGGCGGTGAGCGTGTCCGGCGGTGGCGTGGTGGTCAACGGTGGCTCCTTGAGCGGGTGTTCCAGGATGGAGACGGTGCGTTCCGGATCGGAGACGATGAGGGCATGGCTCGCCGCCCCCTGCTGGGGTTTCTCCGGATAATGCTCGTCGTCGACCACGATCTCGTCGACGACCACGGGGCACGGGCCGATCCGCACGGACGGGGTCAGTTCCCGGCCGACGGCGCGGA
>NZ_JBEYXW010000091.1:0-6935 GCF_040645195.1 Saccharomonospora sp. NPDC046836
TAGTCGATCGAGAACAGCGATTCGGCCGCCGTGCTCATCTCCTGCTTGACCTGTGCGGTCCCGGCGACATCGAGCAGCGCCGTGTTCTGCGTCCGGCGGGCGACTGCATGAGTGCGGTCGCGGAGTGCTCGGTCATCGCTGCGTGCACGCTGACCGGTGCGGTCACCCGCACCGAGTGCCCCTGCCCTCGGCGGATCGTCTGCCCTTCGGCGAGCGCCTGGCGGACCGCGTCGTCGGCGACGTCGACCAGGTGCTCGGCAACGAGGCCGGGCACGTCCACCACGGCGACCGGGTCGGCGGCCGCCCCCTGGACGTCGCCGCCGACGTCGTCTTGGTCCTCGCAGTCGAGCAGCACGGACAGGTCGTCGGGCACCTCGCGGACCCCGGCGTCGTCCAGGACCCGGCGCACCGTGCGCGGGTCGACGCCGTACTGCCGGGCGAGCGCCTTCACGGCAGCGCCCTCGCGGTACGCGATGACGACGTCGGCGGCCTGCTCCTCACTGAGCGCGGACGGCCGTCCGAGGGTCTTCCCGGCGGCCTTGGCGGCAGCGACGCCTTCCACGGTGTTCTCCGCGATCAGCTCGCGCTGGAACTGGAGCACCGAGGCGAGCACGTTGACCACCATCGTGGTCCCGGAGTCCGTGGCCGCGAGGTCGATCCCGGAGAGCAGACCGGACTCGACCCGCAGGTGCAGCCCCCGCCGGGAGAGCACGGGCCGCAGGGCCAGGACGTCGGCCACGGACCGGAACAGCCTCGCCGCGTCCGCGATCCGGATGGTGTCGCCGACGGCCGCCTCGGCGAGCAGTTTCTGGAAGCCCTCCCGGTCGATGGACAGGATGCGGCTGGAGGTCGCCGGGTCCTCGTAGACCGGGGCGCCGGCGGCGAGCAGCGGCCGGAGGGCGTGCCGCTGCCGGGCGTCGGTCTGCTTGTCCGTCGAGTGGCGCAGGTACACGCGGTCGACGGGGTCGCGCTCGCTCACTCGTCGTCCTCGTCGTCCTCGAACTCCGGGATGCCGGTGGTGTCCAGACCCATCGGGGAGACGGCGTTGTGCATCCGCTGCACGGCGGCCGTCAGCGCGGCGGCGGCGGCCTCGGCGTCGTGCCGGGCGGCGACCAGCTCGGCCACCTTCGCGTCGGCGTCGCCGCCGTTGTCGATGCGGACCCGGCCGTGCTCGTAGGTGTACATCACCGGTCGGACCGACTGCCCGACGGCCTGCTCCAGCATCCCGGCGAGGTACGAGAGGTTGCCGATCGCGTCGTACGCGTGCCCGGGGTAGATCCAGTCGTCCCCGACGGAGCCGGAGGTGTGGTTGAAGGCGCGGATGCCTTCGGCGGCCTGGGACAGGTGACGGGCAGGGTTCTGGCTCACAGGGGTCTCCCTCGGTTGGGCCGCACCGTGATGGCGACGGCTTCCGTTCACCACCCTAGGGAGGCGAAAAGGGGAGGCGCAAGTACGGAATGGATTCCAATGGATCGCGAGCCCATAGAGGGCGGGTTTTCACCCGTTTGGGCGACCTGTCCCAATGGATCGGGTCGGGGAGGCGCAATCGACCGATTCCGCCCCCCTGCTTGATTGGATCAACCGGGCAGCGTCCGAGGGGGCTCCGGCGACTCCCCTCGATCTGGCGTGTTGTAGCCGAGCGCATCCGCCACACGCCTACGCACCACTCGCTCCTCGTACGCCCGGGTCCGGCAAGAGTGGTTGCAATACTCCCGTCGCCGCCCGGTACGCGGCTGCGTAACAGTCTTCCCGCACCAAACGCAGAGCCGATTCCCGTCAGCGTCCACGAGGCGCCCTGCGTCATCGTTCATCGTCATGTAGCGAGCGTAGGAAGCTTTGAGGGCCGTTGTGCCCTGTCGACCGTTTCCCCCCGATCCTCGAAAGCGGCCCCCCTCACCCGGCGAGGGCCTCCTTCGACGTTCTCGGCTGCCACCGCCTCAACCAGCACTATCGCCAAGAGGGGCCGCACCATCGGTGCGGCCCCTCTTCCACCTGACCGAAGCAAGGCTCCAGAACAGCCTCGACCGGACGCAGAGTCAGGCGTACTCCTGCCTCAGCTTCACCAGCAGCTGCTCAACCTCGGCAGCCGAGAACGCCTGCACCTGACCTTCCTCTGGTCCCTCTATCGAGATCAGCCACTGGTCCTCGCCCTTCTCCACATGGATCGGCGGGCGGGCCATCCACATAACGTCGATCCCCTTCTTCACCACCACTCCGATCAGCCCCGGGTGCATTACCGCTGCACCTTGGGCACCGCCCGGCCCCATGAGGAGGTCCGCGAGCCCTTCGACCGCGTTGTCTCCTCGGACCGAGGTGGTGTTGAAGTAGACCCCCTCATCACCAGACCCGCTCATCACCACCGCCATATGCGTGCTGTCCTCGATGCGCTCCCATGGAGGCGTCTCCCACATAAAGGTCATGCCGCCACACTGCCCACCCCGCTACTCCGCAACGCCCTTTCCCTCCCCGCCACCCAAAGCGGGGGGCTGTCGGTGCCTTCGTCGTCGCCGACAGCGCCACCGAGGCGGCCAGGCGCCCGTCGGTCCACCGCAACCCCTTCCTCCTCACCTATCGGTACGTCCACAGGTTGGTGGTCTCGACGCGGTCGAGGTCGAGGCAGACGGCCTGGCCGTGGTGGTCGCTCGCCCCGGCCGGAGTGTCGAGGACCTCGTAGCCGACGATCGCGGGCGTGAGCGGCTCGGAGACCCAGGTCTGGTCGATCCGGTCGTCGGTGCCTGTCCGCCGGAGGCAGGCCGGGTCGCCGGTCTTCTGGTGGAGGTGGGCGGCGACGTCGACGTAGCCGGAGTGCGCCAGCATCTCGGTGACCCGCCGTTCCGGCACCAGCTCCCCGCCGACCTCGGAGGGCAGCCGTGTCCGGGAGGCCCGGTTGTAGGGACGCATCGCGGCGTAGTCCGGCGCCGGAGAGTCCGGGTGCGCCGGCGGGTAGTTGATGTCCCCCGCGACGATGCCGTACGGCCCGTACCGGTAGGCCCGGGTGGCGACGAGCTTGGCTTCCGCGCGGGCCCGATCTGGGGTGAACGGGTCGAGGTGGGCCGAGAGGAAGGCGAGGGGGGCAGGGAGGCCGACGTCGAACGCGGCGACGCCGAAGCCGTGGAGCGTCTGGTCGGCGTAGTCGGTGTTCCAGGCGGTCCAGGTGCCCATGGTCTCGCGCCGGTAGAGGATCGCGGTCCCGTATCCGGTACCGGACGGGGCCAGGGGGAGCGCGTCGAGGTCCAGGTCGCGCATGGCGCGTGCGAGCTGGCGGTGGCCGTTCGCTCCCCAGCCGTTCGCCTCCTGGAGCAGGACGACGTCGGGGGCAGGGGCGCCGATGCGTTCGGCGAGGGCGGGCCAGCGGTCCTCAGGGTCGCCGGCACCGGTCCGTAGACCGCCGTGGCCGAGGTTCTGCACGACGAGGGTCAGTTGCATGTGGTGTCCCCTTTCAGGGCGTCAGGCGGTGGATGCTGAGGGGGAGGCCGCCGGGGAGCAGAACGGTGGTGTCGGCGCCCCGGGCAGGCCAGGGCGCCTCCGTGAGGCCGGCGACCAGGTCGCGGGCGAAGTTGGCCGCGTCCAGGCCGTCGGTCACCCGGATCTGGGCGTGGACGGCGGCGCCGGAGTCGGTGAGGACGACGACCGGGTCGAGGCCGGCGGGCAGGGGCGGCAGCCAGGCGACGAGGGCGTCAAGGGCGGCGACGAGATCGGCGGTGCTCGTACGGCGCGGTGCGGCGACCGTGCGCGCCGAGCGCGGGAGGTGGACCGCCACGACACCGACCCCGTCGACGGTGGCCGCGACCGTGTAGAGGGCGGCTCCTCCGGCGGGCGTCACGCCTGCCGTCGTGCCGAGGGCGGCCGCGATGGCATCGACCGCCTCGGCGCCGCCCGCCTCTCCTGACCGGACGGACAGCTCCACCGAGCCCGGGGTGGTCTCCACCATCAGGCGGCACATCGGCCCGGCCGCACGGAGCACTCGCGCCAGGACCCGCATCTCTGTCTTCACCGTGCGACCCTCCCATCCCCGGTGAACAGCCGGCCCCGTCTCTTGTCTATCGGCGGCGGCCCCGGTGGAAGCCCTGGCTGGTTGCCGAGCGGGCGGCGGCATGACGCCGCCTGCGGGCCTCCTCGGGGATCTCGGCGACGTCCTCCAGGGCAGCGAGGATCGCGTCGGCGTCCGCCGGCGGGCGGCCCGTGCTCCGCTCGTAGTCGGCGAGCAGCTCGGCGACGAGTCCTGCGCATTCAATGGCGCGTTATCTAGCTTGATTGCACCCTTTTCGCTTGCGGAAATGCTAGCGCTTTAGCAAGCACCGTGGAACTGATGAGACCGTTCTTCGCACGCGCGTGAAAGCGTCTCGGGGAACGGGTCCGGGCGCTTCTATCTAGCTAGACTGCGCGCCATGTCGCTGATGCCTTTCGTTGTCGCCCTGGAGCCGGACGACCTCTCGGCGCTGACCGAGGTGGTCAAGGCCGGACGCAAAGCCGAGCTGGAGTGGCTCGACTCCGCGCGAGAGGCTCACGGCACCCGCTTCATGCGGGGCAAGGCACTGAGTCAGGCCCGCGCCGAGATCCGGGTGGAGTTCCGCAGGCTCCGGGAGCGGGGCAAGCTCGCCGGCACCCGCGACCTGGTGCTGGCGCGCGAGGTCCGCGCCGAGCTGAAGCGCCGGGGGATGGACCAGGAGTACGACCCGATCCCCGCCGAGGCCATCGGCGCCCCCGGCCGCCGGGTCGGCACCGGCCCCCGGCACTACCAGCGCCTCGGCGACGAGAAGACCTCGCTCACCGGCCGGATGTACGTCAAGCTCCCGGGCGCCCTCGGCGAACAGCTCGTCCGCAGCTGCCACTGGACCTCGGCGCCGGCCGTGACCGCCCTGTGGGAGTGGCAGACCCTGTGGGGCGACGGGCCTGAGGTCCTCTTCCGCGAGGCCGAGCGCCGGGGCGCCGTCACCATCCTCGACCTCTGGTCCATCGCGACGGCTCCCCGCCCGACCGCCGACGCCATCCTCCGCAAGGCCCAGCTCCAGGACGAGGTCGTCACCACCGGCGACATCATCCGCGCTGCGGTGAAGCGCGCCATTCGCTGACCTCCCCCTCCTAGGCACTCCCGGACACTGACACGCCTCCCATCTGCCAGTAGGCGTTCAATCAAGCTAGATAACGTGAGCACTTTCCGGGCTTCCCGCTGGCTTTTCTGCTTACGGATACTCCAGCGGGAAAGCAGGCGGGTCAGCTTGCGCTTAGGCAAGCGGGGTCGGCACTCTTCGGCTATCTGAAGAGGAAGGGAGGACCCGTGGCAGAAGACCCGGACATCGTCGCTGAGGTCAGCGAGAAGGGCGGCGTGGGGAAGACGTCGCTGACGGCAGGACTGATCGCCGTGGCCGCCGAGCTGGGGCTGAGGGTGGGCGGTGTCGACCTCGACCCCCGCTCCACGCTCACGGACGAGCTGGGCATCACCGACCCGGAGCTGTCGGTCAACGACGTGTACTACGTCGACCCCGACAAGCGGCCCCGCGACCCCGCAGAGATCGCCCGGAAGGCGTTCGTCCAGGCCGGGCCGGCGTGGCCGTCGACTGTCCGGGTGCTGCCGTGCGTCCGGAAGTTCGGCAACCGCGAGACCGACCAGACCACCGGGATGGAGTTCCGCCTGAAGCGGGCGCTGTGGGGCCTGCGCGAGGAGGTCGACGTGCTCTTCTGCGACGTGCCGCCGCGCGCAGGCGGAAAGATCGTGGGCTCCGCGCTCATCGCGGCCAAGCAGGTGCTCATCCCCGCGACGCTCACCGGCGACGGGCACAACGGTGCGACCGAGGCCATGACCTCGATCCAGCACTACACCTCGCCTGGTGGGCTCAATGAGGGGCTGGAGGTCACTGGCATCGTGCGGAGCATGGTGCCGCGCACCCGCGAGTACCGGCAGATCCACAGGTACTGGAGTGACCGCCTGGTCGAGGACTTCGGCGACCTGGTGCTGCCGACCATCGTCACGAACTACGCGGTCCGCGAAGTCTGCCGCACAGGGTCCATGCCCATCACGGCCGCACCCGGGCGTGAGGCCAAGGCTCTCCAGACGGCTTACCGAGACGTCCTCTTCCACACCCTGCCCCACCTGAAAGAGATCAGCTGATGCCGAGCTTCGCCGAGCAGGCCCTCCGGAACCAGGAGCAAAAGCGCGCCGACCGCGAAGAGAAGGACCCCGCGGACCTCTCCGGCTCGCAGGAACCCGACTGGGACAACCTCGACTCCTGGACCGACGACGGCCCTGACGCTGGCAATTCCGCAAGCGAAAACACTGGTGACTCCCCGGAAACGAACCCCGCGCCCACTTCCTCCACCCGCCCTCGTACTGCGCGCCGTCGGGGTCGGCCACGTGGACCCCGGCGGGTCGCGATCACCGTGCGCCTCCTGGAACAGACCGACAGGAAGTTGACCGCAGCCGTCGAGCAGACAGGGGTCAACCCTCAGACCATCGTGGAGGAGGCCCTGGAAGCCCACTTCCGCCGCCTCAAGATCCACGACCCTGGCCCTGACCCGGCATGAACAGAGGCCCGCCACCATCCGGTGGCGGGCCTCTCGCCAGTCCCCCTGCGTCAGCCGGTCCAGCACCACTCCCCCTCCGCAAGGTGGTGCCTGCCTCCCCTCGCCGCAGCGGCTTGAAGTCTCACGGGGTTGACCAGCGCCACCCAAAAGGGGGGCGGTGTTCGGCGGTCTAGGCGGGAGCCTCGGTGACACGTTTTTGGTTGCCTAGGGCAACTAGAGTGACGGGTTAGGGTGGGTTTTCCGAAACTCTCCATACGTGCGCCCATGGGAAGTTATCGGGAAACCTACCCCAACCCGTCACTTTCGCAGGTCAGAGCACGAACCGCCCGAGCCGGTAGAGGTAGGTAGCCATGCTGCCGACGATGTCGTGTCCGCGCCGTCGGGGCGTCGGCCGCGCGCCGACACTTTCCACT
>NZ_JBEYXW010000092.1:0-6811 GCF_040645195.1 Saccharomonospora sp. NPDC046836
GTTCGTGCTGTTGCTGATGTCGCTCCTGGCCGCCGGTGTTGCCACCACCCTGTGGCTGTCCACGCAGGCGATCGCCGACTCCTACCGGCTGGAGGCCGTCAGAACGCACGCTGAGTTCCGAGCTGGGCATCGGCCGCACAGCCTTGCGGCAAGTACTGGGCCGCCTCGCGAACGAACGCTTCATCAAGGCCCACGACCGAAGCGCCTACCGCGTCGTCGGGAGCAGCGGCGTACCGACGCCGAGCAACCTGCCTGCCTGGGAGATCCACGGCAGCCGCCGCATCTACGACAATCGGTGGGTCAATCTGGACCTGGTCGACGTCGAGCCCCCCGGCGTCAAGCGCTTCGAGCATCACGTCGTGCGGCTCCACCACGTTGCGATCACCGCTGTGCTCGACGACCAGGACCGTGTGCTCATGCTGTGGCGCTATCGCTTCGTGCCAGAGCAGTGGGGATGGGAACTTCCTGGCGGCATCGTGGATGACGGCGAGGACCCTGCCGTCACAGCCGTGCGGGAGACGGAGGAGGAGACCGGATGGCGCCCGGCAGCAGTCGAGCATGTGGTTACCTATCAACCCATGATCGGCATGGTCGATTCGCCACACGAGGTCTTCGTAGGGAAAGGCGCCACCCATGTCGGCGATCCCTCTGACACTGAGGAGGCCGGCCACGTCGCCTGGGTACCGCTGGACGAGATTCCCGGGCTGATGAGGGAGGGCAAGCTGATGGGATCGGGAACGATCGTCGCTCTCCTCCACCTCCTCTCCTCTCGGCCTACAGCCGCTCGGTAAGCAGTTCCACACGCTGGCGATACCGCACGGACCCCGTGCGGTTCGCTGCCAGCCTGGCTTGCTGAAGGTGACTACGAGCTTGGTCCAATTCGCCACGCGCAAGGTGGGCATGCGTGAGGTCGCAATGCACGCCAGCGCTGGCCCTCACGAACGTTGGATCGGCCTCGTTTAGCGAAGCGTATAGCTCAGCCATAGCGCGTTCGTCACCGAGCTTGACCAGTACATTTCCGCGCCAGCGCCCGAGGTGCCCTGCATTGAGGAAGATGCTCAGCATGTCCGGGTCCCGCGCCTCTCCGTCGTCCGGCAACAGAGCCTCCGCCCGGTCCAACGCTGCACGGGCCTCCGTCGCTCTGTCAGCGCCAGCAGCGGCGCACAGCTCAGCCTCCGCTGCTGCGAGCCAAGCCCGCAGTCGCGGCGACTGCTGCTCAACCTGCACTCGCTGCGCTTCCCGTACCAACTCGATCGCGAGTTGCGGGCGGCCGGCATCAGCCAACACATAAGCCTGCTCACCCATCGCGTGGGCCAGGTACAAGGGGGACTCGGCGTCCTGCGCTGCCTTCTTCGCCAGCTCGTAGTGCTGCCACGCTCGCTCTACGGCGCCAGCGTCAAAAGCTTGCCACGCGGCGAGGGTGGAGGCTCCTGCAAGCGCAGCCGCTACTGGTCGCCTCGCACTCGGAAGAACAGTGAACGTCAGCGCCTCTTCCATTGCCGCCAAATGCCCGTTCATCTGGTCAATGAGCCCGGCGGCTCCCATCTGACGGTCCATGGTTCGCAACAACTCAGTCTGGTCGAGAAACGGCTCAACCATGGATGCGCTGAGGCTGCTCGCCGAGTCGATGCGGCCTAGTAGTTCCTCGTAGCCACCCGCCGGAGTAGGGGGCTCCTCACTCCGACCTCGCAGCTCTGCGTCCGTGATGCCAAACAGGGGCCGAAGGACGGCCGCGTACCGGTCCGTGATGACGCGACGGCCGTTCTCCCACTCAGAGATGTAGACCTTGAGGCTCGGAGGCGACGCGATGTCGAGAAGCCGCCGCTCGGCGAAACGCCGCATCTCGTAGATGAGTTTCTCCTGCGACCACCCTCGCGCCCTCCTGGCCGCCCTTAACCCGTTCGCCATGCCGTCTTCCCAACGCCGCAGGTGAGAGCTGGTTAACCCCACCGACATTAACCCGCGTTGGCTACCGGAGCACCCCTCTTCGGCCGTTCCGTAGAGATGCACGCAGACGCCGACCGCGTCGAAGGGGTTGCGTCTGGTGCGCACCAGATGCTTACCTATTGGTGCGCACCAGATGAGCCCCGAGGGGGTCGGACGGCACGCACGAGGTGGCCCTCCTTTGGGCTGCGCTCAACAACTCAACAGCGTGATCCACCGCAGTACGGCGGCCGTGACCGTTCCGGCCGAGGCGAGTGGAGACCAGTCGGCCGAGAAGGGGCCCCCGTCACACCGGGGCCCAACACCCCAGATGGGGGACACGCCACCGACTCAAAAGAACCGCTTAGGCACGCCTGATGCCGCCACCCAAGACGTCTGGGACTTCGGACCTCCCCAGACCGAGCGGCGCCTAGCGAAGACGAGATCCGAACACCGCCCCAACCCCCTCCGCCGCTTACTCGCGGCGGCCGGTTGCCTCCTCCGCCCGTGCGGGCCGCCTTCGTGGCGGTGCTGTACGGGCGGGGCTGAGGGGAGCCGGACGATCCGGTCCCTGGATCAAGGGAGATCACATGCCCCGTATCAAGGGCGCCTCGCTCGCCGAGGTCGTCACCCGCCACCTGCACGCCGCCGGCCGCACGATCGCCGGCGAGAAGGGCGGCCGAGCCGCCAACACCATCACCTCCGCCGTGGGCCTGGGCCGCATCGACATCTGCGACCACCCGGCCTGCCCCGACTGCGCCCCGACCGACCGCGCCTGACGAGTGCCCGTCGCCACCCCCGCCCGCTGCTGGGGCGCGGGTGGCGGTGGGGACCCGGACAGTCCGGTCCCTGGAGGGAGCGAGCGTGTCGAAGTTCCGCATCACGGCGAAGCGCAAGACCGACTACAGCCTGCCCGTGAGGGCGCCGTTCGGCTGCTGCGCGTACTGCCACCGGCCGATCGAAAACGAGGGCATCCGCAGCGCCCACAAGACCTGCGCCGACTCCGCCGAGGCCGCCTGGCACGGCCGCCGCCGGCGCCGCTGACCACCCACCACACATCCCGCGAACGGCGAGCGGCCCCGAGATGAGACCTCGGGGCCGCTCCTGGGCCGTTCCTCGCGAAAGGACTCACTGACCCATGGAGCACATCGTCACCCTGGCGGCGGCCGTTACGGCGTTCGCGCCGTGGCTGGAGCCGACCGACGCCGAGCTGGCCGCGATCGAGGCCGAGGCCCCGCTGCTCGCCGCCGAGGTCGAGGAGCTGGACACGGTCATCGCCCTGATGGACCGGCCCGCCAACGAGCTGGACACCCGCCGCGCCCGCCGGGCCCACGCCCGGGTGCTCGCCGCCCGCGCCGCGCTCGCCAACACCGGGACGGGGGAGGCCGCGTGAACACCCTCGCCACCCTCACCCCGCGCCTTGCGGTGCTGGCCGGCCTGGTCGAGCGTCACCCGGAGCTGCCTGCCCCGGCCGTCGACATCTGCGGGATCTTCACCGAGCAGATCAACCTGACCTTCTACGACGCCCCGGACGCCTTCCACCAGTGGCTTACCGCCCTGGACATCGACCGCGCCACGGTCCGGGGCCGTGCGGGCACCAAGGACGCCTGGCTGACCGTGCTGCACGAGGTCGACGGCATCACCCTCAAGCTCACCTCCTGCACCCGCCTCGCCACGACGGTGGAGACGGGCGGTGAGGGATGAGCACGGTCGACTACCGGGCCGAGGCCCGCGCCGACAAGGACGCCGCCGCCGCACGCCGCCGTCAGGACGCCGCCGTCGCCGAGGAGATCCGCGCGGCCCGGCAGCTCGCCGACGACGAGCGCGCCGCCCGCCTGGCCGCCCAGCAGGCCGCCGACAAGGCGCGCCGCAAGGAGGACAAGGCGGCGTGGCGGCGGGAGAAGCTGACGCCGCAGAACGTCTACCGCACCGGCACTCTCGGCCTCGTCGTCGCCTCGGGTCTGGCGTCGCTGCCGGCGCAGGTGATGCACTTCGTGGAGATCTCCCCGATGCTGCTGCCCCTGCCGCTCGCCCTGGAGGGGGCGGCGTGGGTGATGGCGGCCGGGGTCGCGTTCGCCGACGCCCGCCAGCTCGCCGCCCGCGTCCGCTGGATGCTGCGCGCCTTCGTGGTCGCCGCAGCAGGGTTCGCCGCGTGGATCAACTACGGCTACGGCAGCCACCTGACCGGGCTCACCCCGGCCCAGCAGACCACCGCCGGAGTCGGCCTGGCCGCCGTCACCCTGCTGGGCCCGCTCCTCTTCGAGATCCGCCAGTGGGTCTCGACCCTCGCGGCCGACGAGGACGAGACCCCCGACGCCCGCGCACGGCGCCGCCACGCCCGACTCCGGCGCCGCCACCACCGCACGGTCGCCCGGACAGCCGGTCGACTCCTGTCCGCCGCCCCGGTCGACTCCCTCACCGAGGAGGACGCGTGGGCGATGGCGTGGGAGATCGAGCAGGGCGCCGACGAGCCGGGCATGACCCCGGACCTGGTCGCCCGCCGCGTCACCCGCACCGCCGCCTACCAGGCCGCCGAACACACCACCCGAAACAGCAAGAAAAGGGGCTGGTTCGGTCGAGACCGGTCGACCCCTGACCTGCACGAACCCTCCGGCCCCGTCCCGGCCCCGGTCGAGGCGGAATCGGCGGGGGACGCCGCTGCCGCTGCGGGCCCGGCCGTCGTGGAGCCGGTCGACGGGGCGGCGGTGGTGAATCTGCCGAAGCCGGTCCCGGCCGGCTTCCTGAAGTCAACTCTCGACCTCAAGCCCGTCGCTACCCGGCCGTCCCGTCCGGCGCGTGCGCTGGCTGCTGAGTCGACTCGACCGGCCCGCCGGGTCACGCACCGGGTGCCCGACTCCGCCCGGACCCGCCGCCCGCCCCGCACCCTCGACCAGCTCCTTGCCGAGGCCCGCACCAAGACGGCCGGCTGGTCGACCGCCGACCTGACCGCCGAGGCCATCCGCCGCGAACTCGGCATCGGTGCCGCCCGCGCCCGCCAGCTTCGCGACACGCTCCTCGCTGAGCGTCGCAAGGAGGTGGCCGCATGAGCCCCACCGTCATCCCGTCCGCTGGTCCGCCTTTGCGGGTGTTGTCGCTGGGGGCGGGGGTGCAGTCGACCGCGCTTCTGCTGCTCAGTGCCCAAGGCAGGCTGCCGCGTCTGGACGCGGCCGTCTTCTCCGACACCGGCTGGGAACCTGCCGCCGTCTACGCCCACCTGGACCGGATCGAGGCGGAGATCGCCGCCCCGGCGGGTATCCCGGTGATCCGCACCAGCAGCGGCAACATCCGCACCGACGCCCTCGACCCCGGCCACCGGTTCGCGTCCATGCCGCTGTTCGTCCGCAACCCGGACAACACCATCGGCATGATCCGACGCCAGTGCACCGGCGAGTACAAGCTCAAGGCCATCAAACGCGAGGTCCGCGCCCTGCTCGGCCACCCCGGCCGCAACCGCCTGCCCGACGGCCTCTACGCCGAACAGTGGGTCGGCATCAGCCGCGACGAGTTCGACCGCGCCAAGGACTCCGGCATCCGCTACGCCGTCAACCGGCACCCCCTGCTGGAGCTCGACTGGACCCGCACCGACTGCCTGCGCTACCTCGCCGCCCACGGCTGGGCCACCACCCCGAAATCCGCGTGCATCGGCTGCCCCTTCCACTCCAACGCCCAGTGGCGCCACATGCGCGACCACCAGCCCGCCGAGTGGGCCGACGCCGTCACCTTCGACCACCAGATCCGCGCCGGCGCCGCACGCGCCAACCACACCGGACACCCCCTCCTCGGCCAGGCATACCTGCACCGCTCCTGCCTGCCCCTGGACCAGGCCCCCATCGACCGCGTCACCGCCCACGAATGGAGCCAGCGCCAAGGCGACCTCCTCGACCTCCTCAACGACGGCGAGGACGAGCCGACCGGCTGCTCCCCCTGGACCTGCCGCAGCAGCGGCCCCGACCTTCCGGCCGCCGCATGAACAGCGTCCCCCTCGCAGCCGCCGCGCTGCACACCGCCGTCATGCAAGCCGCCGACCACCGCTGCCAGTGCACCGGCCAGTGCACCAACCCCCACCGCAAAGGCGCAGGGCGCTGCCCGCTCGTCCACGACGGCTACACCAGCAAACACGGCCGCCGCGTCCACCTCATCGCCGCACCCCCCACCCCGCTCACACCCCTGGTGCAGGCCGTGCCCCTGCCCGCCGCCGACCTCATGGCCTGGTGCCCCGACTGCCACACCGGCGCCCTGCGCCAGGCCCGCAAGGACACCCGCCGCCCCGACCCCAACCAGGGCGCCCTCTTCGACTGAACGGAGACCGGCCGTGTTCGCCGAAATCCTCTTCCTCCTCTACGTCGGCCACCTCCTGGCCGACTACCCCCTTCAGACCGACCGCCAGGCCGCGCACAAGGCCGGCCCCGGCCGCCGCGGCTGGACCGCCAACGGAACGCACGCGGCGGTGCACGTCGCCGTCTGCGCGCTCCTGCTCACGGTCGGCTCGCTCGTCCTCGGGTGGCGGCTGCCGGTCCTGCCCACCCTCGCGGTCCTCGTCTGGATCGGCACGACGCACGCCGTCATCGACCGCCGACGCCTCGTCACCGCCTGGATGACCTGGGCCCGACAGCCCAAGTTCGCCGCGCACGGCGGGGCCGCCCACGTCGACCAGACCGCCCACCTCCTCGCCCTCACTCTCGCCGCCCTCTTCCTCGCCGCCTGACCCCGAAGGAGCCTTCGTGAGCGCCGCCGAAACCCCTGAGACCATCCGCTACACCGCCGACGTCGTCGCCGTCACCACGGACGGCCGTGTCCTGCTGATCGAGCGCGACTGGCCCCCCTTCGAGGGCGCCTGGGCCCTGCCCGGCGGCCACGTCGACCAGGGCGAGACCTCCCGCACCGCCGC
>NZ_JBEYXW010000093.1:0-6476 GCF_040645195.1 Saccharomonospora sp. NPDC046836
CGGCATCGGCATGGACCTGGTTCTCGACGGCGAACTGGTCGTCCTGCGGGACGGGAGGCTGGACTTCGCGGCGTTGCAGCAGCGGGCCCGGCTGGCGGGCTTTCGCGCCCGCTCCGCCAGCAGGTCGACGCCTGCGCACGTCGTCGCCGTCGACCTGCTGGAGGCCGACGGAGAGGTCCTGATGGGCCGCCCGTACCGGGAGCGGTGGGCGCGTCTGGAGGCGCTGTTCACCGGCGGGGTGCTGGGCGGCCGGTGGGCCTTGGTGGGGTCCACGACGGAGCGGGACCGGGCGCTGGCCTGGATGGACCCGGACTGGGCGCGGGCCGGTGTCGAGGGGGTGGTGGTGAAGCCTGCCGGCGGACGGTACCGGGCTGGCAAGGGCGGCTGGTGGAAGGTGCGGTCGCGGGAGTCCACCGAGGGCGTGGTGGGTGCGGTGACCGGGCCCCTCTCGGCACCGGACGCCCTGCTGCTCGGCCGCTGGGATGCCGAGGCGCGCTTCCGGATGATCGCCCGGACGACGCCGCTCTCGGCCACCGCACGCCGGGAGGTGGGCGCCCGCCTCACGGCGGCCGGTGACGACCACCCGTGGCACGGCGTGCAGTTCTCGGCCGGCTGGGGGACGCGCCTGCCTCTGCCGCACGTCCCCGTCGCGCCGGTCCTCGTCGCCGAGGTCGTCGGCGACACCTCGGTGGACGACGCAGGCCGGTACCGGCACCCGGTGCGCTTCCTCCGGCTCCGCGACGACATCGGCCCGGACTCTGTTGCGCCCTTGCCCTGACGGGCACAGGGCGATGGCTCCGCCACGGCTTCGTGGGGCGGCGCTTGGGCGTTGAAGGACTACGTGCTCGCCGCCTGGCTGGCGTGCAAGAGTTCGGCGACGCCAGGGGCTTGTAGGTGCTCCTCGAAGCGGGGGCGTAGTCGCTGGATGAGGGTGACGCAGCGGGGGGCGCCGATGGTCTGGGCGAGCGTCAGGGACTCGGTGGCCGCCTTGGACGCTTCGTCGGCGTGGCCCTGGGTGAGGAGGGTGGAGGCGCGGTAGGAGAGGAACACGGCCCGGGTCTTTGCCCGTGCTGGGCTGAGGTGGGTGATGCCGCGGTGGATGAGGGCGTCGCCTTCGCCGGTGTCGCCGAGGTCAACGAGGGCTTGGCCGGTGTCGACCTGGAGGTCTTCGGGGCCGAACCATGCACACCACGCGGGGGCGGGGTCCGGGGCGGTCCGGTCGAGGTTGTGCTCGGCGGCGCGGAGTGAGGTGCGGCAGTCGGTGGCGTCTCCGAGTGCGGCCTGGGCGCGGGCGAGGCGGAGGTGGAGCAGGGCTCGGGCGGTGGGGTGTTCGGTGCGGGCGACGGCGTGCTGGAGGATGGTGGCGGCGGTGGCGGGGTCGTGGCGCCAGGTGGCTTGGTAGGCGAGGTCGCTGATGATGCCGGCGCCGAGGTCGCGGTCGTGGGCGGCGTGGGCGCTGTGGAGGGCGCCGTGCCAGAGGCGGGCGGCGGCCGCGTGCTGGCCGGCGTCGAAGCGGGTCCAGCCGACGGTCTGGGCGAGGCGGGCGGCAAGGGTGTGCAGTCGGGCGGCCTGGTCTGGGGTGTAGGTGGCGTCGGCGATGAGGTCGGTGACGGTGGCGAGGTGGCCGTCGAGCGTGGCGAGGGTGTGCTGGCGCTGGTGGGTGATCATGCCGGCGAGACGGAGTCCGGATTTCTCCAGGACGTCGAGGAGGTCGGGGTCGAGCCGGCCGCCGTCGAGGGAGCGGGCGAGGGCGGTGGGCTCTGTGGTCGCCCACTGGTGGGTGAGGCCGGTGAGGGCCGCGGTGGAGTAAGCGAGGAAGGTGCGGCGGTCCATGGAGGTGCGCAGGGCCTCTCGTAAAGCTGGGGCGGTGCTGTGCGGGGTGAGGGGGTGGGGGTGTTCGCGGCCGGGGAGCCAGTCGGGCCACGGGGTGGTGGCGGTGACGGCGGGGTCCACGCCGAAGATTTCGGCGAGGTAGGTCTGGGAGTCGGCGTCGGGCTGTGCTCGTCCGGTCTCCCAGGCCCAGATCCGCTGCTTCTTGGTGCCGGATTGCAGGCCGCGGCGCTCGGCCGCCCGGCGGACGCGGTCGGCGAGGTCGGGCTGGGTCCAGCCGGCCTGGATGCGGGCGTACGCCAGGGGGTGACGGATCAGGTCATCCACACAACACTCCCTTCCCTGCGTAACAAGCGATACACGTAACGTGACGTGCCGGGGGTACCGCGAGAGTACCGTCAACCCCTCGGATTCTCGGCTCTGTTGCCATGTACTGGCGGCGTCGGACAGCCCGACAGTCGGGCGGCGCCACCCGGGTTCTGGCTCCTGCGGACCAGCCAGGCGCCCACGATGTCACCGTCTCTCTTCAGGAGGGCATCATGGCCGTTCCGCTTGACCACAGCTCCGCCGTCGACTACACCGCCCTGCGCAACTTCGCGGCCCTCCGCGGACAGCTGCGCGTCTCTCTCACCCCCCGCTGCAACATCGCCTGCTGGTTCTGCCACAACGAGGGCGACATCCCGCCGCCGGTCACCCGGGCCAACCGGACTCTTCAGCCCCGGGTGAAGCAGTTCTCGGCCGAGAACTACCTGACCTCGATCGAGGCACTGGCCGGTGCGGGACTCAAACGGGTGTACTTCACCGGCGGGGAGCCGTTGACGTCACCGCTGGCCCGCCCTGTCCTGGAGAACCTGCCGGACCTGGGGGCCGGCGGCTCCTACACCCTCATCACCAACGGCACCCGTCTGCGCACCCACCGGTCGTGGCTGGCCGGCACCCGCCTGGACAAGGTGAAGGTGTCGCTGCACTACTTCTCGGACGAGTCGATACGCGCCATCGCCAATACCCGTATCAGCATTGATGCCGTTCTGGACGGCATCGAGCAGGCCCGGGACATCTTCCCGCAGGTGGAGCTGAACTGCCTGCTCCAGCGGGAGAACGAGCATGAGATCGGCTCCATCTTGGAGTTCGCGCTGAACCGGCGCCTGCCCGTGCAGTTCATCGAGCTGGTCAGCACCGACTTCAACGAATCCCGAGCCTCCTCGGCCGTCTCCGCGGACGCGCTGATCACCCATCTGCGGACGCTCACGGCCGACGAACGCACCGAGGTCACCGGGGTCGGCCAGGGGCGGCGGGTGTTCCGCGTCGACGGAGTCGAGATCGACGTCATTCACCGCAACCTCGGCCGCCACCACGTCGGGCAGTGCGGAGCCTGCCCGAAGCGCACGCACTGCGTCGAGGGATTCTGGGCCCTGCGCCTGGACCACACCGGCAGCCTCCAGCCGTGCCTGCTCCGCGACGACCTACGCCTTGACCTCAGTAAGCTCGTGAACCACCACAGGCACTTCGCCGAGGCCACCGCGAGCCACGTCAGCGCCTTCACCGAGGGATCCCTGTGAACAGCACCGGCACGCCCACTCTGCCGACCCAGGACGGCGTAAACGGCCCCTTCATCGTCCTGGAAGGCGTTTCGGGCATCGGTAAAACGACACTCGCCACCGCCCTGCGCGACCGCCTGAGCGCCACCACCCTCCACACCCTGCCCGCACCCCACGACAGCTGGTCCGTCACAGTCCACACGGCCCTGCGCCCCCTGCCCCAGTTCGCTTTCTACCTCTCCGGGCTGCTCCACGCCTCGGACCTGATCCGGCAGGCCCGCGCCCTGGGCCCGGTCGTAGCCGACCGGTACGTCTCCTCCGTGACGGCGTGCCTCGCCACGGTGCACCGGGTCCCCGTCGAGACGGTCGCCCAGCGACTCCTCCCCTTCCGCGAGTACCTGGTCGAACCCACCCGCACCTTCTACCTCACCTGCACTGAGGAGAAGCTGCGAGAACGCCTGACCACCAAGCAGGACACCAAAGCGGACGATCACGAACTCCTCTCCATCCCGGGCCGGCTGACCAGCCTGCTGAAGAACTTCGAGCGCGTCGCCGCCCAGGACACAAGCGCGGTGTGTCTCGACACCAGCGAAGCGCCCCCCGACGACCTGGCCGACATCATCCTCAGCCATCTGGAGCCCCCGCGTGCTTAACCCGATCGACACCGCATCGGTCATCCGCGAAGGCGGCGCCGTCGGCATCCACCGTTCCGACCTGCACGAAGGCGTCGCCTGGTGGCTGGGCTCATGTCTGGTTGTGACCCACCAGGTGCGCCGTCTGCTCGTCGCCCACAGCAGCAGCCCTCTGATCGCCACCTACGCCGACCGCCTGTGCAGGGGAGCCACCAACGCCCGGCATTACGCCTGCGAGGTCACCACTATGGGCGCCCGAACCGAGGAGGAGTTCCTCTCCGCGCTGCAGGAGGCGCCGGTGGCCGGGGCGTGGCTGTCCGACTCCGACGGGTACGTCCGCATCCGGCTCCACGGCCCCGGCGGCGAAGTCCTCCAGGGGGCTGGCCTCGCGACCATCCGCGACATGATCAGCAGAGACCTGGTGCCCATCCCCGTCAACGACCGCGCAAAGGGCACCATCAGGCCCTGGCAGACGAAGAGGAACCGAGCGTGATCAACGCCGCCGAGATCATCTCCCAGGGCCACGGCATCCTCTTCGTCACCCTCGACTCGCTGCGCTACGACGTTGCCCAAGACGCAGTCGATGCCGGGCTCACGCCGCGGCTCGCCGCTCATCTGCCGGCCGGCCGGTGGGAGCGCAGGCAGACGCCTGGAACGTTCACCCTTCCGGCCCACATGGCGTTCTTCTCAGGCTTCCTTCCCAAGCTGCCCCAGCCCGTCCAGCCAACCCGCCTCTGGGAGTGCCGCCCACCGGCCTTCAAGACCGTACCGGCCGAGACGTTCCTGTTCGACGCCCCGAACCTCTTGGCCGGCCTCAAGCAGCACGGCTACCGCACCCTGTGCGTCGGCGGCGTCACCTACTTCTCCCGAGAGACCCCGCTGGGCTCCGTCCTGCCGGACATGTTCGACATGGACCGCTGGCAGCCGGAGTTCTGCTCCCCCCACAGCGACTCCACCCGCCACCAGGTGGACGAAGCCCTCACCCTTGCCGGCGCGTACAACAAGCAGCCACCGTTTCTCTTCGTCAACGTCTCGGCGACCCACGTCCCCCACGGGCATTACCTAGGCTCCAGTACGGACACGGCCGCCTCACAAAGAGCAGCCCTCGCATACGCGGACACCCACCTCGGGCGCCTCCTCGACGGCCTCAAGCAGCACGGAACCTGGCTGGTGATCATGTGCGCCGACCACGGGGACGCCTACGGAGACGACGGCTTCCACGGGCGAGGCATCGCCCACCCGGCCGTGTTCAACGTCCCCTACGCCGCGTGGGTCCATTGCTAAGCGCTAGCATCCCGCGATGGCCAACACCCCGCATGCATCCGTCATCGTGGCCCGGGACGCCCAGGGCCACATCGCACTCCTCAGCTCACACTTCCCCCAGCACGGCGGCGAGTACCTGTTCCTGCCCGGCGGGCGGTTCGAGAACGACGAGACGCCCCTGGAGTGCGCTCAGCGGGAACTCCTGGAGGAAGCGGGCGTGACCAGCGCGCGCTGGGAGCCGCTCGGCTCCTTCACTCCCACCCTCACCTCCCCGGCGAGGGTGCACCTGTTCCTCGCAGAGGACCTGACCCTGGGGCCCCAGCAGCTAACCCCCAGCGAGGCCGACTTCAAACTCACCTGGTGGCCGATGCACGAGGCCCTGGCCGCAGTACAACTGGGCCAGTTTCTGCTCCCCGCCGGCCCCCTCGCCCTCTTCCTGGCAGCCTCATCCACTGCCCCGCAGGGAACTGGAACGGGCAACGAGATGGAGCAGAACAACACACAGAACGACGCAGTGCGTTCCCGGCCAACTCTGACGCCAGTCGACCGCACATGATCGCGGTTCAGTGCCACGGCCTGTGCCCTCGTCGCAACGCTCGCCGCCGAGGGCCACGACGAGAAGGCCGAGCACACCATCCAGACCACCATCGACCAGCTCGTCACGCCGGGTACCTCACCATCGCCGGGCCGGAGCTCCAGACACTGCCTGGGCAGATGCCCGATGTGGCGGCGCCGGCCCCGGACACCGAACGGCCCCCTCCCGTCCGGTGCGCTGGCTGGCCCGGACCTGGCTGGCGCTCTCTGATGCTGATGACCGGGCGCTGGCGCCTCTGCGGGTGCTGCCCGCTGCCTCACCCGCTCTGGCCGGCGCCGTCTCGGCCGCCGTACTGCAGATCCGCCCGGCCTGGTACCGGGGCGGCATCGCCTGCATGGAAATTTCGCTCGCCACGGTCCTCGCCCTTGCGCTCTGCGGCCGACGGGCCCACTGGGTACTGGGCGCACGGCAGTTGCCCACCAAGGCACATGCGTGGGTGTGGACCGAGGACGGCGCATTCGGGCTGTCCGGCCGCGACCGCCCGGACCCCGCCGCCTCTGGGTCGGGGCCCTCGCCGCACCTCCCGTGCCGAAAGGGTGACGCACATGAATGAAAATGAGGCATCCTCGCGGTAACCTCGCAGGTCAGCAAGTGTCGGCCCCGCACGCGCGGGGATGC
>NZ_JBEYXW010000094.1:0-6245 GCF_040645195.1 Saccharomonospora sp. NPDC046836
GCGGTACCGGTCATCCCCGCGACCTGCGGGTAGCGGGCGATCAGCGCCTGCACGGTGATCGAGTCGAGGATCTCGCCGTGGTCGGACGGGGCGGCCATGTGCAGGGCCACCAGCGCGGAGGAGCAGGCGGTGTCGACGGTGACGGCCGGCCCTTCGAGGCCCAGGACGTAGGCGATCCGTCCGGACACCACGCTGCCGGCGGTACCGGTGATGAGGTGCCCCTCGGCGCCCTGCCCGGCGTGGTGCAGGCGGGGTCCGTACTCCTGGTAGTGCGAGCCGACGAACACCCCGGTCCGGCTGCCGCGCAGGGTCGCCGGGTCGATGCCCGCCCGCTCGACGGCCTCCCAGCCCGTCTCCAGGAGCAGCCGCTGCTGGGGGTCGGTGGCCAGGGCCTCGACGGGCGAGATGCCGAAGAACTCCGCGTCGAAGCGCCCCGCGTCGTGCAGGAAGCCGCCCTCGCGGACGTAGGCCCGGCCGGGTGTGTCGGGGTCGGGGTCGTACAGGGCGTCGAGGTCCCAGCCCCGGCCGGCCGGGAGACGGCCGATGGCGTCGCCGCCGGAGTCAACAAGCCGCCACAGGTCCTCCGGGGTGGCCACGCCGCCCGGGTAGCGGCAGGCCATGCCGACGATGGCGATCGGGTCCTCGGACGTGGGCGTCCCGAAAGCGTCCTGGCCGTCCCGGCCGGGCGCCGCGGCGGCCGTGTGGTCCGCCTCGAGAACGTCCGCTCCGAAGATCTCGCCGAGGAGGTGCCCGGCGAGGGCGGAGCAGGTGGGGTGGTCGAAGGCCAGCGTCGCGGAAAGCCGCAGTCCTGTGAGGGCGCCGAGACGGTTGCGCAGGTCGACGGCGGTCAGCGAGTCGAGACCGAGGTCCTTGAACGCCCGGTCCGGCTCGATCGCACCGGCGTCCGCGTGTCCGAGCACGGTGGTCACCTGAGCGCGGACGAGGTCGAGCAGCGTGGCCCGGCGCCCCTCAGGCGGCTGGCGGAGCAAGGAGTCCTTCAGCGCCGTGGCCCGGTCCGCGGTGCCGGGGTCTGCGTCGGTCAGGCGGCGGCGCCGGGGTGCGGTGGTCTTCCGGGCGAGGCTGCGCAGCAGAGGGTGGTCGGCGGCGTCGCCGGCCGTGAGGGAGCGGACGTCGAGGCGGGCGGCGAGGACGGCGCTCTCCGTCGACTGTTCGGCGGTGTCGAGGAGGCGCAGCCCGTCCTCCGTGGACATCGGCAACACACCCATCCGCCGCATCCGCGCCAGATCCGCCCGCTCCAGCCCTCCCGTCATCGCACTGCGCTGCTCCCACAGCCCCCAGGCCGCCGACACACCCGACAAGCCACGCGCCCGCCGGAACGCCGCCAACCCGTCCAAGAACGCGTTCCCCGCCGCATAACTCGCCTGCCCCGCAGCCCCCAACACCCCAGCAGCCGACGAGAACAACACAAACGGGCCCTCCGAATCCGCCATCACCCCATGCAGATTCCACCCACCCACCACCTTCGCCGCCAACACACCCTCCAGCCGCTCCCGCGACAACCCCTCCACCACCACGTCATCCAGCACACCCGCCGCATGCACCACCCCCGACACCCCACCCGGCAAACCCTCCACCACACCCCGCAACGCCGCACGGTCCGCCACATCACACACCACCGACCGCACCTCAGCACCCAGACCCGACAACTCCCCCACCAAAGCCCCCACTTCGCCACTACGGCTCAACAACACCAACCGACGCACACCCCGCTCCCGGACCAGATGCCGCGCCACCACACCACCCAGCACACCCGAACCACCCGACACCAACACCCAACCACCCACACCCTCACCCTCACCCTCCGAGGGAGATGCCCCAGGTACCGACGGGACACTCAGCACCAGCTTGCCCACATGCTTCGCCCGGCTCATCAACGCGAACGCCTCACCCGCCCGCCGCACGTCCCATTCCTGCCTCGGCAGCAACTCCAGTGCACCAGCCCTGAACAGTCCCACGACCTCGCGCAGCATCTCTCCCAGGCGCTCGGGGGCCACCTCCGCAAGATCGAACGCCCGGTACGTCACGCCGTCGTAGGCAGCGGCAACCTCTCCCGGATCCCGCACATCCGCCTTGCCCAGCTCCACGAACCGGCCCCCCGGACGCACCAACCCCAACGACGCATCCACCAACTCCCCCGCCAACGAATCCACCACCACATCCACACCCGAACGAAACACCTCCGCAAACCCCGCCGACCGCGACGAAGCAATACGCCCCTCCGCCACACCAAGCCCCCGCACCACCGGCCACTTCGACTCACTCGCCGTCGCACACACCTCCGCCCCCAACCACCGCGCCAACTGCACCGCAGCCATCCCCACACCACCCGCCGCCGCATGCACCAACACCGTCTCCCCCGACCGCACACCCGCCACATCAACCAACGCGTAGAACGCCGTCACAAACGCCACCGGAACCGACGCCGCCTCCACGAACGACCACCCCTCGGGGACCGGCACCACCACCCGCTCGTCCACCACGACAGAGGACCGGAACCCGTCCTGCCAGACGCCCATGACCCGATCGCCGATCGCGACACCCGTCACACCGGAGCCGATCCCGGTGACCAGGCCCGCTCCCTCACTGCCCATCCGCGCGTTCTCCGCGTCCGGGTACATGCCCAACGGGATCAGTACGTCACGGAAGTTGAGCCCGACGGCCCGGATCTCGATGCGCACCTCGTGCTCGCCCAGCGTGCGACTGCCCTGGGCCCCGCCGCCCTCGTTCTCGGTCGACGGGCCCCAGACGATCCCGTCGAGGGTGCCGTTCCCGGCGTGGGCGAGCCGCCGTTCCCCGGCCAGGTCCTCGTCGTCGGCCGGGACCGGCTCCGCCCGCTCCCCTGCCGGGGCCGGCATGTGCACGGGCGTCGGCGACTCCTCGCCGCGCACCAGCCGCGGCGCGAGAATGTCGTCGCCGCGGACAGCGAGTTGGGGCTCGCCCGTGGCCAGGGCACCCAGCACCGTGTCGGGCGTCGTGTCGGTCCGGTCGAGGACGTCGAGGAGGACGAAGCGACCGGGGTGCTCGGTCTGTGCCGAACGCACCAGTCCCCATACGGGTGCGGCCGCGAGGTGGTCCAGGCGTTCGCCGCCGTGGACCTGTACGGCGCCGCCGGTGACGAGGACCAGCCGGGACTCCGTGAAGTGGTCGCTCGCCAGCCACTGCTGCGCCAGCTCCAGCGCGCGGAGGGTGATGCCCTCGGCGGCAGCGGCCATGTCTTCGTCGGCGCACGGGGATGCTTCGGTCCGCAGGTCCACCAGGACGTGACCGGGCGCCGACGGCTCTTCCTCGCCCGTCAGGTGTGCCTGCAGTGCTTCCAGGCCGGCGTACCCGGCGTGCTCCGAATCCGTCACGGGCAGCCCCTCGGCCGTGTCGCCGAGCACCGCGACCCGCGGCGTTTCGCCCTTCTGGGCCGGTGCCGGTACGCGGGTCCAGGCGACCCGGTAGGCGGCGGCGACGCCGTCCTCGGGCGGGCCCGGAAGCCGCACCTCGTCGAGCGGACGTGTCAGGAGTGCGTCGGCAGACAGGACCGGCAGACCCGAGCTGTCCGTGACCTGGACCGAGTAGGCGCCCTCGGCGGTCGGTACGAGCGTGGCCCGCAGCCGCGTCGCGCCGGTGGCGTGCAGGGTGACGCCGGTCCAGAGGAAGGGCAGTCGGCCGATGGCCTCGTCGTCCGTGCAGGCGGGCCAGGCGTGGAGGGCGGCGTCGAGGAGCGCCGGGTGGACACCGAAGCCCGTCACGTCCGTCCTGGGCACGGAGACGTCGGCGAACAGTTCGCCCCGCGCCCCGCGCCAGACCTTGGTGAGCCCCTGGAACCGCTCTCCGTACGTGAGTCCTTGCTCGTGCAGCCGCTCGTAGAGGCCGGTGATGTCCACCGGCTGCGCGTCGGCCGGGGGCCAGCTCTCGCAGTCCGTGAGTTCCGGGTGCCCGGCGTCGCTCACGAGCGTCGCCCGTGCGTGCCGTACCCACTCCGTGTCCTCGGAAGCGGGGTCCTGGAGCCGGGCATGCAGGTCCACCGTACGGCTGCCGTCCTCCGCGGCCCCGGCGACCAGCACCTGCACCTGTGTCGGCCGGGAGGCGTCCAGGAGCAGCGGCGTCTCAAGGATCAGTTCCTCCACGCGGTCGCAGCTGACGGCGCCCCCAGCGCGCAGGAACATGTCCAGGAGGGCCGTACCCGGCACCAGTACGCGGCCGCGTACGGCGTGGTCGCGGAGCCAGGGCTGGTCCCGCAGCGACAGCCGCCCGGTGAGCAGGGCCCCGCCGGTCCCGGGCAGCGGCACCGCGCTGCCGAGCAGGGCGTGCCCGGTGGCTTCCGCGCCGTCCTGGTGTGTGGAGGTACGGCGACCGGCGCCGCCGTCCGCCACCCAGTAGCGCTTGTGCTGGAAGGGGTACGTGGGCAACTCGACCCGCCGGACCGGGCGGCCTTCGTAGGAGCGGGCCCACCGCACGGGTACGCCGGTGACGAACGCCTCGGCCAGCGACCGCATCAGGCGCGGCCGGCCGCCGTCGTCGCGGCGCAGCGTGCCGGTGACGGTGACGTCCGTCCCGTGGTCCTCGGCGGTGATCTGCACCCCGGTGGTCAGCACCGGGTGGGCGCTCGCCTCGACGAACCTGCGGAATCCCGCGTCGAGCAGGGCGCGTACGGTCTCCTCGAAACGGACGGCGGACCGCAGATTGCGGTACCAGTAGGTGCCGTCCAGTTCTGTTTGGGCGAGTTCACCTCCGGTGACCGTGGAGAAGAACGGTATCCGTGTGGGCCGCGGCGCCACGTCGGCCACCGCCTTCTCGACCTGAGCGCGGATGGTCTCGACCTGTTCACAGTGGGAGGCGTAGTCGACGGGGATGCGGCGGGCCCGGACGCCGCGCTTCTCGCAGTCCGCCATCAGGCCGTCGAGCGCCTCGGTGCCACCGGAGACCACAGTGGATCCGGGCCCGTTCACGGCGGCGACGGTCAGTTCCCCGTCGTAGGAGGAGATGATCCCCTCCACCTCGGCGAGGGGCCGCTGGACGGCCACCATTCCGCCGTGGCCCGCGAGTTCCTCGGCGATGGCCCGGCTGCGCAACGCGACCACCCGCGCCCCGTCCTGCAGACTCAGCGCGCCCGCCACCACCGCAGCCGCGATCTCACCCTGCGAATGACCGACCACCGCGGCGGGGCGCACCCCGAACCACTCCCACACCCGCGCCAGCGACACCATCACCGCCCAGAGCACAGGCTGCACCACCTCCACCCGCTCCAACGCCGCCCCATCACCCAACGCCTCCACCAACGGAACATCCATGAACGGCTCCAACGCCGCCGCACACTCCTCCAACCGCGCCGCGAACACCGGAACGTCCCCCAGCAACTCCAGCGCCATCCCCACCCACTGCGACCCCTGCCCCGGGAACACGAAGACGACGCGGTCGTCGGAGGGGGTGGCCGTGCCTCGGACGATGTCGGGTGTCTGCCGGCCCTCGGCGAGGTCGGTCAGGGCGCCGGCCAGGTCGGTGCCGCCGGCGCCGAGGACGACCGCGCGGTGGTCGAGCACGGCGCGTGTGGTCGCGAGGGTGTGGCCGATGTCGCAGCTCCGGGCGGGCCCCTCCTGCGCGAGCGGAAGCAGGCGCCTGGCCTGTTCACGCAGGGCCGCGTCGGACTGTGCCGACAGGGTCCAGGGTTCGAAGGTGCCGCTGGAGCGGTGGTCGTCGTCGTGGAGGTCGGCGTCCGGCCCCTCTTCCAGGATGACGTGGGCGTTGGTTCCGCTGACGCCGAACGAGGAGACTCCGGCCCGCCGGGGCCGTCCCGTCTCGGGCCAGTCGCGCGGCGCGGTGAGGAGGGACACGGCGCCGGAGGACCAGTCGACGTGAGCCGAGGGCTCCTCGGCGTGCAGGGTGCGCGGCAGGGTGCCGTGCCGCAGGGCGAGGACGGTCTTGATGACGCCCGCGACACCGGCGGCGGCCTGGGTGTGCCCGATGTTCGACTTCACCGACCCCAGCCACAGCGGCCGCTCCGGGTCCCTGCCCTGCCCGTACGTGGCCAGCAGCGCACCGGCCTCGATCGGGTCGCCCAGCTTGGTGCCCGTGCCGTGCGCCTCCACCACATCCACGTCGGAGCCGTCGAGCCCGGCGTCTGCCAGCGCCGCCCGGATGACCTGCTGTTGTGCGGGGCCGCTGGGCGCGGACAGGCCGTTCGACGCCCCGTCCTGGTTGACCGCGCTGCCCCGCACGACCGCGAGCACACGGTGTCC
>NZ_JBEYXW010000095.1:0-5901 GCF_040645195.1 Saccharomonospora sp. NPDC046836
TAGAACCGAATCGGCAGCAGAAGGACCCAGGCCACCGGCGTCGGCCGCGTGCGGGTCGCGGGCTCCTGGGGTTCGGCCGCCTCAGTGCCGGCCACGTACACGCCCCAGACGCTGCTCTCGGTGGCGGTGCGCGTCTTCAACGAGCGCGGGTACGACGGCACCTCGATGGAGCACCTCTCGCAGGCGGCCGGGATCTCCAAGTCCTCGATCTACCACCACGTCTCCTCCAAGGAGGAGTTGCTGCGCCGGGCGGTCAGCCGGGCCATCGACGGGCTCTTCGCCGTCCTGGACGAGGAGGGCGCGGTCACCGGGCGTCCGCTGGAGCGGGCCCGGTACGTCACCCGCCGTACCGTCGAGGTGCTCGTCGCCGAACTGCCGTACGTGACGCTGCTGCTGCGGGTGCGCGGCAACACCGACACCGAGCGGTGGGCGCTGGAGCGGCGCCGGGAGTTCGACCACCGGGTGGCCGGGCTCTTCTCGGCGGCCGTGCAGGAGGGGGAACTGCGCGGGGACGTGGAAGTGCGCATGGCTACGCGGCTGCTCTTCGGGATGATCAACTCGGTGGTCGAGTGGTATCGGCCGGACGGGGTCCGGCAGGGGGACGGAGGGTCGCCCTACGAGGAGGGGCCACTCGGGAGTGGGGCCGAGATCGCCGACGCGGTGGTGCGGATCGCCTTTTCGGGGCTGCGCGCCCAGGGGTGACCTTTGCTTGGCACAGGCCTTAGAAGCCGTATCTCAACCGCTCATGGAACGTGTAAGTCGAACGGGTTTCCCGCTGGGGTGATCTTCTGGCGGTAGGTGCATGAAGGCAGGGCCTCTCGGTAGCTCGGGGATGCGAATCTGACCGAGCAGTGCCGGGAGGCCCTGGTGTCGTTGTTGTACGCGTCCGAATCCGTTCAGTTCAACTCGGCTGCACCATCGTGTGACTGCCTCGCGCATGTGTACGGCAACGCGGCCGACCATCCGGACCGGGAACGTCGGTATCCCTCTGACATGTCGGACGCGGAATGGGCGGCGGTCCGGCCGTTGCTGCCGGTGCCGGCCTGGCTGAACGGGCGGGGTGGACGTCCCGAGGGCTACTGCCACCGCCAGCTGCTGGACGCGGTCCGCTACCTGGTCGCGGGCGGGATCTCCTGGCGGGCGATGCCCGCGGACTTCCCCGGCTGGGGCCGGGTCTATGCCTTCTTCCGCCGCTGGCGCGAGCACGGGCTGATCACCGAGTTCCACGACCGCCTGCGCGGGAGGGTCCGGGAACGCGAAGGCCGCGAGGCCGAGCCCACGGCCGGGATCATCGACGCGCAGTCGGTGCGGGCCGCAGCAACCGTGCCGTCCGCTTCACGCGGCTACGACGGCGGGAAGAAGGTGCCGGGCCGGAAACGGCACATCGTGACCGACACGCTCGGCCTGCTCCTGGCCGTCGCGGTCACCGCCGCGAACACCGGCGACCGGGACGCCGCGACGGGCCTGCTGGGGCGGGTTCGGCGTCTGCACCGCGACATCACCCTCGTCTGGGCCGATGGCGGCTACACCGGCGGTCTCGTCGACTGGTGCCGGGAGACACTCGCCCTGACCTTGCAGATCGTCAAGCGCAGCGACGACATGACCGGATTCGTCGTCCTCCCCAGACGGTGGGTGGCAGAGCGCACGTTCGCGTGGCTGATGAACTCCCGCCGCCTGGCCCGGGACTACGAGAGGCTGCCCGCTTCCAGCGAGGCGGTGATCCGGTGGTCGATGGTCACCCGGATGAGCCGGCGTCTGGCCCGGCCCCGGGCCGCCGGCCGGCACTGAAGGCCCCCGACGCCTCGGCGAGGAGCCACCCGCGTTCCGCCAGACGCCTCGCCTTCGACCTCAGCCCCTCGACCTTCGCCGGCATCGTCCCAAAGCCCAGCTCGCCTGCGATCTCCCTGGCCTTCACCGGCCCCTCGCCCGCCGACCGACGCTTCTCCAGCATGCCCAGAATCCGCTGGTAGTCGGGCGCGAGCACAGTCACCGGCAGCCCGTCCCGCCAGGTCGGAACCACCGACCCCGGCAGCGGCACCACCGACGCCGCTGTTCCCCCCGCCTCCGCCTCGGCCTCGGCCTCGGTCACAGCAGTGGACTCGGCGGCCGACACGGCCAGGGCCTCGACCAGCTCCTCCCGCGCGATCACCCGCCGGTCCAGCTCGATCTCCGCCGCCTCCAGCACCTCAGCCAACCGCGCGACTTCCTCCCGCAGGCCCTCCACCCGCACCCGGGCAGCAGCCTCCCGCTCCTCCAGCATTCCCAGCACCGACGCCACCGCGCACCCCTCGGTCATAAAGCGGACACAAGACGCCACACACCTCCCTCACGCCAAGGAAGACCATGCCTGACCACCAGAAACCAACAGACCACGTTCGGTTGAGATACGGCTTCTTAGCCCCCGCCGGACGCCAGCCCAGCCGAACCACGGCCCGAGGTGAGGCGCGGCTGCGGGCCGTCTCGGCGGTCTGCCAACGATGGCCTCAAGCGCCGGCCGGGCTGGATTTCGGCTCAGGGTGGATGTGGCTGAGGCCGGATCCGCGTCACCGCTCCGGTGACAGTTCCTCCTCCTCGAAGACCAGGAGGGTCCTGGTCGAGAGGACGTCGGGGATGGACTGGAGGCGGGTGAGGACCAGTTCGCGCAGGGCGCGGTTGTCGGCGGCGTGGATCATGAGGAGGACGTCGAAGTCGCCGCTGACCAGGGCGATGTGGGCGGCGCCGGGGAGCTGGCGGAGTTCTTCGCGGATGGTGCGCCAGGAGTTCTGGACGATCTTCAGGGTGATGTAGGCGCAGGCCCCCTGCCCGGCGCGTTCGTGGTCGACGCGGGCGCCGAACCCGCGGATGACGCCGTCCTCCATGAGGCGGTTGATGCGGGCGTAGGCGTTGGCGCGGGAGACGTGGACGGTGTCGGCCACCGAGCGGATGGAGGCGCGGCCGTCCGCCTGGAGCAGCCGCAGGATGTCCCTGTCGACGGCGTCCAGCGGTCTGGGTGCCGGCTGTTCGGCCATTCGTATCGCTCCCCACTCCCGGCGGGCCCGCCCTATGGACGACCTGTGCCCGGTCCGCGCCGTGCAGAACCGTTCGTCCACATCCTGGGGCCGCCCGTAGCCAAAATGCCTCGGCGACCGAACAATCGGTAGGTGAGGCGCGTCACAGCACGCCGTGCGGACGCTCCTTCCCTGTGTGACCGTTCGTGACAAGGAGGAGGCGACGTGTCGAAGAAGCGGCAGAGTACGCCGGTCGTCGACCGGCGCCGGCGCACCGGCCCCGAGGACGTACCCGAGGCGGCGGAGCACACCGTCACGCCGCCCGCCTGGCGCCCGCGTGTGGACCCGGGGCCGCTGCTGCCCGACGAGTCCCCGTTCCGCCTGCTCGGAACCGAGGCGGCCGCTCAGGCCGATCCGGCCCTGCTGAAGCGCCTCCACCGCGAGCTGGTCCTCGGCCGCCGCTACAACACGCAGGCCACCGCCCTCACCAAGCAGGGCCGCCTCGCCGTCTACCCCTCCTCCACCGGTCAGGAGGCGTGCGAGGTCGCCGCCGCCCTGGTGCTGGAGGAGCGCGACTGGCTCTTCCCCAGCTACCGCGACACCCTCGCCGCCGTCGCCCGGGGCCTGGACCCGATGGAGGCGCTGACGCTGCTGCGCGGCGACTGGCACACCGGCTACGACCCGCGGGCCGTGCGGATCGCGCCGCTCTCCACGCCGCTCGCCACCCAGCTGCCGCACGCGGTCGGCCTCGCCCACGCGGCGCGGCTCAAGGGCGACGACGTGGTGGCCCTCGCCATGGTCGGCGACGGCGGGACCAGCGAGGGCGACTTCCACGAGGCGCTCAACTTCGCCGCCGTCTGGCAGGCGCCCGTCGTCTTCCTGGTGCAGAACAACGGCTTCGCCATCTCGGTGCCGCTCGACAAGCAGACCGCCGCGCCCTCCCTCGCCCACAAGGCCGTCGGGTACGGGATGCCGGGCCGCCTGGTCGACGGCAACGACGCCCTCGCCGTCCACACCGTCCTCGCCGAGGCGGTGGCCCGGGCCCGCGCGGGCGGCGGCCCCACCCTCGTCGAGGCGATCACGTACCGCATCGACGCCCACACCAACGCCGACGACGCCACCCGCTACCGGGGTGCCGAGGAGGTCGAGGCGTGGCGTGCCCACGACCCGGTCGAGCTGATGGAGGGCGCGCTGCGGGCCCGGGGCCTCGCCGACGAGGCCGAATTCGCGGTGGTCCGTGAGGACGCCGAGCGGTTCGCCGCCTCGCTGCGCGAGCGGATGAACGCCGACGCCGAGCTGACCCCCGCCGATCTCTTCGACCACGTCTACGCCGAGCCCACCCCGCAGCTGCGGGAGCAGGCCGCGCAACTGCGCGCCGAACTCGACGCCGAAGCCGCCAGCCACGGGGAGGACCTCCGATGACCGCCTCCGCCCCCGAGACCACCGGCACGGCCCGCCCGGCCCGCCGCGCCAAGGCGGCCAAGCCCGCCACCATGGGTCAGGCCATCGGCCGCGCGCTGCGTGACGCCATGGCCGAGGACCCGTCCGTCCACGTGCTCGGCGAGGACGTCGGCACGCTCGGCGGTGTCTTCCGGATCACCGACGGCCTGGCCGCCGAGTTCGGCGACGACCGCTGCACGGACACCCCGCTCGCCGAGGCCGGCATCCTCGGCACCGCCGTCGGCATGGCCATGTACGGCCTGCGCCCGGTGGTGGAGATGCAGTTCGACGCCTTCGCCTACCCGTCGTTCGAGCAACTCGCCTCGCACGTCGCGAAGATGCGCAACCGCACCCGGGGCGCCATGCCCCTCCCCATCACCATCCGCGTCCCCTACGGCGGCGGCATCGGCGGCGTCGAGCACCACAGCGACTCCTCCGAGGCGTACTACGTGGCCACGCCCGGCCTGCACGTGGTCACCCCGGCGACCGTCGAGGACGCGTACGGGCTGCTGCGCGCCGCCATCGCCTCGGACGACCCGGTCGTCTTCATGGAGCCCAAGCGGCTGTACTGGTCGAAGTCCGACTGGTCGCCGGAGGCGCCGGCCGAGGTCGAGCCGATCGGGCGGGCCGTGGTCCGCCGCGCCGGCACCGACGCGACGCTGCTGACCTACGGGCCCTCGCTCCCGGTCTGCCTGGAGGCGGCCGAGGCGGCGCGGGCCGAGGGGCGGCAGCTGGAGGTGGTCGACCTGCGGTCGCTGGTCCCCTTCGACGACGAGACGGTCTGCGCCTCGGTGCGCAGGACCGGGCGGGCCGTGGTGGTCCACGAGGCCACCGGCTTCGGCGGGCCCGGTGCGGAGATCGCCGCCCGGGTCACCGAACGCTGCTTCCACCACCTGGAGGCGCCCGTGCTGCGCGTCACCGGGTTCGACATCCCGTACCCGCCGCCGATGCTGGAGCGGCACCACCTGCCCGGCGTCGACCGGGTCCTCGACGCGGTCGAGCGGCTGCAGTGGGAGGCGCGGAGCTGATGGCCGAGGTCAAGGAGTTCACGCTGCCCGATCTCGGTGAGGGGCTGACCGAGGCGGAGGTCGTGCGCTGGCTGGTGGAGGTCGGCGAGGTCGTCGCCGTCGACCAGCCGGTCGTCGAGGTCGAGACGGCCAAGGCGATGGTCGAGGTGCCGTGCCCGTACGGCGGTGTCGTCACCGCGCGATACGGCGCGGAGGGCGAGGAACTGGCCGTCGGGGCACCGCTGCTGACGGTCGCGGTCGGCGCGGACGCCTCCGCCCCGGCCGGCGCCCAGGGCTCCGGTTCCGGCGGCGCGGACGGTGGCGTGGCGGATGCCGACGGTGCGGGCGTGGCCGAGGACGGTGGCGCGGGGGCCTTTCGGCTACCGCATCGAGTCCTCATTGGACTGATCAGACGAACCGTTTCACGAACGCCAGCGCGGTATCCGCGACTTCGCGCCAGCCGCGGT
>NZ_JBEYXW010000096.1:0-5818 GCF_040645195.1 Saccharomonospora sp. NPDC046836
GGATCGCCGGTGATGCGCACGTTCTGCTTGTTGGACGCGATGACGCAGGGCGACTGCGAGCCGACGTAGATCGGCAGGACGAGCCAGGCGGCGAGCGGCAGGTTGCGCACGCCGCCCTTCTGGCGCCACAGGCCGCGTGGGGGCAGTTGCACCATCGGGATCAGCGCGGCCACCACCATCTCGCCCAGCGCCCGCTTGCCCGGCCCGGGCCAGCGACCGGCGAGTTCCGCCGCCACCTCGGCCATCGTGCGGGGCCGGCCGTCGGCCATGACCCGCCGGCCCGCCTCGGCCAGCTCCTCCAAGTCGACGTCGGCGAGTTCGGTGCGATAGACGCCCAGCACCCGCTGGCGCAGCATCGCCTCGTGACGGCCGCGCCAGGCCAGCACGTCGTCGGCGGTGACGAGGTGGACGGTCCGCCGCATGAGATGGGTCCGCACCACCTGCCGGTCCACGAGCAGCGCCGACAGCTCCGCCGGGTCGAAGGCCCGCAGCCGCGCGTGGAGGCCCACGTACGGTTCCTGCGGCTCCTGCGCCTGAAGGCCGCCCAGGCGGGCGACGGCGTCGAGCGGCCCCAGACCGGAACGGTCGAGCAGCAACTGGCGGGCCAGCGTCGCCCGGTTGAGCGCGCGGGTGGAGAGGACGGTCATCGCGGCCACCCCCGCACGGTGATCCCGTACCTCGTCATGTTCCGGCCTCTTCTCCGTCGTTCGAGGTCGCGCGTGGCGGTGTCGGTCGTCAGCTGCTGGTCCGCCCGTCGAGCGTCTCGCGGAGGATGTCGGCGTGCCCCGCGTGCTGCGCCGTCTCGGCGATGACGTGCGCGATTACCCGGCGCACACTGCGCACCTCGCCCGGCTCCTGCCACGGCACGTCCGGCAGCGCGTACGCCGCCGACAGATCGGGTACGGAGGCGATGACCGCGTCGGTACGCGCGGCCACCTCCTCGTACCGCCCGACGACCCCCGCCAGCGTCTCGCCCGGCAGCATCCGGAACTCCTCCTCGCGCTCGATCATCCACCGGGGCAGCTCGCGCGCGGTGCCGGCGGCGAGGTCGGCCCAGGTGACGCCGTCGGGAAGGTCGAACCGGAGCGCCGACGTCCCCTCCACCATGAAGCGCGTCCAGGTCTCCTCCATGGCGGTCACGTGCTTGACCAGCCCGCCCAGGCAGAGCGCGCTGACGGTAGGCCGCCGCCCGGCCTCTTCGTCCCCGAGCCCGGCCACGGAAGCGGTCAGCGCCTCACGCACGGAGGCGAGCGCTCCGATCAGGTCGGCACGTTCGGGGTCGAGCGGGGTGGGGGTGGTCGTCGTCGCAGCCACAGGGGCCGCCTCCTTCGAGAGGGGTTCGGGGAATTCCGGTTGACCGGTGTTCCCGTGTTCCGGTGCCGGTCGTGCCCTCCTCGCGGGCACAGGCCCACAGTCCCAGCAGAAGAGGCCAGGGAGTGTCCGCTACTCCGGTGCACCATGGAGCCATGCAGAAGACCTCGGCGCGGCTGCTGGCCCTGCTCTCCCTGCTCCAGGCCCGCCGGGACTGGCCGGGCGCGCTGCTGGCGGAACGGCTGGACGTCAGCCCGCGCACCGTCCGCCGCGACATCGACCGCCTGCGCGAACTCGGCTATCCCATCGCCGCCCTCAAAGGCCCGGACGGCGGATACCGGCTCGGCGCGGGCACGGAGCTGCCGCCGCTGCTCTTCGACGACGACCAGGTGGTCGCCCTCGCGGTCGCCCTGCGGACCGCCGCGACGACCGGCGCCGGCATCGAGGAGGACGCGGTCCGCGCCCTGGCCACGGTCCGCCAGGTCATGCCCGCCCGGCTGCGCCACCGGATCGACGCCCTCCAGGTCACCGCCGTCACCCGCCGCCGGACCGCCCTCGCCCCGCAGGCCGACACCGAGGTCCTCCTCACCCTCAGCACCGCCATCCGTGCCCGCGAAACCCTCCGCTTCGACTACCGGGCCCCGGATCACGCCCCTGACACGAGTACGCCCCCACCACGCCGGGCGGAACCTCACCACCTGGTCACCTGGGGCAGCCGCTGGTACCTCGTCGCCTGGGATCTCGACCGCGAGGACTGGCGCACCTTCCGCGTCGACCGCCTCACCCCGCGCCCCCCGACCGGCCCCCGCTTCACCCCGCGCGAACTCCCCGGCGGCGAGGTCACCGCCTACGTCGCCACCCGCTTCCGGGGCGCCCACCACCCCGACGGCACCCCCGCCTGGCCCTGCCGGGGCGAGGTCGTCCTCCACCTGCCCGCCACCGAGGTCAGCGGCTACGTCCACGACGGCCTGGTCGAGGAACTGACCCCCGACCGCTGCCGCCTCACCCTCGGCTCCTGGTCCTGGCCGAGCCTGGCCGCCCTCATCGGCCGCTTCGACGCCGACTTCGAGATCGTGGGCCCGGCGGAACTGGTGGAGGCGTTCGCGCGTCTGGGGAAGCGGTACGCGGAAGCGGCGGTCCGAAGCTCCTCCTCCGGCGCGCCGGGAACATCCGGTACGACTCCCGTCGACGCCCCCTAATCCCGCCGGAGCAACTCGGGATCGAGATGCCGTCGGGCCATCGGCAGCGAGGCCAGCCCGGCAACCGCCAGCACCCCCAGTCCGCTGAGCAGAAGCAGCGGCAACCCTTCACCGTCCCAGAACACGGCCCCGCCCCCCGTCACCAGATAGCTGGACTCGGCCAGCCGCCCGGCGACGAGCGCCCCGCCGATCCCCACCGCCAGCGGCAACAACACCTGCGCACACTGCGCGGCCCGCAGCGTGCGGGGCCGGATGCCGAGCAGAGTGAGGGTGGCGGTCCTGCGCCGCCGGTCCATGGCCCGGTCCGCCGCCGACACGAGAAACGCGGCGACCCCGATGACGAGGCCGAGCACCATGCCGGTACCCAGCAGCCCCTTGACCACCGAAAGTTGGCGCAGCGACTCGATGACGATGCCCACGGGGTCGATCTGCGCCGTGGGCGCGATCCCGGCGAGACGGTCCAGCGTGGCCTGCACTGCCTCGGGCTCGGGGGCTCCGCTGAGGACGAGCTTGGCGCGTGCGGGGTGAACCCCGGGAGGCAGGGTTTTCGGCGGGACGAGGAGGAGGGCCGAGTTCAGAGCGGAGGGCTGCACGGCGGCGAAGGTGACGGTTTCCTCCGGCACCGTGAACCGTGCACTTCCCGCCGGCTGTCCAGCCTCGTCGCGCAGCTTGACCAGGTGAGTAGTGCCAGGCTGTTTGGTGTCTTCCGTATGCGCGTACGGGTCGTGCAGGGCAAGCGGCCGACCATCCACGCAGCCTCGCACGGTTCCGGGCAGGGCGAGCTTCTCCACCTCGGCGCATGTGGCGAACAGGATGTCACCTTCACGCGAAGGCACTTCAGTGGCGACTGCGTTTCCCGAAATCCCCTCGGCCTTCACCATCGCCGCCCGTTGCTCCGCCGTGACCTGCCGGAACGGAATCTCGTACTCCTGGTTCTGCGCCGTTCGCCGGCTCACCTGGTCGAGCTCGACGAGCACGCCCTGGGTGAGGGAGGCCGCGTAGACCAGGAGGACGAGCCCGCTGACGACACGGAGGGCGGCGCCCGGTGTCGTCTCGTGGTGCCGCATCGCCAAGGTGAGCGGCAGACGCTGGGTGGTGGCGGCGATCCGCGCGGCAAGCCAGGCCGTGACCGGCGGCAGCGCGAGCACGAGCCCCGCCCCGGTCAGCAGAGCCCCGGCCGGCACCAGGAAGGAGGTGAGCGCGCTGGGCTCGACGTGGACCCCGAGAACCCCGAGGACGCAGCACGCGGTGACGATGCCGAGACCGGGCAGGACCAGCAGCGCCGCCAGCCAGCGGCGGGGTTTCCCTGGCTGGGCCTGACGCCGTACGGCGAGGGGACGCAGGGCGGCCTCCTTCGCGTGCCGACGCCCGGCGAGGTAGGCGAGAGTGGGGCACCCGAGCAAGCAGGCGGCCAGCGTCCAGGCTGACGGCAGCCCGTCCGCGGGGTACCAGGCCAGGCCCACCCACCCGGTCCGCGCGATCGAGGCGTTCACCAGGAGGTGCGCGCCGTACCGGACGTCAACGTCCCTGGCGCGGAGTACGGGGGCAGGGTTCGGGGACATAGAGGGCAGCTCTTTCTCGGCTGGTGACGGGCGGACACAGCGCGTGTAATGGAGGGTCCTGGTGCAGTTGTCGGGCCGTAGCGATCCGCGATCCCGGCAAGCCCGCGTAGACGTTGTGGCCGTCACCGGGATTGACGTTCCGCGGATTCCCCTTGAACCCGAAGCGGCCGTGCTTGGTGAACTTGGGGTGCATCGTCTACTCGGCCTTCTCGAAGGCGACACCCTCGCTCTTCAGCATGGGCATGCTGCGCCATGCATCCGCTACAGCACTCCCGACCTCCGTGAGAAGAGCCCCGCAGCCAGTACGGCCACCGCTGACCTGCGCATTCCTGCCTCCTGCGATGAAGGACGAAGCCGGTCAACCACGGAGAGTACGCACTCGTTCGCAGAAGGCCGCTACTCAGTCCGACCCTTCACCCAAAGGTGGGGAGGCGGAACATTTCGGCAGGCGTGGGGTTGCCGCTGAGGCGGATGAGCATGATGAACGGGGTGTTGGCAAGGCTTGGTCGTCATCCCGTGCGGCCTTGTTGCGGCTGAGCGCTCAGCCCTGAGTCCTGGCGGGCCCGAGGCGGCTTCGGAGATCTGGCGCGCCAGTTCCTCGACGACCTGGGGCACGGCGCGTTCGGCGCCTTCGTCCCGCAGGACTTCGGTCAACGCCTGACGGGTCGCTTCGAACGGCTGCCCCGTATGTGAGGCACGGGTCCGGCTGACTGCCCGCTCGATCTGGGCGAGGCGGGCCGCCCGGACCGGGACCGCCTTCTCGTGCTCGCTCGGGTCTGCGGCCATGGCCCCGGCTTCGAGCCCGTGCCGCGGCGGCGGCAAGGTCGTCTCGGAAGTCCTTGAGCGGGGAAAGGCCGACGGGGAGGGGGTGGGCCAACGCCAGAGGGCCCCTTGAACCCAAGGTTAGGTAAGGGTCCTCTGGCTTGTTACTCGGCTGTCGGGGTGGCGGGATTTGAACCCACGACCTCTTCGTCCCGAATCAGGGACGCTGGGTAACAGCCCCGCGTTCCGCACCCTCCTGACCTGCACTGTAGCGCCGCATAAGCCCAGTTCAGAGGCGTTAATTCTAGGTCGGCGTCCCGCCGCCCTGCGTCTGCGGTACCTCTGGGACACCCCTCCCGCACTCCTTAGTTCCGGAGACCGACACCCAGTTCACACCCAGAATCGGCAGAGGTGACGCAGACGTGTGTCCAGGTTGGAGAGGGCGCAACGCTGCCCCGACGTGGGGGTCGCCTCCAGTACTGGGTGTCGCATCCAGGCGAGCGCCGACCCAGGCCGGGCCCACGGCTGGCCGGGACCCGCTGGTGCCGGGAACGAGGCATGTCCGGACCCGGTGGGGCCCGACGGGCGGCGGTCTCAGCTCGCCGGGGCGGACACGGCGGCGTGCAGCTCCCGCACGCCAACGGCACGAGGGTGCCGCTGCGCCAACTCGGTCACGATGCTGCGGATGGCGGGGCGGTCTCTCACCTCGCCGGGGCTCGCGCGGTGGGCGTCGAGCAAGGCGCGGGCGGTCTGCTCAGGGCGGCCCCACGCCCACCAGGCCCGGGCCATGTCTGTGCCCAGGCGTGCCTTCCGCTCAGCAGTGGGGAAGTACTCGGGCCGAAGGTTCCGCCCCGATTCCAGGGCGGCGCCGGCGTCGCCGAGGGCCCAGTGGATGCCGACGGCGTAGAGGTCCACGGCGGCCGGGCGATGCCGTGGGCGATGGTGCTCATCGCCTCCGTGATCGGCCTGCCGCTCTTCTTCGAG
>NZ_JBEYXW010000097.1:0-5810 GCF_040645195.1 Saccharomonospora sp. NPDC046836
TGAGGTGGCGGCCGCGTATGTGGCGGGTGTGTTCTCGCTGGCGGACGCGTGTGCTCTGGTGGCTGCTCGTGGGCGGCTGATGCAGGCGTTGCCGGTGGGTGGCGCGATGGTGGCGCTGGAGGCCTCCGAGGCGGAGGTGCTGCCGCGTCTGGAGTCCGTCGAGGGTGTGTCGGTCGCTGCCGTCAACGGTCCGTCGTCGGTGGTCGTCTCGGGCGCCGAGGATGCCGTCGAGGCGGTGGCGGAGGCGTTCCGTGAGCTGGGGCGTCGGGTCAGCCGTCTGCGGGTGTCGCACGCTTTCCACTCGCCGCTGATGGAGCCGATGCTTGACGCGTTCCACGAGGTACTGCGGAATCTGTCGTTCGCCGAGCCGCGCCTGCCGGTCGTCTCGAACGTCTCTGGCCGGATTGCCGAGCCGGGTGAACTGACCACGCCGGACTACTGGATGCGGCATGTCCGTGAGGCCGTCCGCTTCGACGACGGTGTACGGGCCCTGGCGGAAGAGGGCGTCACACGGTTCGTGGAGCTGGGTCCCGACGGGGTGCTCAGCGGCATGGCGCGCGAGAGCGCCGGTGAGGACGCCGTCCTCGTCCCGCTCCTGCGCAAGGACCGCGACGAGGAGGTCACCGCGCTCACCGCGCTCGGCCGCCTCCACGCCACCGGTGCGTCCGTCGACTGGGCCGCCGTCCTCGCCGGGACCGGCGCCCGCCGCATCGACCTGCCCACGTACGCCTTCCAGCACGAGCACTACTGGCCCGTGCCCGCCCTCATGCCCGCCGGGGACGTGGAGTCCGCCGGCCTGCGCGCCGCCGGCCACCCCCTGCTCAGCGCCGCCGTCGAACTCTCCGACTCCGGCGGCCTGCTGCTCACCACCCGGCTGTCCCTGCGCACCCACCCCTGGCTCGCCGAGCACGTCGTCATGGGCAAGGCGCTGCTCCCCGGCACGGCCTTCGTGGAACTCGCCGTCCGCGCCGGCGACGAGGTCGGCTGCGACCGCGTCGAGGAACTGACCCTCGCCGCCCCGCTGGTCCTGCCCGAGCAGGGCGGCGTCCAGCTCCACCTGCACGTGGGCCCCGCCGACGCCGCCGGCCGCCGCGTCCTCGCCGCCCGCTCCCGCGCCGAGGGAGCCGACGACCTGCCCTGGACCGAGCACGCCACCGGCGTCCTCGCTCCCGGGGAGCGCACCGTGCAGTTCGACACCGCGGTGTGGCCCCCCGCCGACGCCGAACCCCTCGACCTCACCGGCCTGTACGAGCGCATGGCCGAGGGCGGCTACCAGTACGGGCCGCTCTTCCAGGGGCTGCGGGCCGCCTGGCGGCGCGGCGACGACGTCTTCGCCGAGGTCGCCCTGCCCGACTCCGCCGAGCGCGACGCCACCGCCTTCGGCCTCCACCCGGCGCTGCTCGACGCCTCCCTGCACATCTCGGCCCTGGGCGGTCTCGCGCACGGGGTGGTCCCGTTCTCCTGGGAAGGGGTGTGCCTGCACGCCACCGGCGCCCGGGAGGTCCGGGTCCGGATGACCCGGACCGGCGACGAGAGCGCGACGGTCGCCGTGGCCGACCACACCGGTGCACCCGTCGCCAGCGTCGAGAACCTGGTGCTCCGCCCGGTCGCCCCCGACGCCACCGGTGTCGACGCCCTGACCCGCGACGCCCTCTTCCGGGTGGACTGGGTCCGGACCGAGGCACCTGGTGACGCGGCCGACACCGGTCCGGTCGGCGTCCTCGGGGATTCCGACGCGCCCACGGCCCTCGCGGGAGTCCTCCGGGCCGACGGGCTGCCGCACGACGGGTTCGTGGCCTTCCCCGACCTGGAAGCCCTGGCCGCCGCCGAAGACGTACCAGCGACCGTGCTGGCCCGGGTGCGTCCCGACGCCGCGACACGGGCCGACGCGGTGGTGGACGCCCTCCACGCCATGGCCGCCGGGGGCCTGGAGCTGGTGCGGGAGTGGCTGGCGCAGGAGCGGTTCGCCGACTCCCGCCTGGTCTTCGTCACCTCGGACGCCGTCGACGGCGGCGACCTGGCCGACGCGGCACTCCGGGGCCTGGTGCGCTCCGCCGTCTCCGAGCACCCCGGCCGCTTCGGCCTGATGGAGGTGGGACGCGACACCGACACCGCGACCGTGCTGTCCGCCCTCGCCACGGGCGAGCCGGAGACCGCCGCACGCGACGGCGAGGCGCTCGCCCCGCGACTGGCCCGGATCGCCTCCGGCACCACGGCGGGCCCGCGATGGGCCGGCCTCGACGGCACGGTGCTGCTGACCGGCGGTACGGGTGGCCTCGGGCGGATCGTCGCCCGGCACCTGGTGGTCGAGCACGGAGTGCGGGACCTGCTGCTGGTGAGCCGCAGCGGCGCCGCCGCCGACGGCGCCGAGCAGCTGGTCGCCGAACTGTCCGAGGTCGGTGCGCACGTGACCGTCGAGGCGTGCGACGTCTCCGACCCCGCTGCCGTCGCGGAGCTGGTCGCCCGCCACCCGGTGCGCGCGGTCGTCCACTCCGCCGGGGTGCTGGACGACGGCACGGTGGAATCACTCACGGCCGAGCGCGTGACCCGCGTGCTGCGCCCGAAGGCGGACGCCGCATGGAACCTGCACGAGGCCACCCGCGCCCTCGACCTCGAAGCCTTCGTCGTCTTCTCCTCGATGTCCGGCATCCTCGGTGGCCCCGGCCAGGCCAACTACGCGGCCGGCAACACCTTCCTCGACGCCCTGGTACGCCACCGCCGCAGCCTCGGCCTGCCCGCGACCTCGCTCGCCTGGGGCCCGTGGACCCAGGACGCCGGCATGATCGGCACCCTCTCCGGGACCAGCCGGCACCGCGTCGCCCGCGCAGGCATGCCCGAGCTGACCGCCGAGCAGGGGACCGCCCTCTTCGACGCGGCTCTGGCCTCGAGTGAGCCGGTCGTCCTCCCTGTCCGCCTCGACCTGGCCTCCCTGCGTGGGCAGGGTGACCTGCACCCGATGATGCTCGGTCTGGTGCGGCGGCGTGGTCGTCGTGCGGCTGCGGGTGGTTCGGTGGCGGCGGCGGGTCTGGTGCAGCGTCTTGGGGCGTTGGGCGGGGATGAGCGTCGTGAGGTGTTGCTGGATCTGGTGCGTGGTCAGGTCGCGGTGGTGTTGGGTCATGCGGGTGTGCAGTCGGTGGATCCGGGGCGTGCGTTTCAGGATCTGGGTTTTGATTCGTTGACTGCGGTGGAGTTGCGGAACCGGTTGGGGAAGTCGACGGGGTTGCGATTGCCGGCGACGGTGGTGTTCGACTATCCGACGGTCAACGCGGTGGTGGGGTATCTGCTGGAGGAGTTGTTCGGTGGGGTGGAGCCGGCGGAGGTGGTGCCGGTGTCGGCGCTGCCGTCGGTGGCCGAGGACCCGATCGTGATCGTGGGCATGGCGTGCCGCTACCCCGGTGGTGTCTCCTCGCCCGAGGACCTGTGGCGCGTCGTCTCCGAAGGCGTCGACACCGTCTCCGAGTTCCCCGTCAACCGAGGCTGGGACGTCGACGCGCTCTACAACCCCGACCGGGACGCGTCCGGCACCACCTACACCAAGGCCGGTGGCTTCCTGCACGACGCCGGAGCCTTCGACTCCGAGTTCTTCGGGATGAGCCCGCGCGAGGCGGTGGCGACCGACTCCCAGCAGCGCCTTCTGCTGGAGACGACGTGGGAGGCGATCGAGCGGTCCGGCATCGACCCGGTCTCCCTGCGCGGCAGCCAGACCGGCGTCTTCGCCGGCGTCATGTACAACGACTACGGCAGCATCCTCACCGACCACCAGTACGAGGGCTATCGCGGCAACGGCAGCGCACCCAGCATCGCGTCCGGCCGTGTCTCGTACACGTTCGGGTTCGAGGGTCCGGCGGTGACGGTCGACACGGCGTGTTCGTCGTCGTTGGTGGCGTTGCACTGGGCGGCGCAGGCGTTGCGTTCGGGTGAGTGCTCGTTGGCGGTGGCCGGTGGTGTGACGGTGATGTCGACGCCGACGACGTTCGTGGAGTTCTCGCGTCAGGGTGGTCTGTCGGCGGACGGGCGGTGCCGTTCGTTCGCGGACTCGGCTGACGGTGTGGGCTGGTCCGAGGGTGTGGGCATGGTGGTGCTGGAGCGTCTGTCTGACGCCCGGCGCAATGGTCATCGTGTGCTGGCGGTGGTGCGTGGGTCGGCGGTGAACCAGGACGGTGCGTCGAACGGTCTGACGGCGCCGAACGGTCCTTCCCAGCAGCGTGTCATCCGCCAGGCTCTGGCCAGTGGTGGTCTGTCGGCCGGTGATGTGGACGTCGTGGAGGCGCACGGTACGGGGACGACGCTGGGTGACCCGATCGAGGCGCAGGCACTCCTGGCCACGTACGGGCAGGACCGTGAGGAGGGCAAGCCGCTATGGCTCGGTTCGGTGAAGTCGAACCTCGGGCACACGCAGGCCGCGGCGGGTGTGGCGGGTGTCATCAAGATGGTGATGGCGATGCGGCACGGGAGGCTGCCGCGGACGCTGCACGTGGATGCTCCGTCGTCGCACGTCGACTGGTCCGCTGGTGCTGTGGAGTTGCTGACCGGTGAGCGGGTGTGGCCGGGGGAGGAGCGGCTGCGACGGGCCGGTGTGTCCTCGTTCGGGATCAGCGGCACCAACGCCCACGTCATCCTCGAACAGCCGAAGGAGGCGCCGGAGCCCGACTCCACGGTGGCGCCCGCCGTCGACGTGCCGTGGGTGCTCTCCGCACGGTCGGCCCCGGCGCTGCGTGCCCAGGCCGAGCGGCTGCGCGCTTACGTGGCCGCCGAACCGGTGAGCGCGCCGGACGTGGCCTTCTCGCTCGTCAACGGCCGCGCCACCTTCGACCACCGGGCGGTGGTCCTGGGCGCCGACCGTGAAGCGGCCCTGGAAGCCCTGGCCTCGGGTCTGCCCGACGCGGGCGTCGTGGAAGGCGTGGCCACCGGAGGCCGTACCGCGTTCCTCTTCTCGGGGCAGGGGTCGCAGCGTCTGGGGATGGGGCGTGGGCTGTACGAGCGTTTCCCGGTGTTCGCGGAGGCGTTCGACGCGGTCTGCGCCGGACTCGACGCGCACCTGGAGCGCCCGCTGCGCGAGGTGGTGTGGGGTGACGACGCGTCGGTGCTGGACGGGACGGCGTACGCGCAGGCGGGGCTCTTCGCCGTCGAGGTGGCGTTGTTCCGGCTCATCGAGTCGTGGGGTGTGCGGCCGGAGTTTGTGGCCGGTCACTCCATCGGTGAGGTCGCCGCGGCCCACGTGGCCGGGGTGTTCACCCTCGCCGACGCCGCCGCGCTCGTCGCCGCCCGTGGCCGCCTGATGCAGGCGCTGCCCGAGGGTGGCGCGATGGTGGCGCTGGAGGCGTCGGAGGCGGAGGTGCTGCCGCGACTGGAATCCGTCGAGGGGGTGTCCGTCGCCGCCGTCAACGGTTCTTCCTCCGTGGTCGTCTCGGGCGCCGAGGATGCCGTCGAGGCGGTGGCGGAGGCGTTCCGTGAGCTGGGGCGTCGGGTCAGCCGTCTGCGGGTGTCGCACGCTTTCCACTCGCCGCTGATGGAGCCGATGCTCGCTGACTTCCGAGAGGTACTTGCCGGTCTGTCGTTCGCCGAGCCGCGCCTGCCGGTCGTCTCGAACGTCTCAGGCCGGATCGCGGAGTCCGGTGAACTGACCACGCCTGACTACTGGGTGCGGCACGTCCGCGAGGCCGTCCGCTTCGGCGACGGTGTACGGGCCCTGGCGGAAGAGGGCGTCACACGGTTCGTGGAGCTGGGTCCCGACGGGGTGCTCAGCGGCATGGCGCGGGCCAGTGCCGGTGAGGACGCCGTCCTCGTCCCGCTCCTGCGCAAGGACCGCG
>NZ_JBEYXW010000098.1:0-5534 GCF_040645195.1 Saccharomonospora sp. NPDC046836
AGCAGGGCGCCGACGAGCCGGGCATGACCCCGGACCTGGTCGCCCGCCGCGTCACCCGCACCGCCGCCTACCAGGCCGCCGAACATACCACCCGAAACAGCAAGAAAAACGGCTGGTTCGGTCGAAAGCGGTCGACCCCTGACCTGCACAAACCCCCCGGCCCCCGCCCCGCTCCGGTTGAGCCGGCGTCGGCGGAGGATGCCGCCCCCGCTGCGGCCCCGGCCGTCGCGCAGCCGGTCGACCGGCCGACCGTGGTGAACCTGCCCAAGCCGGTCCCGGCCGGCTTCCTGAAGTCGACTCTCGACCTCAAGCCCGTCGCTACCCGGCCGACCCGTCCGGCCCGTGCGCTGGCCGCTGAGTCGACTCGACCGGCCCGCCGGGTCACGCACCGGGTGCCCGACTCCGCCCGCACCCGCCGCCCGACCCGCACCCTCGACCAGCTCCTTGCCGAGGCCCGCACCAAGACGGCCGGCTGGTCGACCACCGACCTGACCGCCGAGGCCATCCGCCGCGAACTCGGCACCGGCGCCGCCCGCGCCCGCCAAATCCGCGACACCCTCCACGCCGAACGCAGCGCCACCGCCACGACGACGAGCGGGACGGTCTGATGGCCACCCTGCCCGTCTACCCCTGGCGTCTCGCCCCCGAGGGTCTTGCCACCCGCCGCCAGCTGCGCGCGATGGGCCTGCGGCCCGGCGGACAGTCGGTCGTCGCACAGCTCCAGCGCCCCCGCCGGCGCGGCCGTCCGCCGCTGGTCGGCTACCTCTACCGCATCGACCAGGCCAAGCCCGTCCGGCCCATGACCGAGGGCCGCAGCCGGGCGCTGGCCGCCGCACTGCGGGCCCGGCGGATCTGCCCGCAGTGCCAGCAGGACCGCGGCTACTGCATCCCCCGCTCGCTCGGGGCCTGCGTGCCCTGCCACGACAACCACTGAGGAGTACCCGTGTTCGCCGAGGTGCTGTTCCTGCTCTACGTCGGCCACCTCCTGGCCGACTACCCCCTCCAGACCGACTACCAGGCCACCCACAAGGCCGGCCCCGGCCGCACCGGCTGGACCGCCAACGCCTCGCACGCGGCCGTGCACGTCGCCGTCTGCGCGCTCCTCCTCACGGTCGGCTCCCTCGTCCTCGGCTGGCGCCTGCCGGTCCTGCCCACCCTCGCCGTACTCGTCTGGATCGGCACGACACACGCCGCCATCGACCGCCGCCGACTCGTCACCGCCTGGATGCGGTGGGCCCGACAGCCCAAGTTCGCCGCGCACGGCGGGGCCGCCCACGTCGACCAGACCGCCCACGTCCTCGCCCTCACCCTCGCCGCCCTCTTCCTCGCCGCCTGACCCCGAAGGAGCCTTCGTGAGCGCCGCCGAAACCCCTGAGACCATCCGCTACACCGCCGACATCGTCGCCGTCACCACGGACGGCCGCGTCCTGCTGATCGAGCGCGACTGGCCCCCCTTCGAGGGCGCCTGGGCCCTGCCCGGCGGCCACGTCGACCAGGGCGAGACCTCCCGCACCGCCGCCGCCCGCGAACTGGCCGAGGAGACCGGCGTCCACGTGGACGCCGCCGACCTGCACCAGCTCAGCGTCTGGGACACCCCCGACCGCGACCCCCGTGGCCGCTACGTCAGCGTCGCCTACCTCGCCACCGTGCCCGCCGACACCCCGGCCACCGCCGGGGACGACGCCCGCACCGCCCGCTGGTGGCCCATCACCAACCTGCCCGAGCGGCTCGCCTTCGACCACGCCGCGATCCTCGCCGACGCCCTACAGACGGCCTGACCGTCCCGGCGCCCATGGCCGCTACCGGCCCGCTGCCCGCACCCCGGGCGGCGGGCCGGTGGTGTGCCACGGCCGCCCGGCCGACCACCGGACCCGCAGAGGAGACCCCGTGGAACCCACCCCCAGTCATCTGCCGGTGCGGGCGGACATCGTCCAGCTCCGCGACGGCACCCACATCTACACCGACCAGCTCCCCACGGCCTTTCAGCAGCAGGGGCAGCCGCCGGTGGTCCACATCCACCAGGCACCGCCCGACCGCACCACCCAGCGCATCGCCCTCGGTACCGGCATCGGCGCCGGCACCGTCGCCGCCGGCGTCTACTTCGGCCCGCTCCTCGTCGGCGTCCTCACCTCCATGGCCATCAGCCTCGCCGTCGTCGCCCTCGCCGCGGTCGCCACCGCCTGGGGCCTGGTCACCGTGGTCCGCACCGTCGCCCAAGACGGCGACCAGGCCACCAAGAACCTCCGCAAGGCCCGGCGCCGCCGGGGCCGCTGACCGACGGCTGCCTGTCCACCCCCACCGCTACGACTCGGGGGTGGGCGGGGAGCCGGACAGTCCGGCCCCGCACCACGAGGAGGACCACATGTTCCGCAAGAAGAAGACCGCCGCTCCCGCCCCCGCCGTGCAGAGCGACCAGTACCGCCTGAGGTCCACCGGTCAGCGGGTCACCCTCCTGGAGCACCTGGGCGGTGGCGACGTTCGTATCGCCATGGACCGTGGCCGCGTCGGGCGCGACGACATCGTCAGCGCTCGGGACATCACCCCCGCCTGAGCCCACCGACGGTTGCCAGTCCACCCCCGCCCAGCGCGGCCGGGGGTGGGCGGGGAGCCGGACGGCCCGGCCCCAGAGGGGAGCCCCTGTGCCCGCCAAGCCCGAACCCACCCTCACCACCTCCGAGAAGGCCAAGGCCGCCTGGCTGATCGGCCGGATGGCCAAGCGCGCGGTGGCCGGTCCCGAGGTCGACCAGAGCGACCTGGAGCGCAAGTTGGACCGCCTCCTGGACGCCGCCCGCAAGCGCGAGGCCGAGGCGAAGTCCCCCCGCTGAAAAGCCGTCGGGGCGGCCCTTTCCCGGCCAGGAACCCGCCGCCCCGACGCCCGCCCCTGTCCGCACGTGACGTGCAGAAGGAGACCCGCTCATCATGACCGACACCCTCCCCGAGGCCCCCATGGGCACCGTGCACCACCTGGACGACCACCGCCCCGAACAGCCCCCGATCTCCCTGGTCAAGCCCGCCACCACCCCGGAGCCCGCCACCCCGGACGTGCCCGCCGAGGGCGAGGCGACCGTGAAGGAGCCGGGTGGCCGGCGGGTGGTGCGGGGCCTGCGGACGGTGGTCACCTCGGAGCGCACCCGGGCGTCGGTGCGGGCGACGGCCCGCCACGGTGCCTACGTCGTCGGCGGTGCCCGGATCGTCACCCGCCGGGCGTGGGACTCGCGCTCGGCCGCCCGCTACGAGCGGATGATCCGCGCGGCGGAAGCCGCGGGGAACCACGAGCTGGCCCGGGAGTGGGAGGAGCGCGGCCGTGCCTTCCGCGCCGCCCGCCACCAGCGCCGCATGGAACTGCTCTCGGCGCCTCAGCGACTCGCCAAGGGCGCCGCCGCCGGCGTCGGCGTGACGGGGGGCGGGCTGCTGCTGCTCGGCATCATCCTGGCCGTCGCCAACGAGAACTTCGCCGACATCGCCACCCCCACCCTCGCCGTGGTCGAGCTGGTCCGGTGGATCGTCGTCATCGTCTCCGTGGTCTGGGGCCCGCTGGTCACCCTCGCCCCCTGGCTGGGCCTGCTCGCCCTGTGGGGCGTGGGCCGCCACCAGCAGGCCGCCCCGGCCTGGCTGCTGCCAGGAGCGGAGGGCGAGTCGCGGGAGGTCGTGCCCGACGAGGGAGCGATCCTGGAGGCGCTGCGCCACCTGGGGATCGGTCCGCTGAACCGGGCCGTCAAGGAGGGTTGGCAGCCGAGGTGGGTCGCTCCCACCACGCGGCTGGGCAACGGCTGGCACTCCCAGTTGCAGTTGCCGATGGGTGTCACGGTGGAGATGGTCAACGAGAAGAAGACCGTCCTGGCCCACAACCTGATGCGCAAGCCGGTCGAAGTCTGGCCGACCGAGCCGACCGACCAGCCCAGCGTGCTTGACCTGTGGGTCGCCGACCAGGGCAGCCTGTCGGGGAAGGTCCCGGACTGGCCGCTGCTGAACGGCGGTGAGGCGGACTACTTCAAGGGTGTGCCCATCGGGGTGTCCCAGCGCGGTGACCAGGTCTTCGGCAAGCTCATGGCCGCCAACTACATGGTCGGCGGCATCATGGGCTCCGGGAAGTCCTCCCTGATCGTCTCCCTGCTGCTGGGGGCGATGCTCGACCCGCTGGTCGACATCGAGGCGTACGTCATGGCCTACAACGTCGACTACGACCCCATGCGCGAGAGGCTGCGGGTCCTGGTCAAGGGCGACGAGGACGAGCAGATCGAGGCCGCCGTCAAGGCCCTGCGCTCCCTGCGCCAGGAAGTCACCGACCGGGGCAAGCTCCTGGAACAGCTCGGCGGTGACGAGGTCCGTCTCACCCGCGCACTGGCCCAGCGTGATGCGCGTATGCGGCCCAAGGTCGTCGTCTTCGACGAGTGCCACGAGCTGTTCATGCACAAGAAGTACGGGGCCGAGGCCGCCGAACTCGCCGTCAAGGTCATGAAGAAGGCCCGCAAGGTCGGCATCACCCTCATCTTCGTGACCGTCTCCCCCACGGCCGACAGCATCCCGAAGGACGTCACCCGCAACACCTCCCACCGCGTCGCGTTCGCCGTCGGCGACCACGTCGCCAACGACGGACTGCTCGGCACCGGCAAGCACAAGGCCGGGATCACCGCCACCACCCTCAACCCCGCCGAGAACGTCGGCACCGCCCTCACCGTCGGCTTCACCAAGAACCCCTTCGAGCTGGTCCGCGCCCACTACGTCCGCAAGGACTCCACCACCGACCAGATCACCCCCATCGTGAAGCGGGCCCTGGCCCTGCGCGAAGGCGTGGCACCCGTCCCTGACGCGCCGACCGGTGAGCCCGCCGACCACCCGGCCAACGTCCTCGCCGTCCTCGGCGACCAGGAGACCATGCGCTCCACCGAAGTCCTCGCCGCCCTCATGGCCACGTGGCCGCACGAGTACAGCGAGTGGACGTTCGCGGACCTGAAGGCCGCCCTCGCCGCCATCGGGGCCGAGCCGCGCAAGCTCGGCGGGATCATGACCGTCCGCCGCTCCCGCGTCCTGGAGGGCATCGAGGAGCGCGACGAGAACGCCCCCGAAAGTAACGCATCGTAAGGGGAGGCAACTGGGGAGGTGGGGAGTTCTCCCCACACGCCTCCCCCAGGCCACCTCCCCACGCCTGATCAGCGCAGATAGACACCAGGGGAGGCAGGGGAGGCGCCCCGCCACAACGCCGAGAACCCCCCACAGGGCCCACTTCTGGAGGCAACCCCGCCTCCCTCCCCATCACGCACTGTCACTAGTTGCGCGGAACGTCCAGCGCTGAGGCTGCCGCCAGAACGGCGGCAACTGCGACTGCTGCCACTCCGCCAACAACGAGGGCGGCCCCCGTCTCGCCAAAGCCGGGGCCGCCCTCTTCCACCCATCAACTGAACAGTGGAGGTCCCCAGCATGACCCAACCCACCCCGATCCGGCGAGAGGCCGGCCCCCGGCACGCGGTCCGCTGGCTGCACATCGTCGCGCCCCCGTCCCCCGCCGCGCCCGCGTCGGCGCGGTCGTGGTGCCA
>NZ_JBEYXW010000099.1:2500-5197 GCF_040645195.1 Saccharomonospora sp. NPDC046836
CTGCAAGCCGTCAGAGCAACTTTTGGGTTGTGATGGCGTGCCTTTTGAAGAATGAGCCTGCGAGTTAGTGCTGCGTGGCGAGGTTAACCCGTGTGGGGTAGCCGTAGCGAAAGCGAGTCTGAAGAGGGCGTTGAGTTGCGTGGTCTAGACCCGAAGCGGAGTGATCTACCCATGGCCAGGCTGAAGCGCCGGTAAGACGGCGTGGAGGGCCGAACCCACCAGGGTTGAAAACCTGGGGGATGAGTTGTGGGTAGGGGTGAAAGGCCAATCAAACTCCGTGATAGCTGGTTCTCCCCGAAATGCATTTAGGTGCAGCGTCGTGTGTTTCTTGGTGGGGGTAGAGCTACTGGATGGCCTAGGGGCCTTACCGGGTTACCGAAGTCAACCAAACTCCGAATACCATCAAGTGAGAGCGCGGCAGTGAGACGGCGGGGGATAAGCTTCGTCGTCGAGAGGGAAACAGCCCAGAACGCCAGCTAAGGCCCCTAAGTGTGTGCTCAGTGGGAAAGGATGTGGAGTCGCTGAGACAACCAGGAGGTTGGCTTAGAAGCAGCCATCCTTGAAAGAGTGCGTAATAGCTCACTGGTCAAGTGGTTCTGCGCCGACAATGTAGCGGGGCTTAAGCACACCGCCGAAGCTGTGTCATCCACACATGAGATCGGCTCCAGGGTTTGTCTCTGGTGTCTAGTCGTGTGGGTGGGTAGGGGAGCGTCCTGCATCCAGGGAAGCGGCCGCGTGAGCGAGCCGTGGAGGGTGTGGGAGTGAGAATGCAGGCATGAGTAGCGAATGCAGAGTGAGAATCTCTGCCGCCGGATGACCAAGGGTTCCTGGGCCAGGTTGTTCCGCCCAGGGTAAGTCGGGACCTAAGGCGAGGCCGTCAGGCGTAGTCGATGGACAACGGGTTGATATTCCCGTACCCGCGTGTGTGCGTCCATGGTGAGGCAGGGGATACTAACCACCCGAAGCCCGTCGTGTCTCTTCGGAGGTGTGGTGGTGTGGAGCGTGGGATCTGATCCTGTAGTAGTCAAGTGATGGGGTGACGCAGGCAGGTAGCCCCGCCAGTGAGTGGTAGTACTGGTGTAAGCGTGTGGCCCGTTCGATAGGTAAATCCGTCGGACATGTGGGTGAGGCGTGATGCGTAGCCGTTGTGGTGAAGTAGGGTGATCCTTTGCTGTCGAGAAAAGCCTCTAGCGAGTGCATGTGTGGCCCGTACCCTAAACCGACACAGGTGGTCAGGTAGAGAATACTAAGGCGATCGGGTGAACTGTGGTTAAGGAACTCGGCAAATTGCCCCCGTAACTTCGGGAGAAGGGGGGCCAGGCCTGCTGAAGCCTTTTTCGGGCTAGGTGGGTGTGGCCGCAGAGACCAGCGGAAAGCGACTGTTTACTAAAAACACAGGTCCATGCGAAGACGCAAGTCGATGTATATGGACTGACGCCTGCCCGGTGCTGGAACGTTAAGAGGACCGGTTAACCCTTTCGGGGGTGAAGCTGAGAATTTAAGCGCCAGTAAACGGCGGTGGTAACTATAACCATCCTAAGGTAGCGAAATTCCTTGTCGGGTAAGTTCCGACCTGCACGAATGGCGTAACGACTTTCCGGCTGTCTCAACCACAGGCCCGGCGAAATTGCACTACGAGTAAAGATGCTCGTTTCGCGCGGCAGGACGGAAAGACCCCGGGACCTTTACTATAGCTTGGTATTGGTTTTCGGTTCGGCTTGTGTAGGATAGGTGGGAAACTGTGAAGCTGACACGCTAGTGTTGGTGGAGTTGTTGTTGAAATACCACTCTGGTCGTGCTGGGAATCTAACTTTGGGCCGTGATCCGGTTCAGGGACAGTGCCTGGTGGGTAGTTTAACTGGGGCGGTTGCCTCCTAAAGGGTAACGGAGGCGCCCAAAGGTTCCCTCAGCCTGGTTGGCAATCAGGTGTTGAGTGTAAGTGCACAAGGGAGCTTGACTGTGAGACTGACGGGTCGAGCAGGTGCGAAAGCAGGGACTAGTGATCCGGCACCTCCTGGTGGAAGGGGTGTCGCTCAACGGATAAAAGGTACCCCGGGGATAACAGGCTGATCTTGCCCAAGAGTCCATATCGACGGCATGGTTTGGCACCTCGATGTCGGCTCGTCGCATCCTGGGGCTGGAGTAGGTCCCAAGGGTTGGGCTGTTCGCCCATTAAAGCGGCACGCGAGCTGGGTTTAGAACGTCGTGAGACAGTTCGGTCCCTATCCGCCGCGCGCGTAGGAGACTTGAGGAAGGCTGTCCCTAGTACGAGAGGACCGGGACGGACGAACCTCTGGTATGCCAGTTGTCACGCCAGTGGCATGGCTGGTTGGCTACGTTCGGAAGGGATAACCGCTGAAGGCATCTAAGCGGGAAGCCTGTTCCAAGATGAGGTCTCCCACCCTTTTGTGGGGTAAGGCTCCCAGTAGACCACTGGGTTGATAGGCCAGACATGGACGCGCAGTAATGTGTTTTTGAGTGGACTGGTACTAATCGGCCGAGGACTTGCCCACAAAGGTGTTACGCACTCACTCTACGATTCTGAAACACCACACACTGTGTGTGTGTTTCAGAGTGTTTCGGTGGTTATAGCGGCAGGGATCCGCCCGGTCCCATTCCGAACCCGGAAGCTAAGCCTGCCAGCGCCGATGGTACTGCACCCGTGGGGGTGTGGGAGAGTAGGACACCGCCGAACAA
>NZ_JBEYXW010000100.1:0-5173 GCF_040645195.1 Saccharomonospora sp. NPDC046836
ACCGCCAGATGCAACGCCACCAACGACGACGAACACGCCGTGTCCACCGACACCGCAGGCCCCTCAAGACCCAGGCTGTACGCCACCCGGCCCGACGCCACACTCGCCGCGCTCCCACTACCGAGATGGCCCTCGAGTTCGGCGAGCACAGCGCCCGTCTCCGGCACGTATGCCTGGTGCATGATCCCGGTGAAGACGCCGGCCCGGGTCCCCCGCAGCGAGCGCGGATCAATGCCCGCCCGCTCCAGCGCCTCCCACGACGTCTCCAGCAACAACCGCTGCTGCGGATCCATCGCCAACGCCTCACGCGGCGAGATACCGAAGAACGCCGCGTCGAACTCCGCCGCCTCACACAAGAACCCACCCGCACGCGCGTAACTGGTCCCGGGCCCGTCCCGGTCCCCGCCGAACACCCCCTCCACATCCCAGCCACGGTCCCCCGGGACATCCCCGATCACGTCCACACCACCCGAGACCACCCCCCACAACGCCTCCGGAGACTCCACACCCCCCGGAAAACGGCAGCCCATCCCCACAATGGCGATGGAATCGTTCGCACTCGCGACGAGTCGTCTGTTCTCCTCTCTCAGCTTGCGGGTCTCTTTCAGGGAGTTCCGCAGCGCGTCGATGAGTTTGCTGTCGGCAGGCGTGTCTGTCGTCATCAAGGGCCTCGCTCAGGCAGTCGTCAGCATCAGGAGTCGGCGTCGCTGTACGCCAGATCGATCAGGCTCTCGGCGTCGAGGGTGTCGATGATGTCGGCGGTTTCGGTGATTCCGGCGTCATCGGTTTCCGCAGCGGTCTGCGGCCCGTCGCTGTCGGCGCCGCCCGGCAGGGCGGCGAGCTCGGCGCACAAGTGGGCCGTGAGGGCGCGCGGACTGGGGTGGTCGAAGACCAGGGTGGCCGGCAGGCGCAGCCCTGTGACGGCCTTGAGGCGGTTACGGAATTCCACGGCCGTGAGCGAGTCGAAGCCGAGGTCCTTGAATGCCCGTTCCGTGCCGATCAGTTCCTGCTCGGCGTGCCCGAGCACCAGGGCGGCCTGCGTCTGCACCACGTCCATGACCAGGCCCGCGCGTTCGTCTCGGTCCGCCCGGATCAGCCGGTCGCGCAGAGCGTCCTCGCCCTGCCCGCCGCGCCGGTCCCGGCCACCCGGGGCCGGGACGAGGGCGCCGCGGCGGCGTGGTGTTCCCGCCAGCCGTTCCAGCAGCCGGGGCACCGTTCCGGCCGTGACCTCGTCCGCCAGGCGCGCGGTGTCGAACCGCACCGGCACCAGCTGGGCCTCGGGGGTGGCCAGTGCCGCGTCGAACAGGGCGAGGCCCTCCTGGGCGGTGAGCGGCGCGAGCCCGCCCCGGAAGATCCGGGCGCGGTCCGTGTCCTCCAGGTGTCCGGTCATTGCACTGCTGTCCGCCCAGAATCCCCACGCCAGCGAGACGGCCCGGGTGCCCTCGGCCGCACTCCGGCACGCGAAGGCGTCCAGGAAGGCACTGGCCGCCGCGTAGTTGCCCTGGCCGGGGCTGCCGACCGTGCCCGCGAACGACGAGAAGAGCACGAAGGCGTCGAGGTCGAGATGGCGGGTGAGGTCATGGAGAGTGACGGCGCCGTCGGCTTTGGGGGCGAGCACCCGGTCCAGGTGCCCGGCGTCGAGCGAGGTCACCACCGTGTCGTCGAGTACGCCCGCTGCATGGACGACGGCCCGCAGCGGATGCCGGGAGGGGATTCCCGCGATGACGCTCGTCAGGGCTGCCCGGTCGGTCACGTCGCAGGCGGCGACGGTCAGGGTGGCTCCGTACTCGGCCAGGGATGCCCGCAGTTCGTCCACTCCGGCGGCCTCAGGTCCCTGCCGCCCGGTGAGAAGCAGGTGGCGTACACCGTGGGTCGCGGCCAGATGGCGGGCGAGTGCCGTGCCCAGCGTTCCCGTGCCCCCGGTGATCAGCACGGTGCCTTCGGGGTCGATGGGGCGTGGCACGGTCAGCACCAGCTTGCCCACGTGGCGTGCCTGGCTGAGGAAGCTGAAGGCCTCCGGAGCGCGTCGCATGTCCCAAGCGGTGGTGGGAAGGGTCCGCAGCGCACCCTCGGCCACGTGGGCGAACAGCTCGGTGAACATCTCCTGGATGCGCTCGCTTCCGGCCTCAAGGAGTTCGAAGGCCCGGTAGCGCACCCCCGGGTGGTCGACGGCGATCTCTTCCTGGGAGCGCGGATCCGTCTTTCCCAGCTCGATCAGCCGGCCGCCCGCCGCGAGCAGTCGCAGTGAGGCGTCGACGAACTTCCCGGAGAGGGAGTTCAGTACGACGTCCACGCCCCGGCCGCCCGTCGCCTCGCGTATCGACTGCTCGAATTCCAGGTCGCGCGACGACACGATGTGCGTGTCGTCCAGGCCGAGCGACCGGAGCGTGCCCCGCTTGCCGGGGCCCGCGGAGGCGAAGACCTCGGCCCCGGCAAGCCGCGCCAGCTGCACCGCTGCCATGCCGACACCGCCCGCCCCCGCATGGACGAGGACGGTCTCGCCGGGTTGCAGCTTCGCCAGGTCGGTCAGGGCGTAGTGGGCGGTGAGGAACACGATGGAGAAGGCGGCCGCGTCGGTGAACGACCAGGACTCGGGGATACGGGCGATCAGCCCGCTGTCGGCGACGACGGCGGAGCCGAAGGAATCGGGCATGGCCCCCATCACGCGTTCGCCGGGGGCGAGTCCGGTCACGGCGGAGCCCACCTCGGTGATCACGCCGGCGGCTTCGCTCCCCAAGGTCGCGTCGCCCGGATACATGTCCAGGGCGATGAGCACGTCACGGAAGTTGAGGCCGGCCGCGCGCACCGCGACCCTCACCTCGTGGGGAGCGAGCGGCCGGTCCGGGCACTCTCCGTCCGCGCCGTCCGCGCAGGGGACGAGAGCCATGCCGTCGAGCCTCCCCTTGGTCACGCTCCGCAGCCGCCAGGCACCTGACGCGGCGGGCAGCGGGACGGACAGCGGGGCCAAAGCACCCTCTTGCGCAGCGGACACCGCTCGCACAAGCCGGGGTACGCGCACCTCTCCGGCCCGTACGGCCAGCTGTGGGTGCTCGGAGGAGGCGGCTCTGGTGAGCAGGGCGATGGACGCCGGGTCGTTGTCGAGATCGATCAGCTGGAGGGCTTGTGGGTGCTCGGTCTGTGCGGAGCGTACGAGCCCCCACACGGCGGCCTGTACGGGATCCGGGCCGGGCTCGCCCACGCCGGTGGACACAGCGCACCTGGTCACCACCACCAGGCGCGCACCCGGCGGCCGCTCCCGGGCGAGCCAGGACTGTACGTCCCCGAGTACCGCCTCCAGCTGTGTGCGTACACGCTCCGGCAGCCCGGTGCCCTCCACTGCGGAAGCGGCCGTGCACAGAGCCAGCACGCGGTCGGGGAGGAGGGCTTCCGGTGCGTCCAGGGAGTCGAGATGGTGCAGGGCGGCGCCGGCGTCCCGCAGCGCGGCGGCGCAGGCGCCGGGCAGGTCGGACCGCGCGCCGAGGGGCGAGCTCAGCAGGCCCCAGGTGGCCGGGGCGGGCACTGCGGGGTCTGACAGCGCGCGCTGCCAGGCCACCTGGAACAGGGAGTCCTGGTCGGTGGACAGGGCTGCGCGCAGCCGGTCCTGTGACACCGGCCTCATCACGACCGCCTCGGCGGTCAGCACCGGGTCCCCGGCCACGTCCCACGCGGCCAGCGACACACCGTCCGGCCCGGCCGTCGTCAGCCGCACCCGCAGCAAGGACGCACCGACGGCGTGGACCGTGACGCCGGTGAAGGAGAACGGCAGTCGAGTCGCCTCCGACTCGGGCAGCAGATCCGCGGCCACCACCGCGTGCAGGACGGTGTCCAGCAGCGCCGGATGCACCAGGTACTGATCCGCCTGCCCTTCCAGGCTCTGCGCCAGACGCACTTCGGTGAAGACCTCGCCGCTGCGCTCGTCGCGCCAGACACCCTCCACGCCTCGGAAGGCCGGGCCGTACTCGAGCCCCGCGGCCGCCAACCGCTCGTACAGCCCGCCCAGTTCGACCGGTACTGCGCCCGCGGGAGGCCATGCCGTGATGGGCTCGCCCGGAGCGACGGGGTCGGCGGCCACTCTGGCGCCGGCATGCCGGGCCCAGGGGCCGGCGCTGTCGCGGCGGGCGAAGACGTTCAGCTCGTGCCGTCCGCTGTCGTCCGGGGGGCCGACCTTGATCTGTACGTCGACGACCCCGTCGGCGGGGATCACCAGCGGGGTGTGCAGGACCAGTTCCTCGACCCGTACGCAGCCCACCTGCTCACCCGCACGAGCCACCATCTCCACCAGCGCCGTCCCCGGCACCACCACCGTCCCGCCGACCCGGTGATCCGCCAGCCAGCCCGGCCGGTCCGCGGACAGCCGGCCGGTCAGCAACGCTCCTCCGTCATCGGCCAGCTCCGTCGCCGCACCGAGCAGGGGGTGATCCACACCGCTCAGACCGAGAGCAGCGGGGTCCGAACCGCCTTCGGACATCTCCACCCAGTAGCGTCGGCGTTGGAAGGCGTAGGTGGGCAGGTCCAGCGGGGTGTCCGGGACGCCGGTGACCGCACTCCAGTCGACGGCCGCTCCCCGTACGAAGACCTCGGCGGCGGAGGTCAGCAACTGCTCCAGGCCGCCCTCCTCACGACGCAGAGTGCCGGTGGCCACCACATCGTCCACACCCATCTCCCCGGCGGTCTCCTCGACCCCCACGGTCAGCACCGGATGCGCACTGCACTCGACGAAGAACCGGAACCCCTCCCCCACCAGCCCCCGCACCGCATCCTCGAACCGCACCGGCCGACGCAGATTACGCACCCAGTACCCCGCATCCAACCGCCCCCCATCCACCCAGGCCGCCTCCACCGTCGAGAACACCGGCACCCCACCAGCCCTCGGCGACACCCCCGCCAGCACCTCCTCCAACCGGCCCGCGATCTGCTCCACCTGCACCGAGTGCGAGGCGTAGTCCACCGCGATCCGCCGGACCCGCACCCCCTGCGCCTCGCACAGAGCCACCAGCTCGTCCAGCGCTTCCGGCTCCCCGGACACCACCACCGAGGCCGGCCCGTTGACCGCCGCGAGCGAGACCCGCTCGCCCAACGGCTCACACCACGCGCGCACCTCTCCTGCCGGCGCGGCCACCGACACCATCCCACCGCGCCCCGCCAGCACCTCACCGATCACCCGACTGCGCAG
>NZ_JBEYXW010000101.1:0-5107 GCF_040645195.1 Saccharomonospora sp. NPDC046836
GGCCATGCGCCACGGGGTGCTGCCCCGGACGTTGCACATCGACCGGCCCTCCACCCACGTGGATTGGTCGGCCGGGGCCGTGGAGTTGCTGACCGAGGCCAGACCATGGGCGTGCGAGCCGGACCGCCCCCGGCGCGCCGGGGTCTCTTCCTTCGGGATCAGCGGCACCAACGCACACCTCATCCTCGAGCAGACACCCGACGAGGCGGCCCCGGACTCCGGTGCCGATATCCGGGGCGCGGTGCCGTGGGTGCTGTCGGCACGGTCGGCGGAGGCGGTGCGCGAGCAGGCGCTGCGGCTGCGGAACCACCTGACCGCCGAACACCCCGCCACCGCGGACTTCCCGGTCGCGGGAGTGGGGTACTCGCTGGTGGCGACCCGATCGCTGTTCGAGCACCGCCAGGTGGTCGTCGGCGCGGACCGGGACGAGTTGCTCGCCGGACTCACCGCCGTTGCCGAGGGGAACGCGGACCGTCCCGGCGTGGTCTCCGGCGTCGCCGGGCCGATGGGCAAGACGGTCTTCGTCTTCCCGGGCCAGGGGAGCCAGTGGGTGGGGATGGGACGGGACCTGTTCGAGTCGTCCCCGGTCTTCGCCGACCGGCTGCGCGCGTGCGCGGAGGCGCTGGCGCCCTGGGTGTCCTGGTCTTTGATCGACACCGTGTGCGGGGGACCGGGGGCGGCCGGCTTGGACCGGATCGACGTAGTCCAGCCCGCGTTGTTCGCGGTGATGGTGTCGCTGGCGTCGGTGTGGCGTTCGCTCGGGGTGACCCCGGACGCGGTGATCGGTCACTCCCAGGGGGAGATCGCGGCGGCCTGCGTCGCGGGCGTCCTGACGCTGCCGGACGCGGCGAGGATCGTGGCCCTGCGGTCCCGTCTGCTGGCCTCCCTGCCCCAGAACGGCGCGATGGCCGGGATCGTGCTGCCCGAACCCCGGACGCGGGAGCTGCTGGCACGGACCGGGTCCCGGGTCGAGATCGCCGCCGTCAACGGGCCGTACTCGACGACGGTCTCGGGCGAGGCGGCCGCGGTCCGGGAACTGGTCGCGATGTGCGCCGCCGAAGGCGTGCTGGCGCGGTGGATCCCGGCGAGCGGTCAGGGGCATTCGGCGGTGATGGACCAGTTCGAGGACCGGCTCCTCGACGAACTGGACCGGATCACGCCCGAGCCCTCGCCGGTGGCGTTCTACTCGACGGTGACCGGCGGGCGGATCGACCCCGCCGCACTGGACGCGGCCTACTGGTTCCGCAACCTGCGGGAACCGGTCCGGTTCGAGGCCACCACGAAGCAGCTCCTCGAAGACGGGCACCGTGCGTTCATCGAAGTCAGCCCGCACCCGCTGCTGATGGTGAACATCCGGGAGATGCTCGACGCCACCCAGGGCGCCGACGGGGTGGCGGTGGGGTCGTTGCGCCGCGGCGACGGCACGCAGGCGCGGCTGTACCGGTGGGCGGCACAGGCCTTCGTGGCGGGCGTCGCGGTGTCGTGGGAGGGAGCGTTCCCCGGCGGGGACGGCCGGTGGGTCGAGTTGCCGACGTATGCCTTCCAGCGGCAGCGGTTCTGGCTCGGCACCCCGGACGACGGCACGGCCGGGAGCTCCTCGGACCACCCGCTGCTCGATGCCGTGATCGACCTGTTCGGCGACGGCGCGGGCAGCGAAGTGGTGGGCCGTGGGCGCCTGTCGCCGCGGCGCCACCCGTGGCTCGCCGACGACGTGGTCCACGGCGCGGTCGTGGTGCCCGCGACGGTGCTGGTGGAGCTGGCGATGTGGGCGGCGCGCAAGGTGGGGTGCGCCGTCGTCGACGAACTCACCCTCGAGACACCGCTCGTGCTGTCCGGCACGGCCGATCGCGAGCTCCGCGTCGTCGTCGACGGCCAGCGGGTGATCACCATCCACTCCCGGGGTGAGGGCGGAACCAGGTGGATACGCAACGCCGTCGGCGTCGCCGGGTCCGGCACCGGAGAAACCCGGCCGGAGGAAGACCTCGTGGCGTGGCCGCCCGCGGGCGCGGTCCGGGTGCCCTTCGAACACGAGGTATGGAGCCGCGACGACACCCTGTTCGCGCAGGTGGAGCTCCCCGTGCCGGACGATCGGTACCAGCTGCACCCGGCCTTGCTGCAGGCCGCGGTGCGCTCGATCGGCCTCGGGCAGTTCGCCGACGACACCAGGCCAGGAGGCTGGCTGCCGTTCCGGTGTACGGAGATCCGCCTGAACCGGCCCGTGGGCGGGGGTGCCGTGCTGCGCGTCCGTCTCGCCCCCGCCGGGAAGAACGTGCTGTCCGTGGCCATCGCGGATCAGCACGGCGCACCGGTCGGCGGCATCGGATCGATGAGCCTGCGGCCCGCGGACGCCGGACAGCTGACCGAACTGAGCGTCGACCACCTGGAGTCGCTGTTCCGGGTCGACTGGGCCGACCTCGCGGTCCCCTCCGGACCGGTGGCAGGCCGGTACGCCGTGGTGGGAGCGCCTGGCGCGCTCACCACGGCACTGGCCGGGGGCACCGCCGTCTGCGCCGACCTCGCCGAGCTCGCCGCCTCCTGGCCGGAGATACCCCCGGTCGTCCTGGTGTGCGTCGAGCGCGCCGACGCCGGTGACCCGGCCGCCGCCGTCGAGCGCGGCGTCCACCAGGTGCTGCGGTGGACCCAGGACTGGCTTGCCGACGAACGGTTCTCCGGCTCTCGCCTCGTTTTCGTGACGCGGGAGGCGGTCCACGACGTCCCGCGTGCCGACCCCGCGGCCGCCGCCATCTGGGGATTCGTGCGCACCGCGCAGACCGAGCACCCGGGCCGGTTTACCCTGGTGGACACCGACGATCAACCCGGCTCGTGGGCTCGCATCCCGGAGGCTGCGGCCACAGGACAACTTCAGCTCAAGCTCCGGGCAGGCGGCGTCACCATCCCGCGACTGGCACCCGCGGCCGTCGGCGGCGCACGGAACGCGCCTGCCCTCGGGTCCGGCACGGTGCTGATCACGGGCGGCACCGGCGGCCTGGGCGCGTTGCTGGCCAGGCACCTGGTGACGCGCCACGGGATACGCCGGCTCGTGCTGACCAGCAGGCGCGGACCGGCGGCCGCCGCGGCGGCGGGGCTGCGGGAGGAGCTGACGGCGGCGGGCGTGCGGGTCGAGGTCGTGGCGTGCGATGTCACGGACCGGGCGGCCGTCGCCGGACTGATCGCCGGGATGCCGGGGGAGTACCCGCTGACAGCGGTGATCCACTGCGCCGGGGTGCTGGACGACGGGGTCGTCGAGGCGCTGACCGAGGACCGGGTGGCCGCGGTGCTGGCGCCGAAGGTGCGCGGCGCCTGGCACCTGCACGAGCTGACCAGGCACCTCGACCTGTCTGCGTTCGTGTCGTTCTCCTCGGTCGCGGGCGTGCTCGGGACGTCGGGGCAGGCCAACTACGCGGCTGCCAACGCGTTCCTCGACTGGCTGGCCGGAGCCCGCCGGGCGGCGGGGCTGCCCGCCACGTCGTTGTGCTGGGGGCTGTGGGCGGAGAAGACCGAGCAGATCGCCGACCTCGGCGCGGTGGACGTCGTACGCCTGCGACGGCAGGGGGTGCTGGGACTGTCGTCGCCGGAGGGGCTCGCGCTCTTCGACGCGGCGATCGCGCTGGATGAGCCAGTGCTGGTGCCCGCGCGTCTCGAGCTCCCGGCGGCCGGCGCGCTGGATGACGGCTATTCCCCGCTCCTCCGCGGCCTGATCGGGAGGTCCAGCGGCCGGGCGCTCCCCGACGCCGGACTCGCGCAGCGGGCCAGGTCGCTGCCGCCGGCCCACGCGGAGGCGGTGCTGCTCGACGCGGTCAAGGCGCGGACCGCGCTCGTCCTCGGCCACTCCGGCACCGGGAGGATCGGGTTCGCGGTGGCGTTCCGGGAGATGGGGATGGACTCGCTCACAGCCCTGGAGCTGCGGAACAAGCTGGCCGGGGACACCGGCCTGAAGCTGCCGGCCACGCTCGCGTTCGACTACCCGAACCCGGCCATCCTCGCGCGGTTCCTGAACGCGAGCCTCAGCAAGCTACCGGGCGGCGAACCAGCCTCTCCTGTTCACCGCTTGACCGAGGAAATCGAGTCGCTGAGCGCCCGGCTCGAGGGCGCGTTCCTCGATCTCGCCGAGGCGGACCGGGCCACGCTCATTTCCCGGCTCGGCGAGCTGGCGGCCAGGGCCCGTTCCCTGGCGAGCGACGGATCACCGGCCGAGCTGGCCGACCGGATCGGTTCGGCATCGGCTCGAGAGCTCCTCTCGCTACTGGACAACGAGCTCGGCTAGGGGAGCGATGACGAACGACACCGACGCCGACGTGCTCGGCTACCTCAAGCGGACGTCGATCGAACTGGTCGAGACCCGCAGGCTCCTGCGGGAGGCGACGCAGGCCGCCGCCGAGCCCATCGCGGTCGTGGGCGCGGCCTGCCGCTACCCGGGCGGGGTGGCATCACCGGAGGCGTTGTGGGAGCTGGTGCGGGCGGGCGGGGACGCGGTGTCGCACTTCCCGGACGATCGCTACTGGGACCTGGAGGGGCTGTACGACCCGGATCCGGACCGGCTGGGCACCTGCACCACGCGCTCCGGTGCGTTCCTGCCCGGCGCGGCCGACTTCGACGCCGATTTCTTCGAGATCAGCCCGCGTGAGGCGCTGGCCGCCGATCCGCAGCACCGGCTGCTGCTGGAGACCTCGTGGGAGTCACTGGAACGAGCCGGTATCGACCCGCGGTCGCTGCACGGCAGCGATACGGGTGTCTTAGCCGGTGTCGTGTATTTCGGCTACGGGAACCACTTCGTCACCCCGGCGGCCATCTCGGGCTACGGGCAGACAGGTTCCCTGCTGAGCGTGGCGTCCGGCCGGGTGGCGTACGCGCTGGGGCTGGGGGGACCGGCGGTGTCGATCGACACCGCGTGCTCGTCGTCGCTGGTCGCGGTGCACCAGGCGGTCCAGTCACTGCGGCAGGGCGAGTGCGCGCTGGCGCTCGCCGGCGGCGTCACGGTCATGGCGACGACACAGGTCTTTCGGGAGATGTCGCGGCAGCGGGGGCTGTCGGCGGACGGCCGGTGCAAGGCGTTCGCGGACGCGGCGGACGGCACGGGCTTCGGTGAGGGTGCCGGGGTCTTGGTGCT
>NZ_JBEYXW010000102.1:0-4516 GCF_040645195.1 Saccharomonospora sp. NPDC046836
TGAAGATCAGGATGGCGAGCGCGTTGACGAAGCCGACCATCACCGAGCGGGGGACCCACGAACGGGCGACACCACACCATCAGGAACGGGACTTAACGCCCTCTAAGGTGTCGCCCATGGACAGGATCAGCCTGACCTGGGGAGCCGCGCTGGCCGATCCGTCGGCCACCGCTGTGCAACTCAGAGGGCTCGAAGAACAGGCCGAGGCGTTCATCGTCCGGTCCCGCACGCTGCGCCAGTGGCTGGAGAACGTGCCGCCGTTCTCCGCGGTGGGAATTTCCCATCCCACCGCCGCATCCGACGACGATCCGTGTACCACCGATCGCGCAGATGGGGAGGATCCCGATGGGCAGTCACCCGCGCCGGGCGGGGGCGAGGCACCAAGTCACGGGGCTGCGCACGCCGGACCGCGGGACAACAGCCCGGAGGATGCCGGTGACGCACACGCGCAGCCGACGGCGCCGACAGGTGGACAAGAGGCCGTGCCGGACGGGGACGCCGACGGGGAACGGGACGAGGCGAGCGAGGCACATGTGCCGCCCCCGCGGGCCCCGGCCGGTGACCAGGACGCGACCGCGAAGCCTCGCAAGGCAAAGAGCGGCCGCCAGCAGAAGACGGCACCGCCCACCGGGGAGCAATTGACGCTGCACCAGCGCGTGGAAGCCGTACTGGAGAGGTTCCGGCCCGGTGCACCTCTGACCGTACGCAATGTCGCCCTGATGATCGGTCACACCAACCTGCGGAGCCTGCGGCCCGTCCTGGACCGGATGACCGAGCAGGGGCTGCTGGTGAAGACCGAACTTCACCCGCGGGCCGTGGTCTACCACCGCCCGGAAGCCGTGGGATCTCCGACGAGGGAGGCGACCATGTTCTGACCCGCCGCAGACATGTGTAAGAGAGCGGGCCGCCGCCGACTCTGACATCAGCGGCGGCCCCCAACGAACCGGACCCCAGCAGATACCACTCTGTGCCGACCTGGCTCTCCCCCTTCCGGGGGCGGGCAGGCCGGGCAGTGCGGTCCGGTCGTCACCGGCAGCCTAGCGCGGACCGACGCGCCGCAGGCCGGTACGGCCGTGCCGTCATCCCTTCGGGTGGCCCCGCCAGTGGCGGGACCACCCCGTCAAGGACGGTCACGATGCCACCACCCCCTTCATCGCCGCGCAGGCGCGGGACCTCACACGTCCCTGCCCGGCCAGAGGTCACACTCCAGCGCCCGCTCCAGGCTGGCGACGGTCAGCAGATCCGGCCAGACACGGCCGGCCAGCACGTTGGCGATCGTCAGCCGGCTCACCCCGCTGCGCCGCGACAGTTCGGCGACCGACCATCCCGCCCCCTCCAGTGCGGAGGTGAGCCTCAGGGCGAGCGCCTGGGCGACCTTGGCCCCGTGATGGTCAGTCAAGACGGCTCTGGGCCACGGCCCGACAGTCGTGTCCCTGGGCCACGGCCCGGCTTGCACGTATCCACGCGGACTGACGAAGCGGCTGTCTCCTCGGGGCACGTGCCCCAGTCTCACCCATCCGGATCTCCCGGGTCGCCCGGCGTCCCCCAGCACCCAGCATGGTATTCCAATGGCACCCCGCCGGGGGTGTTCGTCTGGAGAATGCTGATGGAGCGTCGCATCGCGCAGTACCGCCCCTCGAACAGACCACCCGCATGGGAACGCGTCGCCGACGAAGTCCGCACCACCGTCGCCCAAGCCACCCCCACCACCACCCACCGTGCCCGCGATCTCCTCACCGCCCTGACCAGGATCGCCGTCTACGCCGACCAACAGGGCCACCCCGCCGACGCCCGCCTGTGGCTGGCCCCCGCAATGGTGGAGCGCTTCGCCGCCGGGGGCTGCCCAGAAGTCACCGAGGCAACCCGCGCGAACTATCGTGCCTGCCTCACCGCCCTCAGAACCGCAGTGATCGGGCCCGACCTGCCCGGCGGACGCCCCGTCCCGCTCTCCGCCTCCGACCCCTCCCAGCCCTTCAGCCCGAACGACAAGGCCGGCCTGTGGGCCTGGGCCGGAGGCCAGCCCACCGCCGAACTACGGCGAGGCCTGCAACTGCTCCTGGCGCTCGGCCTTGGCTGCGGCCTCGACACCACCGAAATCATCCCGCTGCGCGGCCCCGACGTACGCGTCCTGCAGGACGGCTCCTGCGTCCTGGCGGTACGCGGAAACCGCGCCCGCCTGATCATCTGCTCGCGGCCCTTCGAGCGCACCCTGACCGAGGCCGCCCGCCACGCGGACACCGGCTACCTCTTCCGCCCCTCCAGCTTCGCCCGCGGCCCCAACACCGTCACCGACCTCGTCTACCGCGCCGCCCGTGACCCACGCGTACCGCGTCTGGTCATGGGCCGATGCCGTGCCACCTGGCTGGTGGAACGCATGAACGTCCCCATCCCCCTGCCCGTCCTGCTCGCCGCAGCCGGCCTCGACTCGCTCCACGCCCTCTCCCGCCTCCTGCCCTACCTCAAGGGCACCAGCGCCGAGCAGGCCCACACCACCCTCAGGGAGATGCCATGACCCCCACCAACCTTTCCTGCTCCGGCCCGCACGACCACGCCGGCACACCACCGTGGCTGCAGCAACTGCGCGAGCGCCGCCGATGCGTCAGGGCAGCCGACTTCACCCGAGCCCGCCAGTTCGTCGACCGCTCCGGCGTCGTCCCCCTGATCCACCACGCGCAACTGCGCGCCCGCAAGTCGAACGCCGGGCGCAACCGCACCGTCACCCTGCACGCCCTGTTCATCGCCATGACCCTGGACTCCTGGCGCAACCAGGGACGCGTCGTCCTTGCCGAGGTCGCCGACATCCTCGCCCACCAGCTCACCCCCACCGCGCACACCCAACTCGCCCTCCCCACTTGGCCGGACGACATCAACGGCTTCGAATCCGCCTACCTCGCCGTCCGCCGGGCATTCCACGCCGCCGAGGCGGTCATGGACCCCTCCCCACTGCCCAAACGGCGCCTCCCGCACGCCGACGTCGCACGTCTGGAGCAGGAAGCCGACCAGCAGGACCTCACCACCCGCCGCCAGCTGCTTGTCGAGGTCACCAACCGCCTGGTCGAAGCCTCCCTCGCCCCGGCCAGAACAGTCATCGAAGAGTTCTGGGACGGCTCCGCCGCCGTCGACGCCACACCGATCCGAACCTTCTCCCGCGGGGTCAGCGCCAAGGACCCGAAAACCGCCACCGACCCCGACGCAGCCTGGTACGTCCGCGACGGCAACCACCGCGACCCCGCGACCAACCCGCAGGAACACAGCCCCCACAACGGCAAGAAGACCCGGAAAGCCAAGCGCTACCTCTACGGATTCGAAGCCACCCTCGTCGTCACCGGTGAAACCTCCACCACCCCGCTCGGCGGCCGCCCAACGGCAACCCGCGACCACAGCCGCCACCTCCCCGCCCTCGTCCTCGCCTTCACCGTCCACAAGCCCGGACACGACCCCGCCGGCAATGCCATCACCGCACTCAAGGACATGCGCCGCCGCAACTACCCCACCGGCTGGCTCGCCGCCGACCGCGCCTACAACGCCGCCCTGCCCGAAACCTTCCACATCCCCGTCCGCGACCTCGGCTACCGCCCCATCTGGGACTACCGCATCGACCAGCTCGGCATCCAGGGCTCCCACGCCGGCGCCCTCCTCATCGACGGCACCTGGTACTGCCCCAACCTCCCCCAGCCCCTGACCACAGCCACCGCCGACCTCCTCACCAAGAAGATCGACAAACACACATGGCGCGCCCGGGTCGACGCCCGCGCCTCCTACCGCCTGCGCCCCAAAGCCGCCCCCGACCACCGAGGCGCTCGACGCATGCTCTGCCCCGCAGCAGGTACCCACCCCACCGTCGCCTGCCCCGTCAAACGCCGCAGCCTCGGCCGCAACCCCCGTCTACCCCTCATCGACGTCACCCCCACCCCGGCAGGACACCCCGAGGTCTGTCGCCGCGAGTCCCTCACCTTCAACCGGGACGTCGGCATCCGCCACTGGCAGGAACTCGACCACGGCCTCGCCCCCTGGGTCCACCACTACTTCCGCCTGCGCAACCGTGTGGAGCACTTCAACGGCTACGCCAAAGACCACGAAGCCATCGAACGCAGCCGCACCCGCCGCATCCGCGGAATCGCCGCCCAGTCCCTCCTCCTCTCCTTCCAGATCGCCCACGCCAACCACCGCAAACTCGCCAGCTGGCTCGACACCCTCCAGACAGGCGGCCTCCCCGCCCGCCGTCGCCCCTCCAACCGCCACACACTCAAGAACCCCCACGACTGGACCCCCAAGGGCTACCTCCCCGGCAGCACCCCCGAAGCCTGATCCACCCCACCCTTCACACCCCGCCTGAACAGCACAAACACATCTGGCCCTCTGCGAACCCGCAGAGGGCCAGATCACGTTCTACACAACAACAAAGCCGGTCAAAGCGACAAAGTGTCGCTTTGACCGGCTCTATTTGGTCGGTTGACCTGAGTGTCCGAGGGGGGACTTGAACCCCCACGCCCGATAAAGGGCACTAGCACCTCAA
>NZ_JBEYXW010000103.1:0-4112 GCF_040645195.1 Saccharomonospora sp. NPDC046836
TGGTTGATGCGACTGGGCATCGGGCTGTTCGCCATCGGCATGCTGGCCGTCGTCGTGGTGTTCATCCTGTTCGCCGTCGGCTTCCAGGACCTGCCACTCGATGTCGCGCTCGATGCCCTCGGCGTCCTTGCGGAGGAAGGCGCCGAGCTTGAGGTTCTCCGCGATGGTGAGGTTCGGGAAGATCCTGCGGCCCTCGGGGGAGTGGGCGAGGCCCTTGGCGACCACCTTGTGGGCGCCGACCCCGGTGATCTCCTCGCCGTCGAAGACGACGGAGCCGGAGACCGGCTTGAGGAGTCCGGAGAGGGTGCGCAGGGTGGTGGTCTTGCCGGCGCCGTTGGTGCCGATCAGGGTGACGATCTCCCCGGCGTGGACGGAGAAGGAGATGCCCTTGACGGCCTCGATCTTGCCGTAGGCGACCTTGAGGTCCTTGACCTCCAGCAGGGCGGTCATTCGGTGTCCCCTTCTTCTTCCGTGCGGGGCTTGCTGGTGGTGCTGGTGGCGCCGTCGGCCGGGGCGGTGCCGCCGGCCTTGGCCTCGGCCGCGCGGACCTCGGCCGCCTCCTCGTCGCCGGGGGCGCCTTCGAAGGGGGTGCCGAGGTAGGCGGCGACGACACGTTCGTCGGCCTGGACGACGTCGGGGGTGCCCTCGACGAGCTTCTCGCCGCGGACGAGGACGGCGACGCGGTCGCAGAGGTTGAAGATGAACCGCATGTCGTGCTCGATGACGAGGACGGCGATGCCCTGGTCGCGGATGGCGAAGACCAGTTCCTGGGCGGCCTGGGTCTCCTGGGGGTTCATGCCCGCGGTGGGCTCGTCCAGGAGGAGCAGGCCCGGCTGGCTGGCCAGGGCGCGGGCGATCTCCAGCTTGCGCTGCTCGCCGTAGGGCAGGTTGCGGGCGAGGTGGTCGCGCTTGTGGGCGAGGCCGGTGAACTCCAGGAGTTCCATGGCCGCCTCGTGGGACTCGCGTTCGGCCTTCTTGAAGCCGGGGCCGCGCAGGAGAGCCGACCAGAGCCCTTCCTTGGTGCGGGTGTGGCGGCCGACGAGGACGTTCTCCAGGACGGTCATGTTGGCGAAGAGCCGGATGTTCTGGAAGGTCCGCGCGATGCCCGCCTGGGTGACCAGGTGGGAGCGGGGCGGGAGCACCTTGTCCTTGTAGGAGACGGTGCCCTCGGTGGGGACGTAGAGCCCGGTCAGGCAGTTGAAGAAGGTGGTCTTGCCGGCGCCGTTGGGGCCGATGATGCCGACGATCTCGCCCGCGTTGACCTGGAGGGAGACGTTGTTGACGGCGGTGAGGCCGCCGAACCGCATGATGACGCCGCTGGCGTCGAGGACCGGGGTGGTGGCCGGTGCCGGGCTGGTGCTGGTGCTGGTGGTCATGGTGGTTACACCCCCGCCTTGCTGAGGCCGGTATCGGCCTTGGGTGTGTCTGGTTGGCCGGTCTCCTTGAACTCCAGCTGCTTGCGCCGGTCGGCGACGAGTCCCTCGGGGCGGAAGCGCATCAGGAGGACGAGCGCGATGCCGAAGAGGAGCAGCTGGTAGTCGGCCATGAACTGGAGCTTGGCCGGGATCAGGTAGAGCAGGGCGGCGCCGATGAGCGGTCCGCTGACCGTTCCCATGCCGCCGAGGATGACGGCGGCGAGGAGGAAGGCGGAGTTGGGCGGCATCGACTCGACGAACTTGTACTGGGCGGGGGTCACGGTGTACGTGACGTGGGCCTGTACGGTGCCGGCGAGGCCGGCCAGGGTGGCGCCGAGGGCGAAGGCCAGGAGCTTCAGCCGGAAGGCGTTGATGCCCATGGCGCGGGCGGCGGTCTCGTCCTCGCGGATGGCGACCCAGGCGCGGCCGATGCGGGACTGGTCGCTGCGGCGGAAGACGAGGACGACGACGATGGTGACGAGCAGCATCAGCAGGTAGTAGTTGGAGAACCTGCCGAGTTCCACGCCGAGGACGGTGTGGCTCTCACCGAAGTTGAAGCCGAACATCTCCAGGTCGGGGATGTTGGGGATGCCGTTGGGCCCGTTGGTGATGTCGGGTCCGCTGGTGCCGTCCAGGTTCTGCATGCCGATGCGGAAGATCTCGCCGAAGCCGAGGGTGACGATGGCGAGGTAGTCGCCGTGCAGCCGCAGCGTCGGGGCGCCGATGATGACGCCGAAGATCAGGGAGGCGAGGGCGCCGAGGAGGACGGCGGCCCAGAACGGCACGTGGACGTCGAAGGGGGAGTTGGGGGAGCCGGAGACCAGGGCCGCGGTGTAGGCGCCGACGCCGAGGAAGGCGACGTAACCGAGGTCGAGGAGGCCGGCGAGGCCGACGACGATGTTGAGGCCGAGGGCCACGGTGGCGAAGATGAGGATGTTGGTGCCGACGCTGGTGTAGGCGTCGCTGGTCTGGGTGAACGGGAAGGCGAAGGCCGACACGAAGGCGGCGGTGACCGTCACGTTCTTGTGCTTGACGGTGAGGCCGGTGAGGCGGCGGCTGAGGCCGGACTTGGCGAGGGCGGCGACGCCGAAGCCGATGAGGAGGAGGAAGCCGAGGAAGTCCTCGGCGCCTTCCGTGCCGATGCCGTAGGTGAAGGCCAGCAGGCCGATGCCGAAGGCGACGGTGATGAGGAGGATCTCGGCCCAGCCGGGGAGTTCCCTGGCGGCTCCTGGGGCCGGGGCCTTGAAGAAGGCGGCGAACGTGGCCCAGCCGCTGGTTCCGGTGGGTTCGGCCTCGCGGGGGAGGGCGAAGGAGACGGCCACGGTGAGCGCGGTGGCGACGGCGGCGAGCCAGGCGCCGGGTTCGAGGTTGACCAGGCCGCCGAGTTCGACGGCGATGGCGATGACGGTGAACCAGGTGGTGGCGAAGGTGGCGAGCGCCATGAGGCGGACGGAGGCGTACTTGCCGCCGGGGGTGGCCCAGCGCAGGCCGGGGATGCCGAGTCCGCCGAGGAGGAGGACGGCGGTGAGCAGGGCGCCGGTGAGGGTGAGGAGCTGGAGGCCGCCGGGGTAGCCGTCGACGGTGAGGTTGCCGGGGAATTCGGCGGTCCAGGTCCAGGCCAGGAAGGTGCTGGCGAGGGAGAGGACGGCGCCGCCGAGGGTGGCGTAGCTCAGGGCCTTGGGGGTGGCGGGAGCCTGGGTTTCGGTGGTGGTCTGGGTGGTCATCTGTATCACGCCCGATCCGCGCCGCGGCTGCCGAGGATGCCCTGGGGCCTCAGGAGGAGGACCAGGATCAGCAGGACGAAGGCCCAGACGTCCTTCCAGGCCCCACCGCCGAACATGCTCATGCCGGGCACGTTCTCCATGTAGGCGGTGGCGAGGGTTTCGGCGACGCCGAGGACGAGGCCGCCGATCATGGCGCCGTAGATGTTGCCGATGCCGCCGAGGACGGCTGCGGTGAACGCCTTGAGGCCGGCGATGAAGCCCATGCGGAACTGGACTTCGCCGTACTTGAGGCCGTGGGCGACCGCGGCGATGGCGGCGAAGGCGGCGCCGATGCCGAACGCGGTGACGATGATGCGGTCGGTGTTGATGCCCATGAGCTTGGCGGTGTCGGGGTCTTGCGAGGTGGCCTGCATGGCGCGGCCGGTGCGGGTCTTGGAGACGAAGACGCCGAGGGCGATCATGCAGACGGGGGCGGCGATGAGGAGGAAGAGGTCGCCGCGGCTGATGGAGAAGGCACCGAGGTCGATGCGTCCGCCCTCGAAGTGCGGGAAGCTGAGGGCGCCGTCCCGGGCCTTGGGGTAGAAGGACCAGACGAGTTGCTGGAGGACGAGCGAGAGGCCGATCGCGGTGATGAGCGGGGCGAGGCGGGGGCCGCCGCGCAGAGGCCGGTAGGCGAACCGTTCGGCGCCGATGGCGACGGTGACGGAGAAGACCATGCCGAGCAGGATCATGACGGGGAGGGCGACGAGGACGCCGGTGCCGTCGGGGAGCCAGAGCCAGGCGGTGAGGGCTCCGAAGCCTCCGATCATGAATATCTCGCCGTGGGCGAAGTTGATGAGCTGAACGATGCCATAGACCATCGTGTAACCGATTGCGATGAGTCCGTACAGCGCGCCGAGTAGCAGGCCGTTGGCAAGTTGCTGCGGCAGATCGTGCACCGCGGGGCCTCCGAGTGAGAGTGGTCAGATACGGC
>NZ_JBEYXW010000104.1:0-4015 GCF_040645195.1 Saccharomonospora sp. NPDC046836
CTGCGCAGTCGGGTGATCGGTGAGGTGCTGGCGGGGCGCGGTGGGATGGTGTCGGTGGCCGCGCCGGCAGGAGAGGTGCGCGCGTGGTGTGAGCCATTGGGCGAGCGGGTCTCGCTCGCGGCGGTCAACGGGCCGGCCTCGGTGGTGGTGTCCGGGGAGCCGGAAGCGCTGGACGAGCTGGTGGCCCTGTGCGAGGCGCAGGGGGTGCGGGTCCGGCGGATCGCGGTGGACTACGCCTCGCACTCGGCACAGGTCGAGCAGATCGCCGGCCCGTTGCAGGAGGCACTGGCGCCGCTCGCGCCGCGTCCGACCGAGGCCGGGTTCTTCTCCACGGTCTCCGGGACCTGGGTGCCGGGAGAGACGCTGGACGCAAGGTACTGGTACCGCAATCTGCGCGAGCCGGTCCAGCTGGAGCGGGCCGTCTCGGAGCTGGCGGGCGAAGGCTTCGACGCCTTCGTCGAGTGCAGCGCACACCCCGTGCTCACCGCCGGGCTGGAGGACACGCTGGCCGCCGCCGGGATGCCGGACGCCGTGGTGGCCGGCACCCTGCGCCGCGACGAGGGCGGCCTGAAGCGGTTCCTGACCTCCGCCGCCGAACTCTTCGTCGGTGGCGTGCACGTCGACTGGAGCACGGTCACCGGCGTCGGCGTCCAGAACGACCCCGCGGGCCTGCCCATGGATCTGCCCACCTACGCCTTCCAGCACCAGCGTTACTGGGTGGAGGCATCGGCGGACGCTTCGGATCCGGCTGCCCTGGGCCTGCGCGGTGTGGACCACCCCCTGCTGGGCGCGGCGGTGTCGCTGGCCGACGGCGGCGGGGTGCTGGTGACCGGCCGGCTGTCCACGGACCGGCCGGGCTGGCTGGCCGATCACCAGGTCGGCGGGACGGTCGTGGTGCCGGGAACGGCACTGGTGGAGATGGTGACGCGGGCGGGTGAACAGGTCGGCTGCGTACGGGTCGAGGAACTGCTCCTGCACACCCCGCTGGTGATCCCCGCCGGCGAAGCCGTCGACGTACAGATCCAGGTGCTGGCCTCCGCCGAGGACGGCCGCCGGTCCGTGACCGTCCAGTCCCGCCCCGACACCGACCTCACCGAGAGCCCGTGGACATCCCACGCCGACGCCTCCGTGAGCCCCGCCCGAGAGCTGCCCCCCCAGTCAGCGCCGACATGGCCTCCGGAGGGAGCCGAGCCCGTCGGGATCGACACCGTCTATGCCGAAATGGCGGACCGCGGGCTGGAGTACGGCCCGCACTTCCAGGGGCTGCGAGCGGTATGGCGGCGTGACGGCGAGCACGGCGGGACCGAGATCTTCGCCGAAGTGCGCCTGCCACAGCCACTGGTGGAACAAGCAGAGCAGTACATCCTGCACCCCGCGCTGTTCGACGCGGTGCTGCACGCCGTGGTGCCCGGCGAGCTCCTGCCGCCCACCGGCGCGGAACCGGAGGCGCGGCTGCCCTTCTCGTGGAGCGGCGTCGAGATCCAGGCCGCCGGGGCATCCGTCCTGCGTGCGCGGCTGACCGCCCTCGGACACGACGCGCTGACGCTGACCCTGTGGGACGCGGCAGGCGGACAGGTCGCCACGGTCGACGCGCTGACCGTGCGCCCCGTCGCCCGTCGAGAACTGCGGGCGATCGGAGCCCGGACCGACGACCCCCTGCTCCACGTCCGCTGGCAACCGCTGCCGCCGCAGGCGACGCCCTCCCCCTCCACGCCCTGGGGCATCCTGGGCCAGGACACTCTCGGACTGCGGCCGGCTCTGGAGGACGCCGGCAGCCCACCGACCTCGTACGAATCGCTGTCGGACATCGGCGAGACCGTGCCCGCCACCGTGCTCCTGCCAGTGCCCGAGGGCGGTGCCGACGACCCGTCCGGCGACGTACCGGGGCGGGTGCACGCACTGTTCTCCTCGGTTCTCGCCACCCTGCGGGAGTGGCTGGCCGACGAGCGCTTCTCCGCCGCACGACTCGTCGTGGTCACGCGGGGCGCGGTTCTCACAGGAGAAGGCGGCGATGCCCCTGATCCCGTCGCCGCCTCCGTCTGGGGACTGCTGCGGACCGCCCAGACCGAGCATCCGGACCGTTTCGTACTGCTGGACCTCGACCCCGGCACCGGGGCCGGCACCGAGACCGCCGACGCCCTCGCGACGGCCCTGAGCACCGGCGCACCGCAACTGGCTGTCCGGTCCGGGACGGCGTTCGCCCCGAGCCTGGTACGCGGCACGGAACCGGCGCCGCCCGCGCAGGAGACCCGGCCGATCGACACCTCCGGCACGGTTCTGGTGACCGGGGCTCTCGGCACACTCGGAAGGCTGACAACCCGCCACCTGGTGACCGAACACGGCGTGCGGCACCTGCTCCTGACCAGTCGCACAGGCCCCGCGACCGAGGGCGCCGACACGCTACGGGCCGAGCTGGCCGAGCTGGGAGCCGAGGCGACCCTCGTGGCCTGCGACACGGCCGACCGAGCGGCTGTGGCAGAGCTGCTGGCCGCGGTCCCCGACGAGCACCCGCTGTCCGCCATCGTTCACGTGGCCGGTGTACTGGACGACGCCGTCCTGGAGGCCCTCACACCGGAGCAGGTGGCGGCTGTCCTGCGGCCGAAGGTGGACGCGGCATGGCACCTGCACGAACTGACGCGCGACCTCGACCTGTCGGCGTTCGTCCTCTTCTCGTCCGCGGCGGCCACGTTCGGCAACGCGGGCCAGGCGAACTACGCCGCCGCCAACGCCTTCCTGGACGCACTGGCCGGCTACCGCCGCGCGCGCGGCCTGACCGCCACGTCCATGGCGTGGGGGCTGTGGGCCGAAGCCAGCAGAATGACGGAGCACCTCGACCACACGGACCTGCAGCGGCTTGCCCGTCTCGGGGTGACACCGCTGACCAGCACAGCGGGTCTCATGGCATTCGACGAGGCGCTGCGCCTGAACCGGCCGGCCGTCGTACCGATGGGCCTGGACACCCGGCGCCTGGCCGCGGCCGACGCGGCCTCGCTGCCCCCGCTGCTCGCCCCCTACGCCCGCGCCACCCCGGTACGGCGGCGGAACGCCGCGGCCACCTCACCGGCATCAGCCACCGGACTGCTCGACCGGCTGCGCTCCCTCACCGCCCAGCAGCAGCTGGACACCCTGCTCGGCATGGTGAAGAGGCACGTCGTGTCGGTGCTCGGCGGACGCGAGGACGCCATGGCCTCCGTACGCACGCAGACCTCCTTCAAGTCGCTCGGGTTCGACTCCCTGACGTCCGTGGAACTGCGCAACCGCCTCAACAAGGAAACCGGGCTGCGCCTTCCGGCGACCCTGGCCTTCGACCGCCCGAACCCCGCCGCGGTCGCCGACTTCCTGCAGAGGGAACTGACCGGTGCCCTCGCCGCGGAGGGGCCCCTCACTCCGGCGGCGGCCACGTCCTTCGAAACACCCGCCGACGATGACGATGACGACCTCATCGCCATTGTGGGGATGGGCTGCCGTTTTCCGGGGGGTGTGGAGTCTCCGGAGGCGTTGTGGGGGGTGGTCTCGGCCGGTGTGGACGTCATCGGGGATGTCCCGGGGGACCGTGGCTGGGATGTGGAGGGGGTGTTCGGCGGGGACCGCGACGGGCCCGGGACCAGTTACGCGCCTGCGGGTGGGTTCTTGTATGAGGCCGCGGAGTTCGACGCGGCGTTCTTCGGCATCTCGCCGCGTGAGGCGCTGGCGATGGATCCGCAGCAGCGGTTGTTGCTGGAGACGTCGTGGGAGGCGCTGGAGCGGGCGGGCATTGATCCGCGCTCCCTGCGGGGGACCCGGGCCGGCGTCTTCACGGGCCTGATGAACAACGACTACGCCGCCAGGCTGATGCATGTCACCGACGGGCTCGAAGAGTACGAGGGCCATCTCGGTAGTGGGAGCGCGGCGAGTGTGGCGTCGGGCCGGGTGGCGTACACCCTGGGTCTTGAGGGGCCTGCGGTGTCGGTGGACACGGCGTGTTCGTCGTCGTTGGTGGCGTTGCATCTGGCGGTGGCCGCGTTGCGCAGGGGTG
>NZ_JBEYXW010000105.1:0-3703 GCF_040645195.1 Saccharomonospora sp. NPDC046836
CGGGCGGCGAGCGCGGCCCGCAGGGAGCATCCCCGCGGGTGCGGGGCCGACACCGCGCCCGAGGGCGAGCGGAACCGGCGCCTGGGAGCATCCCCGCAGGTGCGGGGCCGACACTTGCTGACCTGGGAGGTTACCGCGAGGATGCCTCATTTTCATTCATGTGCGTCACCCTTTCGGCACGAGAGGTGCGGCGAGGGCCCCGACCCAGAGGCGGCGGGGGCCGGGCGGTCGCGGCCGGACAGCCCGAATGCGTCGTCCTCGGTCCACACCCACGCATGTGCCTCGGTGGGCAACTGCCGTGCGCCCAGCACCCAGTGGGCCCGTTGGCCGCAGAGTGCAAGGGCGAGGACCGTGGCGAGCGAGATTTCCATGCAGGCGACGCGGCCCCGGTACCAGGCCGGCGGATTGATGGGGGAGGGGGAGGCGAAGGCGGCGTTTCGAAGTCAAGCAGGGGGGTGCCGCACGCCGCCGACACCAACATACCTAGACTCGAATGCATGTCCGATCTGCCCGCCGACCTGCCGCGCCTGCACGTGCTGCGGACGTGGCACGCGATGTGGCTGGCCCGGATCGACGCGGCGATCGCGACAGCCGAGCAGACGACCTCTACCTCTCTTGGCAAGAGCTTTGCGTGGGCAGTCTGGTCGGCGCGTCAACCGAATGAGAAGAGTGGCAGGGCGGCGGCCGGGTCTTCGGCGCCCGCGTGTCGGCGGTGAGATGGCGGGCCTGTTCCGTCATGGCCTTGATGAGATCGCGCCAGAACTTGTCCCGGTCGTCGGTGGGAGAAGAACCTTGCCGTGGGGGCGGCGAACGCCCTTCGAGGGCAAGCGCATCCAGTTGCGGGGAGCATCCCCGCGGGTGCAGGGCCGACTCCGCCTGAGCGGCAGTCACCATCCGGTCGGAGGGAGCATCCCCGCGGGTGCGGGGCCGACGGAGAGATGGTCACCCTCGGGGTGGCCGCGGTAGGAGCATCCCCACGGGTGCGGGGCCGACTGCCGCGCGGCCTCACGCGCCCACTCGGTGACGGCGGCCTGGGCCCGGGCGCCAGCGTCGTACCACGCGCGCCCCTGCTGCCCCCGCTCGTCGTTGTCGGTCAGCTCGGCGAGGTGCGCCCACTCCGCGTCGGCGGCGCGCTGGAGGTCGATCAAGGTGTCGGGGATGTCCACGGCCGGATACTACGCCGCAGGTCGGACGGCATCGCGGACCGCTTCCGCCCACTCCGCGAGCAGCGCTACGTACCGGGCCCTATCTCCGGCAGCCAGGCGGCCGCCCGAGCGCAGCATCAGCGCGCGGATCTCCGCGTTCACCACCGACGCAGGACGCGGCCGGGCAGCAGGCAGGGAGGACATGGGGGCAGGCTAGCGCCCCGCGCCGACAGCGCGCTCGACCTCGTCGAGGGCGAGGCGCCATGGGAACTCGCGGCCTTCGCCGGGTGGATTCGGCTGGAACCCGCCCTCCCCGTACAGCACGCTCACTCCCATGCCGCGCAGCTCGGCGACGCTCCGGTCCAGCGCTCGGTGCTGCGCGTAGGCAGCGTTCACGCACGGCATGGTCACCAGCGGGATGCCCTTGCCGATGCCTTCGGCGCACACCCCGACGGCGAATGAGCTGGTGATGCCGAGGGCCCACGAGTTGATGCTGTTGAAGGTGGCGGGCGCGAACAGCACGACGTCTGCCTTCGGCCACGCGTCGGCGGTCCCGGGCGTCTTGTACTCGGACCGGACCGGGTGTCCGGTCAACCGCTCCAGCTCGGCCGCCTGCGGCTCCAGCCAGTGGGCGGCTGCCGGGGTGAGGCCGAGGCACACATCGAGGCCGCGCTGCTGTGCGTCCTCGATCACCGCCCCGACGCCGAGGATCGGAGGAGCAGCCGAACCGAAGAGGTACAGAGTCGTCATCGGCACATCCCACCGCGCCGACCACAGCGGACGCAACCGCCCCCGAGCGGTGGACGACCGGAGGCGGTTGAGGTCCCGTCGCCGGGCGGCGCGGGTATGTTCCAGATGACGAGTCAGGAACAGGGGGACCAGTATGCCCACACCGGACGACGACAGCACAGGTGGCCGCATCCGTAGGGAGCGGCGCCGGGCGCGACTCAGCCAACGACAGCTTGCCGATCGCATCCCGTTCTCCTACAGCCTCCTGAATCAGGTGGAGTGCGGGGCGCGCGCAGCGTCGACGGAGCTGGTCGCGGCGGTCGCCGCAGCCCTGCGCATCGACGTCTCCCTGCTCACAGGATCTGCCGTGACCGACCAACTATCTGGCCAGCGGGCCGACATCGTGCGCCCGATCCGTGAGGCCCTCGACCTGTACGACCTGGCGCCGGATGTGGAGCGCCCAACCCGCCCGGTCCAGACCATGGCGGAGGCTGCCAACCGCGTGTGCCAGCAGGTGCGGGCGACCCACCTGCGCACTGCCGCGAGCGCGCTGCCAGACCTCATCGCCGAATTGACCCGCGTGGCGCTGACCTCTCCATCCACGGAAGGCTGGCGGGCGCTCGCGTCCACCTACCGGTCTGCACACGACGTGGCCCTGAAGCTGGAGCACCGGGACCTCGCCGCTCTTGCGCTGGAGAGGATGGGGTGGGCCGCCGAGCGGGCCTCCGACCCGTATCTGGCGGCGATCCGCCAGTACAAGCGCGCCCTGTCCTGGCAGGACTCTGAGCTTGGGTTGCGCCTCGTCCAGGCGGGCCACGACACCCTGGACGGGCAGTCGTCCCGCGAGGCCCTGGCTGTCGCCGGGCAGCTGCATCTTGGGGCGTCGGCGGTTGCCGCGCGGGCCCGGGACCGGGCGGGCGTCGCCCGGCACATCGAGGCGGCCCGCGAACTGGCCGCCCGCACCGGCCCGGCTCAGTCGATCCACTGGCTCGGTTTCGGCGCGCTCAACGTCCGCCTTCACGCGATGGGCGCCGCGATCACCATGCGCCAGTACGACGATGCGCTCCAGCAGGCCAGGGCTCTACGCATCCCGCCGTCGGCGATGACGTCGCGCCGGGCCCGCTTCCTCGTCGACCGGGCCATGGCCGAGATGGAGACCGGCCTCGGCGACACGTCGCTGAGGCATCTGGTCGAGGCGCGGGCGGTCGCCCCGGAGCAGACCCGCTACCTGCCCCGGACGCGGGAGACGGTGCGCGGGCTGCTGCACACCACCCCGCCGGCCGTCCGAGCGGCTGACGCGCATGGCCGCCTGGGTGGGGGTGTAACGCTCACAGATCTGTAAGCGTTCCGGCCTCGGCCGCGCGCCATCCTGCTGATCTCGATCGGACAGCAGGGGATGACCATGGCGACGACAGTGCAGGAGTTACCGCAGCCGAACGCTCTCGGTGAGCGGCAGCTGCGGGGCACCGAGTGCGTGTGGTGCGCCGGGCGCCTCGATACCGCCACGGCCGTGGACCTCGGCGTGCGCCCGGACCCGCAGTGCCCGTGGGCTTCGTGGTTCCCGCGCGCCTGCCCTGCCTGCGCGGAGGCCCGGTCGTGAGCGGCCTGTGCGCACCGTGCCGCATCGGCGAATGCGGCTTCTGCTGCGGCAACACCGACTGGTACATCGGCGGCTACAGCGTGCCCGCTGTCCGAAACCGCTGCGCCTGTCCCTGCTGCCCGCAGGAGGTGCGCGGGGTCTGCGACCGGTGCGGCAGCCCGTGCAGCCCGGAGGCCGCCGCTGCCCACCGCACCTGCCCACTTAAGGCTACCGGCGCGGTGGGCAGCGG
>NZ_JBEYXW010000106.1:0-3559 GCF_040645195.1 Saccharomonospora sp. NPDC046836
CCGGATGCGCCGGCCGCGGGGGTCGGCGACGCCCCGCCCGGGCTACGTGCCCGGCGTCGGGACCTCACCGCCCACCAGGAGCTGCTGGGGGCGCTCGCCGCCGACGGGCCGGTCCTGCCGATGCGGTTCGGGGTGGTGCTGCCCGACGAGGCCGTCCTGCTCGACCAGTTGGCCACCCGCCGCTCCGCCTACGAACGGGCGCTGGAGCGGGTCGGCGGCCGCGTCGAGATGAACGTCAAGGCGATGCCCCCGCAGGGCGAGGCCGCCCTCGCCCGACTCCTCGCCGAGGAACCGGGATTGCGGGCCATGCGCGACCGCGGACTGCGCCGCCCCGGTTACGAGGCGAGTGTCCGGCTCGGGCAGGCGGTGTCGGACGCGCTGGAGCGGCGGGCCACGCTCGCCGCCGCACGGGTCCGCCGGGGCCTGGTCCCGCTCGCGGCTCAGTGGTGCGACGGACCGCAGGTCGAGGGGTGCGTCCTCAACGTGTCGCTGCTGCTGGACCGGGACGCCGAAGCGGCCTTGCGCGCCGAGGCGGACCGCCTCGCCGCCGCCCTGGCCGGCCGGGCGGAACTGCTGCTCACCGGCCCGCTGCCCTGCTACAGCTTCGTCCCCGCCGAGGCGGCCGCCGCCCCGGCGCCGCACAGGGCGGCGGTCTGAGATGGGCCTCCTCACCGGACTGCTCACCCTGCCGCTCGCCCCCGCACGCGGCGTCGCCTGGATCGCCGACCGGCTGGAGGAGACGGCCGAACGCGAGACCGCCGACCCGGCCGTCCTGCGCGCCCGCCTGGCCGCGCTCAACCGCGCGCTGGACGAGGGCGAGATCGACCAGGAGCGCTTCGAGCTGGAGGAGGAGCGCCTGCTGGACCTGTTGGAGGGCAGCCCACCGGGCACGGCTCCCACTCACCCCGCACCCCCACCCCTGGGAAGTCACTGATGAACGACACGAACAAAGTGGCCCTCGCCACCGCGGTCGCCGCCGGGTACGCCCTCGGCCGTACCCGCAAGGCGAAGCTGGCACTGACCGTCGGTACCTATCTGGCCGGACGCCGGTTCAAGCTCAGCCCGCAGGAGCTGGTGACCGAGGGAGTCAACCGGCTCCGTGAGACCCCGCAGTTCAACGCGCTCAGCGACCAGGTCCGCGGCGACCTGCTGACGGCGGGCAGGACCGCGCTGACCGCCGCGGCCGACCGGCGTTTCGACTCGCTGGCCGACTCCCTGCGCGAACGCACCTCACTGCTCAGCTCCCCGGGCTCCGAGGAGGACGAGGAGCCCGGGGAGCACGAGGACGACGAGGAGTGGGAGGACGAGCCGGAGGACGAGTACGAGGAGGGAGAAGGGGAGGACGACGACTTCGGCGAGGCGGACGAGGACGAGGACGAGGACGAAGACGAAGAGGAAGAGGAAGAGGAAGAGGAAGAGGAAGAGGAGGACGAGGACGAGGAGCCCGAGCCGGAGCCGGCCCCCCGCCGCAAGCCCGCCGCCAAGAAGTCGCCCCCCGCGAAGAAGTCGGCACCCAGCAAGAAGTCGCCCCCGGCGAAGAAGTCCGCCGCACGCAAGCCCGCGGAGGAGGGGTCCGCCAAGAAGGCGGCGAAGCAGCCGGCTCCGGAGAAGAAGGCGCCCGGCAAGAAGGCCCCCGCCAAGAAGGCCCCCGCCAAGAAGGCGTCGGACGAGCGGCCGGCGAAGAAGACGGCCAAGAAGGCACCGGCCAAGAAGTCCGCCGCGAAGAAGCCGCCGGCGAAGAGTGCCCGTCGCTCCGGGCGAGAGGGGTGACGGCAGATGGCCGCGAAGAAGGACGACGAGCAGGGTTCGGCGTTCGACCGGCTCAAGGAGGAGGCCCGGTCGCACCTGAGCGCCCGTGCCCAGAGCCTCGCCGACAAGGCGGGTGAGAAGGTCACCGACCTGACCGGGAAACTCACCGAGTCCGTCGGCGGGCCGGCCGGCGAGGCCGGCAAGCGGGTCATGGAGGGCGAGTCGCCGGTCAAGGCGATGGCCTCCGAGAAGGCCAAGGACGTGAAGGACAAGGCCGTCGGCAAGGTCAAGGAGGCGTTCGGCGGCGGCACCGGCTCCACCGGCGACACCAAGGTCACCAACATCGTCGAGTCGATCGACATCCCGGTGCCGCTGCGGACGGTCTACGACCACTGGACGCAGTTCGAGGACTTCAGTTCGTTCATGAAGGGCGTCAAGTCGGTCACCCAGAACGAGGACGAGGAGACCGACTGGAAGGCCAAGGTCTTCCTCTCGGAGCGGAGCTGGACGGCCACCATCCAGGAGCAGGTCCCCGACGACCGGATCGTCTGGACCTCCGAGGGCTCCAAGGGCAGCACGGCGGGTGCCGTCACCTTCCACGAACTGGCGCCCCATCTCACCCGGGTCGTCGCCATCGTCGAGTACTACCCGGCGGGCTTCTTCGAGAAGACCGGCAACCTCTGGCGTGCCCAGGGCCGCCGGCTGCGCCTGGACCTCAAGCACTTCGCCCGCCATGTCACCCTCGGCCCCGACCCGGAGATCGAGGGCTGGCGCGGCGAGATCCGCGACGGCGAGGTGGTCCGCACCGACGAGGAGGCGCGGGAGGACGAGGAGTCGGAGAACGAGGACTCCGAGGACCAGGAGTACGAGGACCGCGAAGAGGACGAAGAGGACGAGGACCGCGAGGACCGCGAGGAGGACGAAGAGGACGAGGACGGCGAGCAGGACGAGGAGTACGACGACGAGGGCGGCTACGACGACGAGGACGAGGAGGAGGAGCGGTGAGTGGCGCCCCGGCAGGTCTGCAGGGCTGGGAGCAGACCGACGTGCTGCCGCACAACGGTCCCTCCTCGGGCAACCTCGCCGACATCCTCGAACGCGTCCTGGACAAGGGCATCGTCATCGCCGGCGACATCAAGATCGACCTGCTCGACATCGAACTGCTCACCATCCGCCTGAGGTTGTTCGTCTCCTCGGTCGACACCGCGAGGAAGGCGGGGATCGACTGGTGGGAGACCGACCCGGCCCTCTCCTCCCGCGCCAAACGCGACGCACTCATGGAGGAGAACGCCTTCCTGCGCGGCCGCCTCAGGGAACTGGACCCGGGCGACGGCGAGGAGGACGGCGCGGCAGAACGGACCACCAGGTCCCCGAGCGAGAGGAGGTCCTCCGCATGACCTTCGCGACGTACGTCTACGCCGTCCGCCGGACCGGCGGCCCCGAGATCCACAGCCCCGGCCACGACGGCGGCGGTCCGGTGCGGCTGCTGCCGCTCGGCTCGCTGACCGCCGTCGTGCAGGACGTGCCGGCCGCCGAGTTCACCGAGGAGGCGCTGCGGCAGCGGTTCACCGACCGCCTCGACCTGGAACGGTGCGCCCGCACCCACCACCGCGTGGTCAGCGCCGCCGCGGCCGGCGCCGCCACCGTGCCGCTGCCGCTGGCCACCCTCTACGCCAACGACGTCCGCACCAGGGTCGTGATGGAGGAGCACGCCGAGCGGCTGAGCGAGGCCCTGCACCGGGTCGCCGGGCACGTCGAGTGGGCGGTGAAGGTGCACCGCGACACCGCCGTGCCGCTCGTGGAGCCCGAC
>NZ_JBEYXW010000107.1:0-3453 GCF_040645195.1 Saccharomonospora sp. NPDC046836
GCAAGCACATCTACACCGAGAAGCCCATCGGGTCCACGGTCGCCGAGGGCGAGGAACTGGTACAGGCCGCGGAGGCCGCCGGGCGCGGCCCGCCCCCGTGGCAGGGAGAGACAACGATGAGTGAGCCCATCCTCCAGATCACCGGCCTCAACAAGAGCTTCGGCCCGGTGCACGTGCTGCACGACGTGGATTTCGCGGTCCGTGCCGGTGAGGTCACCGCGCTCGTCGGTGACAACGGGGCCGGCAAATCGACGCTGGTGAAATGCGTTGCCGGCATCCATGGCGCGGATTCCGGGAACATCCGGTTCCAGGGCAGGAACGTGCACATCCGCGATCCCAAGGATGCCGCGGCCCTCGGCATCGAGGTCGTGTACCAGGACCTCGCGCTGGCCGACAACCTCGACGTCGTCCAGAACATGTTCCTCGGCAGGGAGCGGGGCAGCGCATGGCTGCTCGACGAGGCCAGCATGGAGAACGCGGCGCGGGACACCCTGGCCTCGCTGTCGGTGCGCACGGTGAAATCCGTGCGCACGCCCGTTTCCGCATTGTCCGGTGGGCAGCGGCAGACGGTCGCCATCGCGAAGGCGGTGCTGTGGGACAGCAAGGTCGTGCTGCTCGACGAGCCGACCGCCGCACTCGGCGTCGCGCAGACCAGGCAGGTACTCGACCTTGTCCGCAGGCTGGCCGAGCAGGGCCTCGGAGTGGTGTTGATCAGTCACAACATGGCCGACGTCTTCGAGGTCGCCGATCGCATCGCCGTGCTCTATCTCGGTCGGATGGCTGCCGAAGTCCACACCAAGGACGTCACCCATGGCCAGGTTGTCGAGCTCATCACCGCGGGCCGATCCGGCGACATCGGACTCGCCCGCCCCGAACACGCCGTTCTTTAGAGCCAGGTCCGGCATGAGCCAGAAAGAACCCATCATGACGCAGACTCCCGCGGCGCCGTCGAACACGGCGATCAGCGACTTCGGCATCGACACCACCACCATGTCGACGTCGGAGGCGGTGCGTGACTACTTCTCCCGCCTGCGTGCAGGCCAGCTCGGTTCCCTGCCCGCGTTGCTGGGCCTCGTCGCGCTCGTCGTCATGTTCGCGGCACTGTCCGATGTGTTCCTTTCGCTGAACAACCTCGCGAACCTGCTCGCGCAGGGCGCAGGGCAGACGATCATCGCCATGGGCATCGTGTTCGTGCTGCTGATCGGCGAGATCGATCTCTCGGCCGGGACAGCCTCCGGGGTCGCCGCCGCGGTGTTGGCCATGCACTTCGCGCAGAACGGAAACCTGTTGGGCGGTATGGGTTCCACCGTCTTCATCCTGTTCGTCGCCGCGCTCGCGCTCGGTGCGGTACTCGCGGCGCTGCTGCGGATCTGGGCTGGGATGGCCGTCTCCGTGCTGGGCATCGTCCTCGCCGTGTCCGGAATGGCCGCGAACCCGTGGATCGAGATGCTGCTCGCCCTGTGCACCGGAACGGCGATCGGATGCATCACCGGCTTCCTGGTCTCCAGGATCGGCATGCCGTCCTTTGTGGTCACGCTGGCGCTTTTCCTTGCCTGGCAAGGCGTGATCCTGCAGTTCATCGGCGAGGGCGGGGTGATCGGCATCAGCTCGTCGCCGGTGCTGGACCGCGTCGCGAACGGCAATCTGTCCATTGTGGGCAGTTGGCTGCTGTTCACGCTGTCTGTCGGCGGGTTCGCCGCGGTCACCCTGGGCAAGCACTTCACCCGCCTGCGGCGTGGCCTGGTGACGCAGCCGACACCGATCGTGCTGTTCAAGGTCGGTGGTATCGCCGCCATCGGCCTGGCGGCGACCGCGTTGCTCACCGTCAACCGCTCGTCGAACCCGAACATCGAGATCACCGGCGTGCCCTATGTGGTGCCGATCGTGCTGGGGCTACTGGTCATCGGGACCTTCGTGCTGAACCGGACCCGCTACGGCAGGCACATCTACGCCGTCGGCGGTAACCGGGAGGCGGCCCGGCGTGCGGGAATCAACGTCACCAAGATCCGGGCGAGTGTGTTCGTGGTGTGCTCGTCGGTCGCCGCGCTGGGGGCCATCGTGTACTCATCGAAGGTCGGCTCGGTCGACCCCCAGGCCGGTGGCCTCAACACCCTGCTCTTCGCGGTGGGTGCGGCCGTCATCGGTGGGACGTCGCTGTTCGGCGGCCGGGGCCGGGTGTCCGACGCGGTGATCGGCGGCACCGTGCTCGCCGTGGTGTCCAATGGCCTCGGGCTGCTCCGGCAGCCGGCCGCCGTGGTGTCGATCGTGACCGGTCTGGTGCTGCTGCTCGCCGCCACCGTGGACGCGCTGTCGCGGCGGCGCGCGGCCTCAGCGACACGATGAATTCAGGTGATGGAACGATACGGTCGTGACCAGCACACCCGTTGCCAGACCCGACGAGGTGCGCCGGTACAACCGCTCCAGCCTGCTGCGTCGTCTGCACGTCGGTGGCCCGTCCACGCGGGCCGCGCTGGCGACGGCGCTTGGCCTCAACCGCAGCACGATCAAGGCGTTGGTGGACAGCCTGGCCAAGGCCGGTGTGGTCGAGGAGCGGGTGCCCCGGCCGGGCCGGGGCGCGGGCAGGCCGTCACTGCTGGTACTGCCGCAGCCACAGGCCGCAGTGGTGCTGGCGGTGGACATCCAGGTGGAACACGTGGCGATGGCGCTGGTCGGGCTCGGCGGGCAGATCCTGGGCCGCAACAGCTGGAACCTGCACGGCCGCACCCGTGAACCGGCCGAGGTCATCACGCACGTGCTGGAGTCCACTGCTCTGCTCGCAGGCGACCTCGGCCTTCCCCCGGTCGCGGCGGGCATCTCGGTGCCGGGCGTGGTGCGGCGCTCCGACGGTCACGTCCACGAGGCGCCGAACCTGCGCTGGACCGACCTGGCGCTCGGCACGCGGATGAGCGCGGCGCTGGACGTACCCGTCGTGGTCGGCAACGACGCCGAGCTCGGTGCGCTGGCCGAACATCTGCGTGGCGCCGCCCGTGCGGTGTCGGACGCGGTCTTCGTGTCCGCCGACATCGGCGTGGGTGGGGGAGTGATCGCGCAGGGCGCGTCTCTACGTGGCGCGGCGGGATACATGGGCGAGCTCGGGCACATGGTGGTGCGGCCGGAGGGGCGGGCCTGCTACTGCGGGAATGCGGGTTGCTGGGAGACCGAGGTCGGTGAGGCTGCGCTGTGCAGGGCTCTCGGACTGCCCGAGACCACCCCGCGGGGCGCGATCGTGGTGGAGCTGCGGGGGCTGGCCCGCGACGCCGACGCGTCGCGGGCCAGGCTCGGCGAGTTCGCCGAATGGCTCGCACTGGGACTGGTCAACGTGGTCAACCTGTTCGGGCCGGAACTCATCGTGCTCGGCGGCAGTAGCCGCAGCGGGCGCAGCAGCGACCGCGCGATCAGCATCGTGAGTACTGCGGCCACCAGCAGGACACCGAGCATGACGCCGCCGTCGGT
>NZ_JBEYXW010000108.1:0-3126 GCF_040645195.1 Saccharomonospora sp. NPDC046836
GGGCCGACGAGGTACGTCGGCCCGGCCGTCCGGGGGCGGTGCGAGGGTTCAGCCGCGGTGGCCGTTCACCGCTCGGCGCGCGGGTGCATGAACCGCACGATCACGCCGGCGGCCAGACAGAAGGCCACCAGAGGGATCAGACCCATGTCGAAGGCGTGCGGGTAGTCCGACGGCGCCCCGCCGCCCAGTGCCGGGAAGAAGACGGCGCCGACGACGGCCACCCCGATGGCGACCGCACCCTCCTGCACGGTGTTGGTCACCCCGGAGGCCGCCGCCGCGTGCTTGGGGTCGGCGCCCGCGAGCACGGCACCGGTCAGCGGACCGGTGGTCATGCCCATCCCGAGCCCGGCGACCACCAGCGACGGGATGATCCACAGGATGTTGCCGTCGGTGCCCAGCCACCGCGCGGTGAGCCCGGTGGCGATGTAACCCGCGGCAAGGATCAGCGGGCCCGTCGAGTACAGCCGGTGGCCCAGCCGCGCGGCCAGCTGGGCGGAGGCCAGCGACGAGCCGAAGTACCCGGTGCCCAGGACCAGGAAGACCAGCCCGCCCTCGGCCGGCGAGAGGCCGCGGCCCTGCTGCAGGTAGAGCGCGAGCAGGAAGAAGAACGAGCCCATCGCCAGGAAGTAGGACAGCATGCCGGCCAGGCCCACCGAGAAGGCACGCCCGTGGAACAGCTCCAGGTCGATCAGCGGGCTGCGCCCCTGGCGGGAGCGGCGGCGCTGCTGTGCGATGAAGCCGGCGCCCAGCGGTACCGAGGCCGCCAGCAGCAGCCAGCTCCACAGCGGCCAGTCCTGCTCCTGGCCCTGGACCAGCGCGTAGACGACGGCGACCAGGGCCGCCGTGGACAGCACCGCGCCGGCCAGGTCCAGGCGTCCGCCGTCCTCGCCGCGGGACTCGGGGATCAGCCGCGGCGTCAGGATCAGCGCCACCACGCCGACCGGCAGATTGATCAGGAAGATGGTCCGCCAGTCGAGCCCGGCCACGTCGATGGAGATCAGCGCGCCGCCGATGACCTGGCCGAAGACCCCGGCCATGCCGATCACCAGGCCGTACACGACGAAGGCGCGGGCCCGCGCGGCACCGGTGTAGACGACACCGAGGATGCCGAGCACCTGCGGGACCATCAGGGCCGCGGCTGCGCCCTGCAGCACCCGGAAGACGATCAGGGCGTCAGGGCTCTGCGCGATGGCGCACAGCCCGGAGGCGATGGTGAATCCGAGCATGCCCAGCGAGAACATGCGCCTACGGCCGAAGAGGTCGCCCAGCCGGCCACCGGTGATCATGGCAGCCGTGAAGGCCACGCCATAGCCGACGAGGACCAGCTGGGACTGGGCGTGGTTGGCGCCCAGGTCGCTCTGGATGGTGGGCACGGCGACGTTGGTGATGAAGTAGTCGAGGACGGTGATGAACGTGCCCACCATCACGATGGCCAGCGCACCCCAGCCAGGGCCGTCCGTGCCGGCCGGTGGTGTCACCTCGTCCTCGAGTCTGGGGTCGGACCCGGTGTCCGTAGTCATCGTGGTGCTCCTAGTGGGGGAGATCGTCAGTCGTGCTGGGTCGCTGCGCGCGGACGGAAACGGGCAGACCCCCAAGCGCGGGGATCCGCCCGGTGTCACCCGTGCCGCGGGCCGGGATCAGGCGCCGGCGGGCACCTTGTCGAGGAAGCCGTACACACCCTTGATCTTTCCGGCGCCGTCGCCGACCGCGACGTCGAAGCCGATGACGACGTTCTCGCCGCCGCCGTCCGGCACCAGCTCCCACTGGAAACGGGCGATGTGGTGGTTGGTGTCGACCTCGCCGAGGATCTTGAACTCGAAGCCCTTGAACTGGTCGCGCGCGCCCGCGATGACAGCTCCGATACCGTCGTGCCCCTGCACGTCCGCCAGCGGGTCGGTGTACGTGGCGTCCGCGGTGAACAGAGCGGAGATCGCGGCGGCGCGCTTGGCCTCGTCCGCCTCGTTCCAGATGGCGATGTAACGGCCGGCCAGTTCGGTCAGGTCACTCACGCGTACTCCTTGATCGATAACGACTGCATAGGGCTGCCGGCCGGTCGCGCGAGGCTCCGGACGGAATCACAACTGACTATGACACAGCCGACTCAAGGGACACTTGAGGACAACTTGAGGCCCGTGGGGATGCCGCACAGCGCCGCCCGCCCGCCGCCCCGCGCACGGTGACCCGCCCACCACGCCCATGCCCGATCTCCAGTGGCGCTCAAGCCACCGGTGCCACGTTCGATGCGGACACCACGTCCGTACCGCCCCCGCGGCGACACGTCCGGGGGCGACAGGCAGGGGGAGGTACAGCCAGTGAAGTTCAACGTTCTCGGCTCTGTCGGAATCGAGGTGGAGGGGCACTTCCGCAGCATCCGTGGCGGACACCAGCGGGTGCTGCTCGCGGTGCTCCTGGTCAACGGCGGCCAGCTGGTCCCCGCGGAGGATCTCTACGGCGAACTGTGGGGCGAGCAGCCGCCGGTGACCGTGGAGAACGCCCTCCAGGCCCACGTCTCACGACTGCGCCGCACCCTGCAGGAGTGCGGGGACCACGCCCCGGCGCTGATCACCCGCTCCACCGGCTACAGCCTCGAATTCCCCGCCCAGGACCTCGACATGAACGCCTTCAGGCAGGGCGTCGGCCGGGCCCGCTCGCTCATGGCCAAGGACCGGGACGCGGCCGCCGCGCTGCTCACCCAGAGCCTGGGCCTGTGGCGCGGCGCCCCCCTCCAGGACGTCGCCGGAGGGCTGCTGTGCCAGTCGGTGGCCGTCCAGCTGGCCGAGGAGCACCTGGCCGCCACCGAGGACAAACTCTGGCTCGACCTGGAGCGGGAGATACCCTCCGCCCTGGGAGAGTTGAAGCGCATGAGCATCGTGCACCCCTGGCGCGAGCGGGTCACCGAGATGCTGATGCTGGCGCTGTACCGGTGCGGACGCCAGGCCGAGGCGATCGAGGCCTACCACACGGCTCGCGGCCGGATGGCCGCCGAACTGGGCATCGAGCCCTCCCCGCAGCTCAAGGAGCGTTTCCTGGAGGTCCTCAACCAGTCGCCGGCCTGCGCGGGCAAGGGACCGGGCCGCGGCGTGCGACCCGCCCCCGAGCTGGTGTGAGCCGCGGGCCCCCGGCCAC
>NZ_JBEYXW010000109.1:0-3009 GCF_040645195.1 Saccharomonospora sp. NPDC046836
AGCCTTCCGGATGGCGTATAGTTGATTTCACCGACGCGGGGTGGAGCAGCTCGGTAGCTCGCTGGGCTCATAACCCAGAGGTCGCAGGTTCAAATCCTGTCCCCGCTACTGAAGGGCGAGGCCCGGATTCCTTTCGAGGAATCCGGGCCTTCGTCGTGTGCCGTCGCCGGTGCCGGTACTCGTTCGGGCGCTGCCCGCTCGCCGCCGCACCGTGTGGGCGGAAGCATGGGGGAAGCGCTGACGCGGGAGCGGGCGTGTCCGGGCCGGGCCGACCGGGGGCCGGCCGATGGATCAGGAGACAGGCTGGTGGGGAAACGCGGTGAGGACGCGGAGAAGGAGACGGGCCGGCCGGCCGCCCGGAAGGCCCCGGCGGGGAGGCGGGGTGCGACCGGGCGGGAGACCTTCGGCAGCTACAAGGGGGACCGGCTCACGGGGAGCAGGTCCCGGACGCTGATGCGGCTGCTGCCGGTGGTGCTGCTCGTCGCCGGTGTCATCTTCGACCAGGCCGCGCCGCCGCGCTTCAACGCCAGCCCGCTCTACGCCGCGGCGCCGCTGATCGCCGCGCCCTTCTTCTCGCTCCTCGGCACCGTGCTGACCGGGGCCCTCGCGCTGGCTGTGGTGGTGCTGCTCCAGTGGCAGACCGGGACGCTTGGCGGGGTGGACTCGACCACCGAGCTGCTCACCATCCTCACCTGCGCCCTCCTCGCTCTGCTCAGCAACCGCCTGGTCAGCCGCAGTGGCGAGCAGCTCGCCACCGCCCGCAGCATCGCCGAGGCCGCCCAGCGTGCCGTGCTGCCCATCCCCGCCGAGCGGATCGGCGGCTTCGACATCGCCGCCCGCTACGAGGCCGCCCAGGCCGACGCCCTCATCGGCGGCGACCTCTACGCCGTCCAGGAGACCCCGCACGGGGTGCGGCTGCTCGTCGGCGACGTGCGCGGCAAGGGGCTCGGCGCGGTGGAGGCGGTCGCCGTGGTCATCGGCGCGTTCCGCGAGGCCGCCGAGCAGGAGTCGAGCCTGGAGAAGGTGGCCCAGCGGCTCGAACGCGCCCTCGCCCGTGAGGGGGTGCGGCGGGAGGGACTGGACCAGTTCGAGGGGTTCACCACCGCGCTGCTGGCGGAGATCCCGCCCGGGCAGTCCGTCGTCCGCACGGTCAACCGGGGCCATCCCGAGCCGCTGCTGCTCCATGGCGACGGAGACGTACGGGTGCTGGCGCCGACCCAGCCGGCCCTTCCGCTCGGCATGGGGGACCTCGGGGTGTGGCCGGACCGTTCGGACGCGACGCCCTTCCCCTCCGGCGCCACCCTGCTGCTCTTCACCGACGGGCTGACGGAGGCGCGGGACCGGAACGGGGTCTTCTACGACCCGGCGTCGCGGCTGACGGGGCGTCGCTTCGAGGCGCCCGACCACCTTCTGGAGGTGCTCTCTCGGGAGGTCCGCGTGCACACCGGCGGCGGGCCGCAGGACGACATGGCGTTGCTGGCGCTCCGCCGTCCGTGAGGCGCCCGGGCTCCGGCGGGAGGCGGCCGCGCGCCGCCGGTGCCGTCACCGAGGGTGAATGACTGGACGCTCCCCGCATAACAACTGACACACCGTCAGGTGCTCCTGTGGTGGTTCCGTGGAGGCAACTCGCCCGAATGCGCCCCTCGGTGCCCCGGTACGTCCGGGCCCCGGGGCCCAACGATCATCCGGAACAGCTTGGAATCCGGGCCGGGTGTCTATTAACGTTCGATAACGCAGCGCGGTTGTCCCGGCCGTCACCCGAGACGGCTCCGCGCGCATGCGCCGAATCCCGTAGGGAACCGGGGAACCACTCCTTGGGGTGAATCGGACGCCTTTCGAGGCGCCCGTAGGAGACCTTCCTGCTCCGAACCCGTCAGCTAACCCGGTAGGCGAGAAGGAAGGAAAGGAGAGCGCCCGCGTGGCGTCGAACCGTCCTGCCCCTGAGGCCCTGTTCGTGCCGAACGACGAGGACCCGGTCACCGGTCCCACGGCTTACGGACCCGCCGGGGGGCCCTGGGAGGAATGGAATCCCACCGAGGAGTCCATCCGTCCCGTCCGCGGCCGGCACCGTGTCGCGAAGCAGCGCGGCGGCCTCGCCCGCTCCTCCACCGTCCTCGGCGTCGGCGTCATCGCCGCGGTGGGCGCCGGCGGTATCGCCACCGCCAAGGAGAAGCCCCCGGTCTCCATCTCGCTCCCCGACCTCTCCGCCGTCAAGGCGTCCCTCCCGGACGCCGATTCGCTGCCGGGCGTCGGCAGCCTGCTGGGCTCCGACAAGGAGTCCGACACGCAGGTGACGGCCAGCCCGCTCACCGGCGCCGGGGTCACTGTCGCCGACACCGAGCAGGGCACCACCGACGCCGGCGAGGCGCTGCGGGCGCGCATCATCCAGCAGGCCGAGCACCAGCAGGACCAGGCCGACCAGAGCGCGGCCCGCGCCGCCGAGCAGGCCGCGGCCGAGCAGGCCGTCGCCGAGGCCGCGAAGGTTCAGGAGGCCGCCGAGAAGAAGCTGGCCGAGGCGGAGCGGAAGAAGGCCGAGGAGAAGCGGAAGAAGGAGGAGGCCGAGCGCCTCGCCAAGCTCGCCGCCAGCTTCTCGCTCCCCACCACCTCGTACACCCTGACTTCGACCTACGGTCAGGCGGGCGCCATGTGGTCCTCCGGCTATCACACCGGACTCGACTTCGCCGCCCCCACCGGGACCCCGCTGAAGGCGATCCACTCCGGCACCATCAAGGAAGCGGGCTGGGCCGGTTCGTACGGCTACCGCACCATCCTGGAACTGGAGGACGGCACCGAACTCTGGTACTCCCACCAGTCGTCGATGTCCGTCAGCGCCGGGCAGAAGGTCACCACGGGCGACGTGATCGGCCGTGTGGGCGCCACCGGCAACGTCACCGGGCCCCACCTCCACCTGGAGATCCACCCGAGTGGCGGCGACGGCGTCGACCCGCTCAGCTGGCTGCGGGGCAAGGGCCTCAAGATCTGACACCGGTCTGTACCGAGCCCGCCCGC
>NZ_JBEYXW010000110.1:0-2956 GCF_040645195.1 Saccharomonospora sp. NPDC046836
CCGGCCGCATGTCGGTCCAGTGGGTGTCGACGTACTCGGCGCAGGCCTCGCGCCCGGCCGGGCCGTGGACGGTGGACCAGCCGTCCGGGATGTCGATGAAGTCCGGCCAGAGCGAGTGCTGGCCCTCGTCGTTGACCAGGACCCTGAAGGTTCCGTCCGGGTCGTCGAAGGGGTTGGCCATGGTCGTTCCTTTCGGCGCCCTCGGTCGGAGGGCGGTCTCGCTCCCCTTCCGGGGAGGCTTGGGGTTCGGGGAGCGGGAGGGGGGGGAGGCCGGCGCGGAGCCCCGGCCTCCCCGGTCCCGCTCAGAGCCCGCGCGCGGCCCGCAGCACCAGGTCGTTGGCGTCGGGGGTGCCGATGGTGAGGCGGATGCCTTCGCCGGGGTAGAGCCGCACCTGGACCCCCGCACCGGCACACGCCCGGTGGAAGGCGGCGCACCGCTCCGGCTCGTCCAGCCAGAGGAAGTTGGCGCGGCTCTCCATCACCCGCCAGCCCAGTTGGCGGAGCGCGGCCTGCATACGGGCCCGCTCGGCGGTGAGGGCGGCGATGCGCTCGTTCAGCTCGGCCTCGGCGCCCACCGAGGCGACGACGGCGGTGCGCGCCGTCTCGGTGATGGAGTACGGAACCGACATGGTCCGGATGCGGCGGGCGGTCCCGGGTGTGGTCAGGCCGTACCCGATGCGCAGGCCGGCCAGCCCGTACGCCTTGGAGAAGGTGCGCAGGACCACCAGGCGGTCCCGCCCGGCCTTGAGGAGGTCGACGCCCTGGGGCAGCACGGCGTCACCGGCGAACTCCATGTACGCCTCGTCCAGCAGGACGAGGACGTGCGGCGGCAGGGCGTCGAGGAACCTCTCCAGCGCCGCCGCCTTGACCGCGGTGCCCGTCGGGTTGTGCGGGTTGCACAGGATCACCACGCGGGTCCGGTCGGTGACGGCGCCCAGAATGCGGTCCAGGTCCTGCTCCCCGTCGCGGGTCAGCGGTACCTCGACGCGGCCGGCGCCCGCCATGTCGGTGATGATCGGGTAGGCGTCGAAGGCCCGCCAGCCGTAGACGACCTCGTCCTGCGGGCCGTCGGTGAACGCCTGGAGGGTCTGGAGCGCGACGCCCACCGAGCCGCTGCCGACGACCACGGATTCCGTCGTCACCCCGCGCCATCGCGCGATGAACTCCATCAGGCCGTCCGCGTAGAACTGCGGGTACCGATGCAGCTCGGGAATGCCGTCGGCAATGGCCTTCCGCACCGGATCCAGCGGCGGGTAAGGCGTTTCGTTGAGGGCCAGGGAATGGAGCGTGAGCGGTTTCTCGTCGACGGCGGTCATGACGCTCCTCCTGACCCGTGCGGCCCCGTGAACGCGCGCTCACTCACTGTCGGCCCGCTCCAGCTGGAAGATCACGGTGTTCGCCGGAGTGCTGTACACGTGCTGCTTCACGCACTTCCAGCCGGACTCCTCGAAAACCCCGTACCATTCCTCGCGGGTGGGAATGTACTGGCCCATCAGCGCATGCGCCGTCTCGAATCCCATGGTGAACAGCGGGAGATCCGGCGTTTCGTCGTCCGCGTTCCGGTGGGTGTCGCAGAGCACGAAGTGCTTGAGGTTGGGGAGTTGCGTGCGGATTCCCCGGAAGAGTTCGACGCACTGCTCGCGCGGCCAGAAGTCGTGACCCATCAGGAAGGAGGTCATGAGTTCGACGTCCTTGAACGCCTCGTACTCGCCGAGCTTGCGGGCGTCGCCGCGCACCAGAGTCACCCGGTCCTGGAGGCCGTTGGCGGCCACCGCCGCCGTGCCGACCTCGATGGCGCCGGCCGCGATGTCCAGGCCGACGCACTTCACCGAGGGATCGCGCCTGGCCAGCTGGATCAGGCGCTCCCCGCTGCCGCAGCCGAGGTCCGCGGCGACGGAGAAGTCGAGGCCGTTCAGCACCTCGGTGAAGGCGGCGTCCATGAAGATGTCGTTGGCGTCCCGGCAGGCGATGCTCACGGCGGTGCTGTCACGCCGGATGTAGTCGCCGGTGCGGTGCCGGTCGTAGACGACCTCGCCCATGCGCTGGAAAAGCGATCCGTAGCCCTTGGTGAGCCACTGGAAAAGCCCCTTGGACTGGGCGAATTCCTCGAACGTGGTCCCTCTGGTCACCCGGTCGACGTCGACGTTCACGATGTCGGCGTAGGAGAGCGACCGGAGCAGATAGCGCAGCGAGGGCTCGTCCATCTCCTCCTTCTTGGCGTACCACGGTATGTCGATCTCGTCCGCCTCGGTGAGCGCCTGGAAGAGGTCGATGTCCCAGGCCGCGCTGACCGCCCAGGTGGCGATCGAGGAATTGAAGAGCTGTGCCGATTTCGCGAATTCAGTGACTCCGCCGCTCATGGAGTGCGACTCCGTTCCCGTGTAGAGATGAGCCGCTCCCGGTGGACGGCTCGCTTTTCGCCGGGTTCGCACGGGAGTTCTCACCGCACGGCCTCAGCAGAGGCCCACTGTTGCCCGGGCTCCGGGCGGTTTCCACCTTCGTAAGCTCACGCGAACACTCCCCGGCCCCTGCGATCGGGGGGCCCGGAGCCGCTCAGAGGGTGGCCGGACCGGGGCGCAGGGTGTAGTTCCACTCGCGGGCGCCAGGGGGGACTGGGAGGTCGGTGAGGGCGCGGGAGATCTGGCCCTGGAGCGGTCCGACGGTGCCGATCAGGACGTGCTCACCGGTGGCCGGCAGACCGTCCCAACGGGCGGTGACCTGGCAGGAGAGGCGGTGCTCGGCGGTCCGCCAGCGCAAGGTGGCCGGCGGCAGGTGGCAGGCGGTGACCTCGGTGCCGGAGGCGGCGGCGAACTCCGCCAGGGCCCGCCGCAGGGTGTCGGGACTGGTGGCCCGCGAGCCCGCCTCGACGGCCACCAGCAGCCGCTCGGGGCGCGGGCGCAGCGTGCCGCCCTCCTGCGCCCACCAGTGGCGGACGGCGTTGGCGATGAGCGCGGCG
>NZ_JBEYXW010000111.1:0-2607 GCF_040645195.1 Saccharomonospora sp. NPDC046836
GCGCCGAGCAGCACCACGGCGTCGGGCCGCTGACGGCGCAGCGCGCTGGTGCAGAACACCGCGAAGACCAGCCCGGTGACCAGCAGCGGCTGGACCACCAGGTCAAGATCCGCGGCCACCGCGTGGAGACCGGCGAGATCGAGACCGCGCTGCTCGCCCACCCCCTGGTCACCCGGGCCGCCGTCATCCTCCGCGAGGACACCCCCGACGCCCGGCACCTGGTGGGCTACGTCGCCGCCACCGGTGAGGTGCCCGACGCCGAGCTGCGCGAGCTGCTCGCGGCGACGCTGCCGGAGTACATGGTCCCGGCGGCCTTCGTCACCCTGGACGCGCTGCCGCTCAACGCCGCCGGCAAGCTCGACCGGGCCGCCCTGCCCGCACCCCACTTCACCGCCGACACCACCGCGTACACCGCGCCCCGCACGGAGACCGAACAGCTGCTCGCCGGCATCTGGGCCGAGATCCTCGGCGTCGAACGGGTCGGCGTCGACGACAACTTCTTCGACCTCGGCGGCGACTCGATCATCAGCCTCCAGGTGGTCTCCCGCGCCCGCCGCGCCGGGCTCGCCCTCACCTCCCGCGACGTCTTCCTCCACCCGACCGTCGCCGCCCTCGCGCCGGCCGTCCAGCCCGCCGGGGAGACGGCCGGGGTCCTCGCCGAACAGGGCCCGCTCTCGGGCCCGGTGCCCGTGCTCCCGGCCAGCGCCTGGTTCTTCGAGACGCATCCGGCCGCGCCCGGGCACTTCAACTTCTCGGTCGCCGTCGCCCTCACCCCCGCGTACGACGCGGCCGCGCTGCGCGCCGCCGTGACCGCCGTGCTCGCCCACCACGACGCCCTGCGCCTCACCTTCGACACCACCGCCGGGCCGCGCCCGGCCGCCACGTACCTCGGCGACGTCGACACCGACGCGGTCCTCGACGTCCACGACCTGACCGCCGGGGACGGTCCGGCGGACACGCCGGAGGACCGGTGGCGCGCCGCCGTCCTCGCCGCGCACCGCGGCTTCGACCTGGCGGACGGTCCGCTGATCCGCTTCGTCGTCGGGCGGCAGGGCACCGGGCGGCCCGCGCGGCTGGCCGTGGTCGCCCACCACCTGGTGATGGACGGCGTCTCCCTGCGCGTCCTGATGGAGGACCTGGCCGCCGCCTACGAGCAGATCACCGCGGGCGGCCGGGCGGAGCTGGGCCCGAAGGGCACCTCGGTGCGGCAGTGGGCCGAGCGGCTGGCCGCGCACACCGCCGCCGGGGGCTTCGACGACCAGATCCCGTACTGGCGGGCCGTCGGCAAGCAGGCCGGGACCGCGCTCCCCGTCGACCTGCCGGGCGGCCGCAACACCGTCGCCACCCAGGCCGCCGTCTCCCTCGCCCTCACCGCCGCGCAGACCGAAGCCGTGCTCCAGCAGGGCTCCGCCCTCTACCGCACCCAGGCCAACGACGTCCTGCTCACCGCCCTCGCCCGCGCCCTGCGCACCTGGACGGGGCACGACAGGGTCGCCGTCACCCTGGAGGGCCACGGCCGTGAGGAGCTGTTCGCCGACGTCGACCTGACCCGTACCGTCGGCTGGTTCACCTCGCTGCACCCGATCGCCCTCGCCCTGCCCGAACCGGCCGGGGACGACCCGGACGGCGGCTGGGCCGACGCGGTCAAGTGCGTCAAGGAACAGCTGCGGGCCGTCCCGCAGCGCGGCATCGGCTACGGCGCCCTGCGCCACCTCGCCGACGCCCCGGTGGGCCGCCTCGACCCGCTGGTCAGCTTCAACTACCACGGTCAGTTCGACGTCTCCGGCGACGAGAGCGAGGCCGGCCTGTTCGGCGCGGCCCTGCCCTCCGTCGGCGGCGAGCACGCCCCCGCCGAGCGCCGTACCCACCTGCTGGACGTGGTCGGCGCCGTCCAGGACGGACAACTCGTCTTCTCCTGGCTCTACTCGGCCGACACCTACCGCGAGGAGACGGTGCGCGGCCTCGCCGAGAGCTTCGCCGCCGAACTGGCCGCCTTCGCCGAGCACTGCGCCCGCCCCGGCGCGGGCGGCTGCACCCCCTCGGACTTCCCGCTGGTCCCCCTCGGCCAGGCCGAGGTGGACCGGATCGCCGGGGACGGCCGCACGGTCGAGGACATCTACCCCCTGACCCCGCTCCAGTCCGGCATGCTCTTCCACGCCCTGGCCGACCCCGGCTCCGGCGCCTACCTGGAGCAGCTGACCTTCACCCTGGAGGGCGTCACCGACGTCGAACGGCTCGCCACCGCCTGGCGGCGGGTCCTGGAGCGCGCCGACGCGCTGCGCGTCTCGCTGGTCTGGGAAGGCGTACCGGAGCCCGTCCAGGTGGTGCGCCGGCAGCTGGAGGCCCCGGTGCACCTCGCCGACTGGTCAGCCGCGGCCGAGGCCGAACGGGCGCTGCTGCTCGCCGACTTCCTCGCCGAGGACCGCGCCCGGGGCGTCGACCTCGCCGAGGGCCCGCTGCTGCGCGTGGCCCTGATCGGGCTCGGCGCCGGGGACGTGCAGGTCGTGTGGACCTGGCTGTTCGTTGTGCGGTGAACTGGGCGATGAGACGGCGTGTGATGCGCGGCGCGAGTAGCGACTCTCCGGCAGCGACCACGCGGATGCCGTG
>NZ_JBEYXW010000112.1:0-2593 GCF_040645195.1 Saccharomonospora sp. NPDC046836
GTACGCGTACGCGTACCGCTGCTTCACAGGGCCGTCGGGTTACCAAGCGTCCCTCGCGATGTGCCGCCCGGCCGGAGTCTTTGCCCGGTGCCTGGAACGGCTTACCCGATTCGTCGGGTCCTGCGTGGCGTGGGTACTCGGCGGTCCTGTGCGGTCCGTGGGGCCTTGCTGCGTGAAAGGTCATCCTCTCGGATGTCCCTGGTCTCGCGGGCCGTTACTTCCTTTGTACTCCTCCTGCGGCCGAAGCGGAACCCGGGCGGCCACTTCTTCAGGCGGCCGCCGGACTCCGCCGGGAGCGGGCGGTCAGCCAGACGACCCCGGCGGTGACGGCGGCCGCCCCGACGGCCGCCGCGGCGACCAGCACCGGCCGCGGGGGCCGGGAGAGCGAGGGGAGGCGCTGCTTGAGGCGGACCGGCCGGTGGAAGTCGAGAACGGGCCACTGCCGGGCCACCGCCTCCTTGCGGAGTGTCCGGTCCGGATTGACCGCGTGCGGGTGGCCGACCGCCTCCAGCATCGGCACGTCGGTCGCCGAGTCGCTGTACGCGTAGCAGCGTGCCAGGTCGTACCCCTCGCTCTCGGCCAGCTCACGCACGGCCTCCGCCTTGGTGGGCCCGTAGGCGTAGTACTCCACGTCGCCGGTGTAGCAGCCGTCCTCACCCACCACCATGCGGGTGGCCACCACGCGGTCGGCGCCGAGCAGCTCGCCGATGGGCTCGACCACCTCCGCCCCCGAGGTCGAGACGATCACCACGTCCCGACCTGCGGCGTGGTGCTCCTCGATCAGGGAGGCGGCCTCGTCGTAGATGATCGGGTCGATCAGATCGTGCAGGGTCTCCGCGACGATCTCCTTCACCTGCTGCACATTCCAGCCACGGCAGAGGGAGGAGAGATAGGAGCGCATGCGCTCCATCTGATCGTGGTCGGCGCCGCCCGCGAGGAACACGAACTGTGTGTACGCGGTGCGCAGTACGGCGCGGCGGTTGATGAGCCCGCCTTGGTAGAAGGACTTGCTGAAGGTGAGTGTGCTCGACTTCGCAATGACCGTCTTGTCCAGGTCGAAGAAGGCTGCGGTGCGGGGCAAGGAGCGGTTTTCCACAGGGTCGAGCATAGGCGCCCACCATTCGGCGTAAGGTGTGGCGCGTGGGTTTGCCTGAGAAGGCCCTCGGGTACACCATGGACGTCACGGATCGTTCGCGACCGTGTTACCCCGGTCCGACTCCTCCCCCCCCCGAGTCGGCCGTGGGGACGACCCCCGCTCTCCCCCCCGGCGGGGGTCGTCGCATGTCCGGGCACGTTTGACGGGTCCGGTCCCACCGAAGGCGCCTTACGCGAGCCGCGCGAGGCGCCTTCGGCATATGCCCGCACTGCCTGACGTTCGATTACGCACCGTCAGGGCAGCGGCCTGTGGACGACATGCTCGGGTTCGTCACTCTTGTCTCCTCCCGCCTCCCCTCTACCGCCTGAGGGCCGGCTGTTGAGGAGTTCTTCCGCCATGTTCATGGAGATCTCGGCCCCTCTCTTCGGGGCTTCTTGAGGAGTTCCCGCCGGACGGTTCTCGTCCGGGTGACGGAGTTATTCACAACCTGCGAGTAGTCCACGGTTTTCGACCAAGATCCACATCATTTTCCAGGCTTCTGCAAGGTGAATGCCGCAACCGGAGTTCGGGCGCGAGTTCACGTGACTTCGCCCTGAGTTCGGGTCGACGCGAGGCCGGGTTCTTTGTGGACGCGGCGGGGTGCGTCGACTTTCGGCCAGGGGGAAGCAGTGGTTCCGCTGGTTCCCCGTCAGGGGCCCAGGCGACGCGGCTTCCCCCTTGGCCGGATGCGGACCACCGGTCCGGCGTGCGCGTGAGCGGACGGACCGGACACGGCCGGCGCGGGGCGACGCGATGGACGCGCGTCCCGCTGCGCGGAGACGGACGGCCCCGGGGCCGGAGAGCGAGGGCGGCGGAGAGATGGCGAGGGAGCGGGGGAGTACGGGCGTGGACCAGCGATGGCTTGGGGGCGCCGGTCGGGCACGTGGCGGGAAGTGGCGTGCGCGGGACGGGTCCTGGGCGGGGAGCGGAGGCGTGCGGGTGCGGGATCGGGACGAGGCCGTGAGGGCGGGACGAGGAGGAATCGGTATGGCGGCGACGGCAGGGCGGCGAGGAGTGGGCGAGCACGTGGGACGCGAGATGCGGCAGGGGAGGAGTGAGGGCGCCCATGGGGATGTCCGGGCCCCGGGAGCGGGCGGCGGGCCCAGTGGGCCGGTGGGGCCGGTGGGGCCGCTCATCGTGACCGAGGACCCCGTGCTCCTGGACGACCTGCTGCGGCTGTGTGCCGCCGCCGGGGCCCGGCCGCTGGTTCTGGCCACGCTGCCGGAGCGGCGGGGCGAGTGGGAGGCCGCGCCGCTGGTGCTGGTCGGGGACGACGCGGCGGTACGGATGGAGCGGGCTCCGCGCCGGCCGGGCGTCCTCCTCGTCGGGCGTGACCAGGGCGAGCCGGCCGTCTGGCAGTGGGCTTGCGGGATAGGCAGAATCACATCTACCGGTTCCCCACCACGAAGATCGGCCCGGGGCAGACGCTCTACGTCCGCACCGGCAAGGGAACCAACA
>NZ_JBEYXW010000113.1:0-2554 GCF_040645195.1 Saccharomonospora sp. NPDC046836
TGTCGGCGGTCAGTGAAAAATCCCCGTAGGCGGCCAGTTGCCGCCCCATAGGTGGCCAGTGATTTCCCCGCTGGTGGCCAGATATCTCCCCGGTGATCATGACGGGATGCCGGTCGGCAAGGGTCGGCCGGTGAAGACGAGCAGGGAGATCATGGAGATCCTTGAGGCATACGACCTCACGGGGAGTTACCGCGCGGCGGCCGAGCTGGCGGGGTGTGACCATCACACTGTGGCTCGGTATGTGCAGCTGCGCGCGGCCGGGCAGAGCCCGGCGGCCCGTGAGCATCGGGCTCGTCCGATCGACGAGTATCTGGAGAAGATCGAGGAGCTGGTGGTCCGGTCCGGCGGGCGGGTCCGGGCGGATGTGGTCCATAAGCGGATCACCGCGATGGGGTTCACCGGCGGTGAGCGCACCACTCGGCGGGCGGTGGCGCAGATGAAGGACCGGCTGCGGGCCGGGCAGCGGCGGGTGTTCCGGCCGTGGATCACCGAGCCGGGATTGTGGCTGCAGTGGGACTGGGGCGAGGGCCCACAGATCGGCGGGCGGCGCACCTCGCTGTGGTGCGCGTGGCTGGCATGGTCGAGGTTCCGGGTCGTGATTCCGGTGCTGGATAAGACTTTACCCACAATTGTGTCCTGTTTGGACACGACATTGCGGCGGATCGGTGGGGTGCCGACCTATGCGCTGACCGACAACGAGAAAACCGTGTCGGTCGACCATGTCGCGACCATCGCGGTGCGCAACCCGGAGATCGTCGAGGTTGGGCGGCACTACGGGATGACGATCCGGACCTGTGTCCCGGCCGACCCGCAGACCAAGGGCGGCTCGGAGGCCACCGTGCGCATCGCCAAGGCCGATCTGGTGCCTACCGACGCGAATCTGCTCGACGAGTACCGCAGGTTCGCCGACCTCGAGACCGCCTGCCGTGAGTTCTGCGAGCAGGTCAACGACCGCCCGCACCGCGAGACCCGCCGCCGCCCGGCCGAGGCGCTGGCCGAGGAACGCATGAGGTTGCATCCGTTGCCCAGTCAGGCGTTCACCGTCGCGTTCGGCACCACGCGGCGGGTGAACTGGGACTGCACGATCTCAGTGGAAGGAGTGCGCTACTCGGTGCCGCACGAGCTGGTCGACACCCGGGTCTGGGCGCGGTTTCACGGCGACGAGCTGATCGTGACCGCAGTCGGCGAGCACGGCCCGGCCGAAGTCGCCCGGCATGCGCGGTCCGCGCCCGGAACTCCCGCGATCAACGAAGAGCACTACCCGCCGAGGGAGGACAAATCCGGCGACCGGGTCCCGAAGGCGACCTCGGCCGAGGAGGCCGCGTTCCTCGCGCTCGGGCCGGGAGCGGCGGCCTGGCTCATCGAGGCCGCCGCGGCCGGGGCGCGGCGGATCCGGCCGAAGATGGCCGAGGCGGTCGCGCTGGCCAAGCTGCACCCGGTCGCCGAGGTCGACCAGGCGCTCGGGACGGCGGCGATCGCCGGCCGGTTCGCCGAGAACGACGTGATCCGCATCCTGGCCCACCAAGCCGGCCGCGAGATCGGCAAACCCACCCAAGCCAGCGAAACCCACAGCCTGCAGCCGGGCACCTCGGCCTGGTCGAACTTCGGCCTGCCCGGCTGCGCCCAGGACACCACCGACGGAGCTGACCTATGACAACCCCGATGCGCACCATCACAGGCGCGGCCGGTGACCCGCTGGCCGAGGCGATCGAGCTGACCAAACGCCTGAAACTGCCCTATATCCGCAAAACACTGACCGACCTGATCCCCACCGCCAAAGCGCAACGCTGGGACCCCGCCGAAGTCGTCCGGGTCCTACTCGCCGAGGAAGCCGCCGGCCGGGACGCGGCGAACCTGCGCACCCGACGCAAACGCGCCGCGTTCCCCGCAGGGAAGACCTTCGGCGACTGGGACGAGCAAGCATCCACCATCCCACGCCCGACCCAGGACTCGCTCAAAACCTTGGAATGGGTGCAGCGCAAGGAGAATCTGTGTGTCTGCGGCCCATCAGGGACCGGCAAAAGCCACTTCTGCGAAGCGCTCGGCCAAGCCGCGGTCGAAGCCGGGATGACCGTCGCCTGGTTCACCATCGAAGACCTCGGCGTCCTGGTCCGCCGCCACCGCGCCGACGACTCGATCACCCGCGCGCTGGCCCGCCTGATCCGCACCGACCTGATCATCATCGACGACATCGGGCTGCTACCGGTCAGCCCGGACGCCGCCGAGGGCTTCTACCGCCTCGTCGACGCCGCCTACGAACGCCGCGCCCTCGCGGTCAGCTCCAACCTCCACCCCTCCGGGTTCGACGAGATCATGCCCAAAACCCTGGCCACCGCGACCGTCGACCGGCTCCTGCACCACGCCCACGTCGTTGTCACCCAAGGTGACAGCTTCCGGCTCGCGCAAGCCACCTCCGGCAAGGGAGTGATGCCATTGACCTGATCCACCCCAACCCACGACGGGGAATTATCTGGCCGTCGTCGGGGAGATCCAGGTGGCCACCAGCGGGGAAAACCCCAGGCCGCCCACGGGGAGAAAAGAATGGCCATTGACA
>NZ_JBEYXW010000114.1:0-2401 GCF_040645195.1 Saccharomonospora sp. NPDC046836
CCGGCCGCCCGGCGAGGTCGCGAGGCCCGGCCGCGAAGAAGGCTGCCGCGCCCGCTGTCGACCCGCGCTTCCCGCACGGCCCGCTCGCCGTGCTGGACGGCGACGGCTCCGCGTACACGGTGGGCGGCGTCGTGCTGGACTGCCCGGCAACCACCGTGCCCGAGCTGGTGGAGTGGACGCTGCGCGAGTCCGGCCTCGGCGCGCCGAAGCTCAACCGGTACGGCAAGGACAGCGACCCGCTGATCGTGCTCACCGCGGCCGCCGCCGTGAAGCTCGGGCTGCCCGAGCGCCTGGAGGGCCACGAGCAGCGCCGCTCCCTCCGCCTCCCCGAGGACCACCCCGCCGTCAAGCAGGTCGTGAAGGCCAAGTGGCAGCTCACCCAGCGCGGCTTCGGCCCGTGGGCGCGGATCTACCGCAAGGCGCAGGGCCGGGAACGGCAGTGCGTGCAGCTGGCGGTCCTGTCCTGGGACGCCCTCGATGAGCGGTCCTGGCCCGGCGTCGCGGAGATGGAGCCGGCCGACATCGCCCGCGTCCTCGGCGTGTACGCGATGCGGGTCATCACCCCGCGCGGCTCCACCGCCGTGTCCGGCCTGGAGCTGATGACGGCGCTGCGCCCGCCGACGAAGGCCGTGCGGGACCAGGAGACCGGGAACTGGGTGTCCGGCTACAACGCGGGCTCCCTGGGGGCGGAGCCGATGGACCCGGCGCCGCCGGAAGCCACCCCGGAGCACCCCGTCGTCGTGAACTCGGGCTGGACGGGCGGCTTCCTGAACGAAGAGGCCTACCAGTGGGTGCGGTCGGTGGAGACGCTGTCCGATGAGGAGTGCACGCTGCCCTTCGCGGTCGGCCTGGACCTCAACACGGCGTTCCTCGCCGCTGCGGCCCGCCTGGTCGTCGGCCTCTCCGCTCCGGACCACTTTCACGCCCCGACGTTCAACCCGAAGATCCCCGGGAGCTGGCTGGCCGACCTCAGCCACATCGAGCTGGACCCGCGCCTGCCCTCCCCGTTCAACCCCGACGGCTCCCGGCCGACGGGGTCGGCCTGGTACCAGACGCACACCCTCGCCTACGCCCAGGAGCTCGGGCACGACGTGCACCCGATCGAGGCGTACCTGCGCAGGGAGACCGGGGCGTACCTGGACCCGTGGCACGACCGCCTCAAGAACGCCTACGTCGACACCCTCGCCGACATGGGCGTCACCAAGGACCTGGACGACGCGGCGTTCCTCGCAGCGATGGAGCAGCACAAGCAGAACGACCCGGCCCTGGCCGCTGTCCTGTCCGCGATCAAGGCCACGGTGAAGGGCGGCGTCGGGAAGCTCCGTGAGCGCCCGCAGGGCAAGTCCTACAAGGAGGGCGAGACGTGGCCGGCCCTGGCCCGGCCGACGTGGCGCCCCGACATCCGGGCCGCCGTCATCAGCAAGGCCCGGGTCAACATGCACCGCAAGCTCAACAACATGGCGAAGATGACCGGGCTCTACCCGCTCGCCGTGCTCTCCGACTGCGTCGTCTACCCGAGCCCGAGCGAGAGCCCGCTCGGCTTCCTCCCCTACGCCGCCTCAGGCAAGCCGCAGCCCGGCGCCTTCCGCCTCGGGCCCACGCCCGGCCTGGCGAAGCTGGAGGGCGTCCAGACGATGCTGTGGGCCGTCGACCTCATGGAACAAGGCCTCAACCCAGCCCGCCACATCAAGGGCGGCGACGCCGTCATGGACGAAGGAGAGTAGAACTGTGGGGGAGATCGACGACGCCATCGAGCGCGCCGACCGTGAAGCGTTCACCAAGGACCCACCCAAGACGCTGAAGGGGCAGATCGGGTTCCTGATCAGGCAGCTCGGCAGCGCAAAGGCCGTCGCTGCGGAGCTCGGCGTCACCGCCGACTCCGTCAACCGCTACCGGCGCGGCGCCCGCAAGCACCCCCGCGCCGACGTCGCCGCGAAGATCGACGACACGGTCAGGGCCCGCTGGCAGCCGCTGGTACGCAAGCGCCGACAGAGGCAGGCGGCCACCACGGGCGGGATCACGGTGGAGACGAGGGCCCGCTTCGGCTACACGTCGTCCGCCGGATCGACCGACGACGGACGGTTCCGCAGGCTCACCGTGCACCTCCCCGCGACATACGCGCAGCAGCTGTTCGAGGCCCGCGACGCGGGGGCCAACGACCAGCAGATGCGCGGAATCATCGCCGAAGGATTCAAGGAAGTGTATTTCCAGGACGGCGGCGGCCGCGCTATGGGACTGTCGGACGTGGAAATCAACGACATCGACTACCTCGATCTGGATTTCTGAACACTGACGGCTCGGGTCCCCGGAGCTCGCCGCGGAACGCTATCTGTGCAAGGCGGCCCGGCTCCCGCTGTTCTGGCAGTTCGTCGGGTTCGGGGACCCGACGAGCAAGCAGTTC
>NZ_JBEYXW010000115.1:0-2141 GCF_040645195.1 Saccharomonospora sp. NPDC046836
CGATCACGAACTGACCGGTGTCGAGGTAGGCGTTGTGGGCGCCGCCCTGAGCGTGTGCGAGGTCCGCATCGAGCTGGGGCCCGGCACTATCTCTGCCGGGGGTCGCCGTGTGCTGCCGGAGGGTCAGGGTCCGGCGATGAGCCACAGGATCAGAGCTGCATTCAGCTCCGCGTGGTAGCGGTAGATCACGGAGATCCCGCGCCCGCCCGTGTCCTCGGGCAGTACCTCGATTGCCCATGAGGACGATTCCGGGTCGGCGTCCGGCAGGCCACGGGCCCGCTCGCCGTCGGGGTCCGTCTCGATGTACCGGCGGACCGACTCGACGGCCGCCCGCTCACCGGCCGTCAGGCCGGTGAGCGCCTTCTCGGCGGCGTCGCTGTAGAACGTGGGCGTCGTCACCGCGCCTTCCTCGCATCCGCCATCTTCTGGCCCAGCTCGAAGGCCACCTCGGCAGTGCTCTGCATCAGCGCGGTCATCGCCTGCGGGTCGCACCGCAGGAGGACGCGGTGCCTGTACGCCTGGGTGATCTCCCGGACGCGGGCGAGGTCGTCCAGGTTCGCCGCAGCCAGCTCCGCCTCGAACTCCTGGAGGTCTCCGGGGAACCCCCAGATCGCGAGCGCGTTGCGCAGCTCGGCCAGCGTGCGCATCGGCGGTACGGCGTGGTGCTCCTCGGGTTGTGCTGTCATGCCTCTCCTTCCGTCGATGGTTCGAGTGTCCTACTTGTGCTGGCCGTCGGTGGCCCTGTCGAGGATGTCCGTGTCCCGGGCCGCCGCCGTGCGGCTGGTCTCGCCCCGGTCCGCGGCGAGGTGGTCCAGGGCGCGCTGGAGCAGGGGCCGATGTGCGGCGTACAGGCGCCTGCCGGCGGCGGTGATAGCGGCGTCGAGGAGGTCGAGCGAGCCGAAGGGGTACCAGTTGGCGTCGAGGGCGTCATCGGCCGCGACGGCGGTCACGGTGGCGGGCAGCAGGTACAGGGCGCTGGTACTGGCGACCCAGGCGTGGTCGCTGTTGCGCCAGTCGTCCACGAGGTCCCGGCCGAGGATGACCGGGCGGTGGCCGGTGAGGTCGACTCCGGTCTCCTCGCGCAGCTCGCGGACCAGGGCGGCCGGGGCGGTCTCGCCGGGGTCGACCATCCCGCCGGGGATCGCCTCCACGCCGATGTCGTCACGGGTGATCAGCAGCACCCGGCGGTGGTCGCCGGTCCCCGCGACGACGATGGGGTCCGCCGCCGCGTTCTCCCCCCACTTGCCCAGGTTCCGGCCGCACCGGCCGGTGCGGCCGGCGGGGTTCACCGGCCAGCCCTGCTGGTCGAGCCCGTACGGGACGAGCGCATCCGCCTGGCGCTGGGGCCAGTCGTGCACATCGGTCGGTGTGGGGGCTGCCTCGGCCCAGTCGGGCACATGCTCGGCGAGGGCGGCGGGCAGCAGCTCCGGCGGCGTGATGTCCGAGGGGGTGTAGGCGATCTGCCGGTCCTTGGTCATCGGGACTCTCCGGTCTTGGTCGCGGTCTGCTGGGGGGTCCACGGCAGGGGCAGGTCGTCGCCCTCTTCACGAGGAACTACGTGGACGTGAAGGTGGAAAACGGTCTGTGTGGCGGCGCTGCCGCGGCTGGTGATGATGTTGGCGTTGGGGTGTTCGGCCATCAGCTCGGCGGCGCGGACCATGGTGCGGCCGGTCACCTCGGGGTCGGTGCCGGCGTCCGCTACGTGCACACGCGGCAGCACGAGAACGTGGCCCTCGGTGCAGCCGCCGCGCGGCAGGATCGCGATGGCGTCGTCCCACTCCCGGACGATCGTGGCCGGGGCGTCGCCCGCCACGATCGCGCAGAACACACAGTCAGCGGTCTGTGTCACGTGTCCTCCTGTACAGGGGTTCGCTTTCTTTCTCGCAACCTTTTCCGCTTGCGATAACGCAATCATGCAGACTCTGAGTCTGCATGCCTAGGGTGCGGCCTCACGGATCAGAGGACTGCGGCCACGCGCTCGGCGAGCCACCGGGCCGCGTTGACGCTGACGGCGTTCCCGGCCTGAAGGATGCGCTCGGCCTGGTTGGCCCCGGCGTCCTATCTCTGACCCACGGTGCAAAGTAGCCGTCAGTGGTCCTCTGGCTGGTGGTCCCAGAGGTGGACGGTCTCGTCGACCTTGA
>NZ_JBEYXW010000116.1:0-2009 GCF_040645195.1 Saccharomonospora sp. NPDC046836
TACGCGCTGCGCCGGATGCGAGGCCAGCTCGTCTGGCTCACCCGGCCCTCCCGCCGGCCGACCCGCGAGGGACTGCTCCACCTTCCCGGCACCGCTGCCAGCCTGCGCGTGACCACCGCTCCCGACGGCAAGTACGGCGCCGTCCACAACCCGCACACCGGAACGCTGACCGCGGTGGTCAAGGTCTCCTCCCGCGCCTACGCCCTGCTCGACCCCGGCACCCAGCAGGCCAACGTCGGCGGCTGGGGACGCGCGCTGGCGGCCCTCGCCCGTACCGGGCAGATCGCCCGCATCCAGGTGATCGAACGCACCATCCCCGACTCCGGCGACGCGCTGCGCCGCTACTGGGAAGAGCACGGCCGACCCGACACCCCGATGGCCGGCGCGATCTACAACGAACTGATCCAGAGCGCCGGCCCCGCAGCCGCCCCGCACGAGGCGTACGTCGCGGTGTCCCTGGACACCAAGGCGGCCCGTCGGCTGATCAACCAGGCCGGCGGCGGTCTCACCGGGGCCTTCAGCGTCCTCGCCCAGCTCACCTCCACGTTCGACCAGGCGGCGCGGACCGCCGGTCTCACCCCGACGGGCTGGCTCACCGCCCGCGAGATCGCCGCCGTAGTGCGTACTTCCTACGACCCGAAGGCGCTGGCGACACTCGACCGCTGGTCCACGGCCGGTCGCCCCGAGGCCGAGCCCGCCGCCGCCGGCCCCGTCGTGGTCGTCGAAAAGGCGGACCACATCGCCACCGACTCCGCCGTGCACGCCACCTACTGGGTCGGAGAACTGGCCGCGCACCGAGACCAGCGCCGGCTTCCTGCACCAGCTCCTGTTCACCGGCGGCGTCCGGCGCACGCTGTCGCTCTCCTACGAGCCGAAGAGCCTCGACGCCGCCCTGCGCGACGTACAGCGCAAGAAGTCCAGCGTGATCGCCGACGCCGCCGAGCGCGCCCGGCGCGGCCAAGTCGACTCCGAGGCCGACTCGATCGAGTACCAGGACATCAAGTCCCGCGAACGCCAGCTCATCGCCGGGCACGCCGACGTCGCCCTGACCGGTCTGCTGACCGTCTCGGCCGACACCGAGGACGACCTGCGCACCGCCTGCGCCGTCGTGGAGACCGCCGCCGTCGGCGCCCAGCTCGACCTGCGGCCCCTGACCTGGCAGCAGGCCGAGGCATTCACCGCCGCCGCCCTGCCGCTCGCGCTCGCCGCCTGATCCTCCCCTCCGAAAGAGCACCCTCATGTCCCGCACCGCCAGCCCGACCGCGCAGGACTTCGTGCCCTTCGCCACCGCCGCGCTCGACTTCCACCGCGCACTCAACCTCCCGGGCGGCCCGCTGGTCACCACTCGCGCCGAGCTGGACGCCCTGCACGCCCACCTCGTCTCGCTGTACGGGCTGCTCGACGCCCACGCCGGTCGCACCGGGCAGCTCGTCGCCATCGAGGGCGACCAGCTTCGCACCGCCCGCACCCGCATCTGGCAGGCCGCCGAGCACCTCCACGCCGCCTACCACGCGGCGCCCCGGCCGGACTCCGGCGAGATCCCCGAACCGGAGGCATGCCAGGCCGGCCATCCGGAGGGGGCACCGGTACTGACCATCTGCCAGCGCCACCAGCGCACCGCGCATCTCGTGCGGCGGCGCGCCACCCCGACCGACCTGCACGCCCCGTTCACCGGCCTCGTCCGCCGCTGATCCACCCCTCACCTGGAGAAACGATCATGCCCCGCACCCGCGCCACCGCCTCCCCGCTGTTCGTACCTCGCAAGACGACACGCACCGAGCAACGGGCCGCCCGAGCCGGTTTCGCCGAAGCCCGCCGCCAAGCACGCCTCGCGGGAGCCCTGCCCAAGCATCGCGCCGAGCAGTCTCTCGACCCGGATCTGCGGCCCACCTACCCGCTCGCGGGTCGCCCCGGTTCTTCCAGGCCTGCTGGTCGCGCGCCTCACCGGGCTGGTTCACCTCGGCGAAGCGGACGACGCCCTCCTTGTCGATGAGGAACGTGCCGCGCAC
>NZ_JBEYXW010000117.1:0-1977 GCF_040645195.1 Saccharomonospora sp. NPDC046836
CAGGTTGGCGTAGGCCGCCGCCGGGTCGAGGGTCAGCACGATCGTGCCCGGCTTCAGCTCCGGCACCAGAACCTCGGAGACCTTGCCGAGCACCAGCGAGTCGGGGCTCGGGCGGCTGATCGAGCTGCACGGGGTGAACGGCGCCGGCGACGTGATGATCACGGTGGCGCTGGCCTCGACGGTCTTCTTCTCGGTGCCGACGGACGAGGCGCGGGGCCGGGTGGCGCTCTACCTGGCCGTGACGATGCTCCCGTTCACGCTGCTGGCGCCGGTGGTGGGTCCGCTGCTGGACCGGCTGCCGCACGGGCGGCGGGCGGCGATGGCCGGGTCGATGCTGGCCCGGGCGGTACTGGCGCTGGTGCTGTCGGGGGCGGTGGCGACCGGGAGCCTGGAGATGTACCCGGCCGCGCTCGGCGTCCTGGTGGCCTCGAAGGCGTACGGGGTGGTGCGCAGTGCCGTGGTGCCCCGGCTGTTGCCGCAGGGGTTCTCGCTGGTCAAGGCCAATTCGCGGGTGACGCTCGGCGGGCTGCTGGCCACCGGGGTGGCGGCGCCGGTCGGGGCGGGGCTCCAGATGATCGGCCCGGGGTGGCCGTTGTACGGGGCGTGTCTCCTCTTCCTCGGCGGCGCGTTCCTCTCGTTCCGGCTGCCGCCGAAGGTCGACTCGGCGCGCGGCGAGCGGCGGGCACTGCTGGCCGCGGACGAGCAGCATCTCGCGGCGGCCGTGGACGCCCGCTGGGACCCGGTCGCCGAGCCGGCGGCGACGGGGGCCGACCGCAGTGACGGGACCAGGAACAGGGGGAGGGAGAAGGACAGGGACAAGGAGCGGCGGCGGAAGGGGCCGGGGCTCAGGACGGTGGGGCCGGCGGTGACACACGCGCTGGCGGCCAACGCCTGTGTGCGGTGTCAGAGCGGCTTCCTCATCTTCTTCCTGGCGTTCCTGCTGCGCGAGCATCCGCTGACGGGGCAGAGCGCGGCGGTGTCGCTGGCGGTGGTCGGTGTGGCGGCGGGGGCGGGGAACGCGCTGGGGACGGCGGTCGGGGCGTGGCTGCGGGCCCGGGCGCCGGAGGTGATCATCGTGACGGTGGTGGGGACGCTGGTGGCGGTCGCGGTGTCGGCGGCGGTGTTCTTCGGTGCGGCGGTGGTGGCGGTACTGGGGGCGGTGGCCGGGTTCACCCAGGCGCTGGCCAAGCTGTCGCTGGACGCGCTGATCCAGCGTGATGTGCCGGAGCTGGTGCGGACGTCGGCGTTCGCCCGTTCGGAGACCTTGCTGCAGATGGCGTGGGTGGTGGGCGGAGCGATCGGGATCGCGTTGCCGCTGCGCGGGCCGCTGGGACTGAGCGTGGGCGCGCTGATCGTGGCACTCGGCTGGCTGACGACCGTACGGGCGCTCATGGCGTCGGCCAGACGCGGCGCGTCGCACCCCCGCGTGGCGTGACCCTCCAACGGGCCCGATAGCCTTCGCCCATGACATCCCTGCCCCGCGGCGGAGCCGCACGTCAGTTCAGCCCGGCCACGCGCCGCGGGTTCGCCGTCCTCGGCGCGGTGTCCGCCGGCCTGCTCGTCCTGTCCGCCTGCGACAAGCCGACGGCGGTCGCCACCGTCACCATCGGCTCCGACTCGGTGAACTCCGAGGCGACGTGCTGGAACGGCGGCTCCAAGATCGACGAGAAGAAGCTCCAGCAGTGCCTCCAGGACAAGGGTGAGGGCGACTCCGGCAACGGCGCCGAGGTGAAGACCGTGAAGGTCGACACCGAGGCCGACCTGCACATCGGCGTCGACCCGAAGATCGCCGACAAGGGCTGGACGATCCTCATGAACGGCCAGCCGCTGACCGACGCGTCCAACAAGACCTTCCGGACGATCCCCGGCAGCGTCTTCTTCAGGCCGGCCTGGTGACCTCGCCCAGCGCCTTCGCCACCGCGCCGAGTACGTCGTCACCCGCGGGATGGCCGAAGCTGTCATTGATCCACTTGAAGT
>NZ_JBEYXW010000118.1:0-1942 GCF_040645195.1 Saccharomonospora sp. NPDC046836
GCTTCGGCGGCCTGCTGGGCGGCGGTGCGGTCGGCGGACTTGCGGGCGGCCGCGTACTCCTTGGGCTCCTCGGCGGCGGGGACCAGGGCGGGCGGGGCCGGCACGGTCCACATCCATTCGCGGAGCTTGTCGCGCTCGTGGGTGAGGTCGCGGATGTCGGTCTCGGCGTACTCGAACTCCGGGGACCAGAACAGCGCGTCGAAGGGGCAGACCTCGATGCAGATACCGCAGTACATGCAGAGGGAGAAGTCGATGGCGAAGCGGTCCAGGACGTTGCGGCTGCGCTCGCGTCCGCCGGGGGCGGCGGGCGGCACCGTCTCCTTGTGGGAGTCGATGTAGATGCACCAGTCGGGGCATTCGCGGGCGCAGAGCATGCAGACCGTGCAGTTCTCCTCGAACAGGCCGATGACGCCGCGGGTGCGCGGCGGCAGGTCGGGCTGCGTCTCGGGGTACTGGGCGGTGACGGTCTTCTTCGTCATCGTCCGCAGGGTGACGGCGAGGCCCTTGGCGAGGCCGGAGCCGGGGAAGCTGCGGCCGGAGGGCTGCGGGGACGCGGTCATTTACTGGATCGCCACCTTCACGATGCCGGTGAGCGCGATCTGCGCGAGGGCGAGCGGGACGAGGGTGGTCCAGGCGAGCTTCTGGAGCTGGTCCTCCCGCATCCGGGGGAAGCTGACCCGCAGCCAGATCACCACGAAGGCCAGGACGGCGGTCTTCAGCAGGGTCCACACCCAGCCGAGCCCGTCACCGCCCCAGGGCCCGTGCCAGCCGCCGAGGAAGAGCACGGTGGTGAGGCCGCAGAGGATCACGATGCCCGCGTACTCGGCGAGCAGGAAGAAGGCGAACCGCAGACCGGTGTACTCGGTGTACGCGCCGAAGATGATCTCCGAGTCGGCCACCGGCATGTCGAACGGCGGGCGCTGCAGTTCGGCGAGGCCCGCCACGAAGAAGACGACCGCGCCGACGATCTGCCACGGCAGCCACCACCACTGGAAGCCGTCGAGAATCCCGCTCAGCGACACGGTCCCGGCCGCCATGGCGACGGAGGCCGCCGCGAGCAGCATCGGCAGTTCGTACGCGAGGAGCTGGGCGGCGGTGCGCAGACCGCCGAGGAGCGCGTACTTGTTGGCCGAGGCCCAGCCGCCCATGAGCGAACCGAGCACCCCGACGCCCATCACGGCGAGGACGAAGAAGACCCCCGCGTCGACATGGACCCCGGAGCCGGACTCCCCCGGGCCGACCGGAAGCACGGCGAGGACCAGCAGGTACGGCAGGAGCGCCACGGCCGGGGCCAGCTGGAAGACCCGCCGGTCGGCCTCGGCCGGGACGATGTCCTCCTTCTGCACGAACTTGACCCCGTCGGCCATGAGCTGCGCCCAGCCGTGGAACCCGCCCGCGTACATGGGCCCGAGCCGCCCCTGCATGTGCGCCATCGTCTTGTGCTCGGCCTGCCCGACGACGAGCGGCAGCACCAGGAAGGCGGCGAGGAGGACGAGCAGACGCAGCGCGACGTCGAGTACGTCGTTCATGCGGGGTCGCCTCCGGTGGGGGTGTCGTCGTCCGGGGTGTTTTCTTCGGGGCTCCGGGGCTCACGCGCGGGCTTCTCTGGTTCGGGAGCCTCGCCCTCCAGGCCCGGAGGTTCCTCGCGCGTCTCCTCGTGGGCCGGCTTGGCGTGGTGCCAGGGGGCGTCGGAGCTGCCCGCGCGGGCGGGGCGGCTGCCCGGGGCGGGGGGTCGCTGCTGCGAGGCGGAACCGTCGGCGGCCGAACGGTCACGGCGAGGCCGGGCGGGCGCGGGACGGTCCGGGGAGTCGGCTGCCGGGGCGGCCGGAGCCTCGGGTGCCGTGGGCCCGGACGGCTCGAGCAGACCCGACATGACATCTCCGATGGCGATGCCAGCCGAGTCGCCCAGCAGTCCGAGGATGTCCAGCGGGTTCACCGTGCA
>NZ_JBEYXW010000119.1:0-1866 GCF_040645195.1 Saccharomonospora sp. NPDC046836
TCAAGGTCGACGAGACCGTCCACCTCTGGGACCACCAGCCAGAGGACCACTGACGGCTACTTTGCACCGTGGGTCAGAGATAGGACGCCGGGGCCTACCACGCGGCACCCCGGCCGGACTCCGGCGAGATCCCCGCACCGGAGGCGTGCCAGGCCGGCCTTCCAGAGGGCGCACCGGAACTGACCATCTGCCAGCGCCACCAGCGCACCGCTCATCTCGTGCGGCGGCGCACCACCCCGGCCGACCTGCACGCCCCGTTCACCGGCCTCGTCCGCCGCTGACCCACCCCTCATCTGGAGAAACGCTCATGCCCCGTACCCGCGCCAGCGCCTCCCCTCTGTTCGTGCCCCGTAAGACGACACGCGCCGAACAGCGGGCTGCCCGAGCCGGTTTCACCGAGGCCCGCCGCCAGGCACGCCTCGCCGGAAGCCCGCCCAAGCACCGCGCGGAGCAGACCCTCGACCCGGATCTGCGGCCCACCTATCCGCTCTCCGGTCGCCCCGGTCCGGCGTCCGCCCGCGGCGGCAAGCTCGCCCTTCCCGCCCACCGGATGACCACCGCCACAGCCAGCGGCGCCTACCCCTTCGTCGCCGAGGGCGGCCTGGGCGCCGAAGGGGTGTTCATCGGCCGCGACGTGCACGCGGAGGCGGCCTTCTGCTTCGACCCGTTCTCCCTCTACAACAGCGGCCGGATCGAGGGCTTCACCAACCCCAACGCGGTCCTGGCCGGGATCATCGGCATGGGCAAGTCGGCGCTGGCGAAGTCCATCGCCACCCGGTCGATCGCCCGCGGCTACCGGATCTACATTCCCTGCGATCCCAAGGGGGAGTGGACCGGTGTCTCGCAGGCCCTCGGCGGCTACAGCATCGCCCTGGGCCCGGGGCTCCCTGGACGGTTGAATCCGCTGGACGCCCCGGCCCGGCCCGCCTCCGTGAGCGAAGAGGACTGGTTCACGGAGGTTCGCAAGCGCCGTCTGCTGCTGTTGGCCAGCCTCGCCCGCACCGTGCTGAAGCGCGATCTGCTGCCGATGGAGCACACCGCCCTCGACCTGGCCCTGGATCTGGTCGTCGCTGACGCCGCCGCCCGGGGCACGGTGCCGCTCCTCGGCGAGATCGCGCACGTACTCGGCTCCCCCGAACGCCTCGACCACGCCCTCGGCCACCAGGCGGGGCACCTCGGTTCGGCCGCCCAGGACCTCGCCCACGCCTTGCGACGTCTCGTGCACGGCGACTTGAGCGGCATGTTCGACGCGCCGAGCACCGTGTCGTTCGACCCGACCACACCGATGCTGTCCATCGACCTCTCCCGTCTCGGCGGCTCCGGTGACGACACGGCACTGGTGCTCGCGATGACGTGCGCGAGCGCGTGGATGGAGTCAGCCCTCAGTGATCCCGATGGCGGTCGGCGATGGGTGATCTACGACGAGGCGTGGCGGCTGATGCGGCACGTCGGGCTGCTGGAGCGGATGCAGAGTCAGTGGAAGCTCTCCCGAGGGCTGGGCATCGCGAACCTCATGGTGATCCACCGGCTCAGCGACTTGCTCTCGGCGGGCGACGCCGGTTCACGCGGCCGAGTCCTGGCCGAGGGACTTCTCGCGGACTGCAGCACGCGCATCATCTACCGCCAGGAGCCCGACCAGCTCGCCGCCGCTGCCTCTCTGCTCGGCCTGACCGGCGTCGAGACCCAGGCGGTGTCCGCCCTGACCAAGGGCCGAGGTCTGTGGAAGGTCGCTGGCCACTCGTTCATCACCCAGCACATCCTCCACCCGGCTGAGCGGGAGCTGTTCGACACAGACGCCCGCATGGCCGCCAAACCCCGTGAGTTCACGAATACCGACGTCCTGATCCCCGTGAACCGAAGGGTGGT
>NZ_JBEYXW010000120.1:0-1830 GCF_040645195.1 Saccharomonospora sp. NPDC046836
AGGACGTAGGCGATGCCGCCCTTGCCGGACTGCGAGTTGACCCGGATGACGGCCTCGTAGGAGCGGCCGACGTCCTTGGGGTCGATGGGCAGGTAGGGGACGGCCCACTCGATGTCGTCGACGGTCTTGCCCTGGGCGGCGGCGTCGGCCTCCATGGCGTCGAAGCCCTTCTTGATGGCGTCCTGGTGGGAGCCGGAGAAGGCGGTGTAGACGAGGTCACCGACGTAGGGGTGGCGCGGGTGGACCTCCATCTGGTTGCAGTACTCGGCGGTCCTGCGGACCTCGTCGATCTGCGAGAAGTCGATCATCGGGTCGACGCCCTGGGAGAAGAGGTTCATGCCCAGGGTGACCAGGTCGACGTTGCCGGTGCGCTCGCCCTGCCCGAACAGGCAGCCCTCGACACGGTCGGCGCCGGCCATCACGGCCAGCTCGGCGGCGGCCACGGCGGTGCCGCGGTCGTTGTGCGGGTGGGTGGAGAGGCAGACGAACTCGCGGCGGGACAGGTTCCGCGACATCCACTCGAAGCGGTCGGCGTGGGTGGAGGGGGTGGAGCGCTCCACGGTGGCGGGCAGGTTGAGGATGATCTCGCGACCCTCCTCGGGCTGCCAGACGTCCATCACCGCCTCGCAGACCTCCAGGGCGAAGTCCAGCTCGGTGTCGGTGAAGATCTCCGGGCTGTACTGGTAGCCGAAGGCGGTCCGGGCGTCCAGCAGCTTCTCGGCGTACTCCATGACCAGCCGGGTGCCGTCGACGGCGATCTGCTTGACGTCCTCGCGCGAGCCGCGGAAGACGACCCGGCGGAAGGTGGGCGCGGTGGCGTTGTACAGGTGGACCGTGGCGCGGTGGGCGCCCTTCAGCGACTGGACGGTGCGCTCGATCAGGTCCTCGCGGGCCTGGGTCAGGACGGAGATGGTCACGTCCTCGGGGATGGCGCCCTCTTCGATGATGGAGCGGACGAAGGCGTAGTCCGTCTCACCGGAGGAGGGGAAGCCGACCTCGATCTCCTTGTAGCCCATCCGCACCAGCAGGTCGAACATCTCGCGCTTGCGGGCGGGCGACATGGGGTCGATCAGGGCCTGGTTGCCGTCCCGCAGATCGGTGGAGAGCCAGCGGGGGGCCTTGGTGATGCGCTGCTCGGGCCAGGTGCGGTCGGCCAGGTCGACGGCGTCGTAGCCGCGGTACCGGCCGGTCGGCATGCCGGAGGGGCGCTGGGTGACGCTGTCCCGGGTGAGGGGGGTCCGACGGCTCACCGGCTGGTCGGCGGTGACGGTACGGGATGCGTCGGCGGGGTTCGACATGATGCGCGGGGCTCCTCAGTGGTCCACTGGAGACGGCCGACTGGCGGCGGGTTCACCGCAACACCGGACTCCGCGGGGAGGGGGTCGACCTCGACTACAGGCCCTCGCCGCGGCAGCTAAGGAGAAGCAGCCCGTAACGCATGATGCTCCGCAGCCTAACTGAGCCGTCCCTGTTGCGCTGACGTGTATCAGTATGCGGGACCGGGGTGAGGGAACGGCCCAGAGGTGACGAGTCCCTCTATTTCGCTAATCTCCCGCACGGAGTGTTTCAGTCCGGTCACAGAGAGCAAGTCAGTCTCATGACCGACAACCAGCGCCCGAAGCGCACCCCGACCGTCCGCACCGCCTCCGACTCCGCCCTGATCCGCCCGGCCCCGCACCCCGTCTTCTGCACGATCGTGCCGCCGCACGTCCTGGACCACCTCAGCCACCTGGACGACCCGGTCCTCTCCGTCCCCGCCCGCCGCACCCTGGAGCGGGACGCCCGCGAGCGGACCCGCCGCCTCAGCGCCGTCGCCGCCACCCGCGCCGC
>NZ_JBEYXW010000121.1:0-1632 GCF_040645195.1 Saccharomonospora sp. NPDC046836
GGCTCTGGCGCACTTCCGGTGGTGGTTATCCGAGGAGGATGCGGTGGCGCAGGAGAGCGAAGCCGGCTCTTCCGTACATCTGCCGCTTGAGCAGCTTCGTCTTGGTGTTGACGCCTTCGGTGCGTCCGTTGTGGTGGTTGAGGGTGATCGCGGCGGTGACGGCGTCGATGTCCTGGTTGATACCTCGGGCGAAGGAGTGCACGTGGGGTAGATCGGCCTCGTGTGTGGCGGTGGTCCATTCCGCTAGTCGGGCCGGGTGGTCTTCGCGGGGAGCGAGCAGGGCGGCGAAGGAACGCACGGCGGCGGCCAGCGCGGTCATCTCGGAGCAGGCCGCGGTCAGGGTTTCGAGTCGTTCGCGTTGCCGTTCGGTGAGATTCTCGGGCCGGGTAAGCAGTAGCCGGGCAGCCCGGCGTGGCGAGAGGTGTGGATGGTCATCGAGGTGCCGTCCCTGGTTGAGGTAGCGCACGAGGAGATTGTGGCTGCCGTTGTAGCCCAGCGCGCGGATCTCGGCCAGCAGTGCGGTGGCCCCCACCGCCGGTTCCTGTTCACGGCGAGCGCGGAGGTGGTCCCGATAGGGGTCGACCATGCAGGAACGGTACTTGGGGACCCGCTGGACACGTTCCGGTGTAGCGGCGCGGGCGTATCGCTTGACGGTGTTCATCGCCAGGCCGAGGCGGCGTGAGCAGTCCAGCAGCCCGACTCCGGCGTTAAGCAGGGCATGGATCTGCTGCCACCGCTGGAGAGTGGTCTCGGCGAGCTTCCCCTCGCGCAGTCCCGTTGCCGTCGCCCAGCACGCGCTGTGGGCCGCGACCTCCTTGGCCACGGCATCGCACAAGCTGTGCCAGACATGCCATCGGTCGGCGACCTGGACCGCGTTCGGCAGCGCGTCCCGCACAGCCTGGGCATACGCTGCTGAGCCGTCCCGGCACACGACCTCGACTCCCGGATGGGTTCTTAGCCAACCGGCTACCACCTGCGCGCCGCGCCCGGCCAGCACGTCGATCCGGGCACCGGTGTCTGCGTCGATCACCACGGTGGCGTAATCATGGCCCCTGCGCAGGGCGAAGTCATCGATCCCCAGCACCCGCGGCACCGCGCGCTCCGGCAACGGGGTGCCCAGCAGAACCCGCAGCGCAGTGTCCCGCCCGACCACGATCCCGAGAGCCGGCAGCAACCGGGCAGCCGCCCTGCCAGCCAGCTCGCGCACGACACCGCGGACCTGTTCACCGAGCCGGACGGTGCGTCGCTGGTATCGCTCGACCAGGCCTGGTACCTGCTCCCGGAAGGTCTGCCGCGCGCATTCGGTTACGGGGCAACGCATCCGACGCATCCGCAACCTCACCAGCACCCTACGTCCATCGACCGGTACATCGGCGGGAATCCGCTCATGGAAGGCGTGGACCCGGCCCGTGGGAGTGCCACAAGCAGGACACGGCACCTCATCGCCCCTGGTCGATGCCCGCACCACGATCACATCGCCAGCATCCTCGACATCCTCGATCGACAGCGCCGAAAGCCCCGAGAACACCGCGCTGACCCGCTTCGCCATCTCAGCCACAAACGATCATGGCAACCCCAAACCCCGGCTCCGCCGGGGACCCACCACGCCACCACCGAAAGCGCGCCAGAGCC
>NZ_JBEYXW010000122.1:0-1621 GCF_040645195.1 Saccharomonospora sp. NPDC046836
AGAAAGACATCTCACGTAGTTAAAAGTCAAGCTGCGAGTGCGGGAGGAGGTGGAAACGCCAGGTGTTCGTTGTAGTGCTGGCCGGTGTGGAGGCAGTGGTGGAGCTGGCCGAGGAATTTGTTGAACAGGTGTCGTTGGGCTTGGTGGTTCCAGTCTCCGGCGGCGCGGCGGGTGTCGAAGTGGCGGCGGGCGCCGGGCGAGGCGCGCAGCGAGCTCAGTGCCCAGATGGGGCCGACGGCGGCCAGGCGCCGGTTCTTGATATGTCGGTGCAGCACAACGGTTTTCTTGCCGCTGGCGCGGGTGATCGGCGCGGAGCCGGCGTAGGCCTTCAGGCCGCGGGCGTGGGGGAAGCGGGTGCGGTCGTCTCCGATCTCGGCGAGCACCCGGGCACCGGCCAGTTTCCCGAGTCCGGGGAAGCTGGTGATGATCTCGGCGTCCGGGTGCCGCTCAAAATGGGCGATCGCCGCCTCGGCCAGCCCGTCCGCGGCGGCGCAGGCGGCGTCGAACTGGCGCAGCAGCGCCGCGAGTTGGATGCCCATCGCGGTCTCGACCTGCGGCGGCTGGCGCAGGTACTCGCCGCCGATGATGCCGCGCAGCCGCTGGATGTCGGCGTCGATGTTGCGGCGGCGCCCGGCCTTGGCCAACAAGCCCCGCAACCTGGCCGGGGTCAACCGCGCGGCCTGGGCTGGGGTGGGCGCGGCGGTGAGGATGGTGCGCGCGTCGCGGCGGGCCAGACCGCCCTCGGGCAGACCGGCGAACGCGTCCAGCGCCGCGGGATAGAAGTCTTTCAACAGCGCACGCACTTGGTTGCCCAGCTGCTGGCGTGCCCAGACCGCGTCCTGCTGAGCGCGGGCCAGCACCCGGATCGCCTGCGCCAGCTCGGTATCGGCTGGCAGCGGCCGGTGCGCGGCCTCATCGGTGCGCAGGATGTTGGCCAGCAGCACCGCATCCGTGGCATCGGATTTGGCTCCGGACACCTGATGGCGTGCCCGGTATCGCGAGGCGGAGAGCGGGTTGATCGCATAAATCACCCGCCCCGCCGCGCGCAACGCCGCCACCCACAAGCCGCGGTCGGTCTCGATCGCCACTGGTATCAGATCTTCGGGCCTGTCACCGGCCTCGGCCAACATCGTCAGCAGCGCCGTGAACCCGGTGGCGTCATTGCTGACACGTTGTCTCGACACCACCGTTCCGGCCTCGTCAACGACCGCGACATCATGGTGTTTCTCGGCCCAGTCGATCCCGCAGAACAGTCCCAACTCGACACGACTCCTTCCCCGGCGTTGCTGGTCACGAGCCCAGGCGAGGTCACGCAGCGCCCTAATCACGGGACTCGATGGTCCGTCATCTCACTAGCCGTCCGTGACCCCAGCACACCGCAGGACCTCATGCTTCCGGAGAGCTCAAGGCTCGGGAACATCCCTCGGGAGATCAACCCTGCGGGGGCTCGGGCAACGGCATCCCACCACCACACCACCCGATCTGCAGCCAGGCGCGCCGTTCTTTCTGAAGACGTCCAACATCGGGAAAACCCAGGCGTCACCCAGCAGCAGACCAGACCCAGGAACACAAACCCGCAGCCACCAACACCACAAATCCATATCCCTACTACTGATTAGGA
>NZ_JBEYXW010000123.1:0-1600 GCF_040645195.1 Saccharomonospora sp. NPDC046836
GTTGGTGTCGTGTTGGCTGTAGACGGATTCGTGCCAGGGGATGAAGAAGCGTTTGAGGCTGTTGACGGTGAAGTAGAGGAGGAGGCCGAGGGCGGAGAGGAGGATGATGACGGCGAAGAGGGCGGGGGCGTTGAGTTCGTTGAGGGTGCGGACGACGAGGTAGCCGAGTCCTTCGCTGCCGCCGAGGTATTCGCCGACGATGGTGCCGATGATGGCGAAGACGATGCCGACTTCCATGCCGGCGAAGACGTAGGGCATGGTGGATTTGAGTTCGAGGTGTTTGAAGGTTTGCCAGCGGTTGGCGTTGAGGGCGCGCATGACGTCGCGTTGGCCGGCTTCCACGGAGCGGACGCCGAGTTGGACGTTGAGCATGATGGGGAAGAAGGCGAGCATGGCGGACATGATCACTTTGGAGGTCATGCCGAAGCCGAACCAGATGACGAACAGGGGGATGAGGGCGACTTTGGGGACGACCTGGGAGGCGACGATGAGGGGGCGGAGGCTGCGTTCGAGCCAGGCGATTTTGCCGAGGACCGCCCCCACGGTGATGCCGGTGGCGAGGGCGATGAGGAAGCCGCCGATGGTTTCGGTGGCGGTGATGCCGGCGTGGTCCCAGGTGGTGGGGTCGGTGACGACCTCACCCAGGGAGGCGAGGACGGTGCCGGGGCGGGGCAGGACGAGTTCGGAGACGTTGTTGACGCGGACGAACACGTCCCACACCACGAAGAAGGCGACCAGGATGAGGGGGGTGCTGATCCAGGGGAGGATTTTGTTGAGACGTTCTCGGGTCATGATGCTAGTTCTCCCCGTCCAGGGCGTGGCGGAGTTCGCGGGCGATGGTGCCGAACTCGGGTTCGGTTTGCACGTCGATCCCCCGTGGGCGGGCGAAGCCGACGGGCCGGATCTCGCTGATCCGCCCGGGGCGGGGGGTGAGTTGCACGACGCGGTCGCCGAGGAACACGGCCTCGGTGATGTCGTGGGTCACGAACACCACCGTGGCCTTCGTGGCCAGGGCGATCCGCTGTAGCTCCAGGTTCATCCGTTCCCGGGTCAGCGCGTCCAGCGCCCCGAAGGGTTCGTCCATCAGCAGGAGTTTGGGGTGGGTGCTCAACGCCCGGGCGATCGCGACGCGCTGGCGCATCCCGCCGGACAGTTCGCGGGGATAGGACTTTTCGAACCCGCCCAGCCCGACCAGTTCGGCCAGCTCATGCGCCCGCTCCAGGCGTTGTTTCTTCCCATCACCCCGCAGCTGCAGGGGCAGGGCGATGTTGTCGGCCACCGAATACCACGGGAACAGGTTCGCCTCCTGGAACACCACCCCCAACTGCGACACCACCGACGAGTCCACCTTCGACCCGTTCCACAACGACCGGCCCTCCACCAGAATCCGGCCCGACGTCGGCGACAACAACCCCGCCAACGCCCGCAACAACGTGGTCTTCCCACACCCCGACCGCCCGATCAGCGACACAAACTCCCCATCACTGATCCGCAAATTAATATCGTGCAACGCCCGCGTCGTCGCCCGCTTCGTAACAAACTCCTTCCCCACACCAATCAACTCCAACTTGACCGGCACAGAAGAAACAACAGACGGATC
>NZ_JBEYXW010000124.1:0-1593 GCF_040645195.1 Saccharomonospora sp. NPDC046836
CCGGGCTGCTGTACCTGTGCCGGGAGCTGGACGGGTTGCCGATGGTCGGTGCACTGGACGCGACGGCGCGGATGACCCGGCGAGGTGCCCTCGGCCGGTAGGTGCGACGATCGGACAGCACTCGCCACGCACAGAGGTGGCCGGTGTGTATGCGAACCAGGGAAAGCAGAGGAAGTCGGCCATGGCAACGGCGCCCAGCGTCTCCTACTCGATGACGGTCCGGCTGGAAGTGCCCGCCAGCGGCACCGCGGTCTCCCAGCTCACCACGGCCGTGGAGTCCCACGGCGGCTCGGTGACCGGCCTCGACGTCACCGCCTCCGGCCACGAGGCGCTCCGGATCGACGTCACCATCGCCGCGAGCTCCACCGCTCACGCCGACGAGATCGTCGAAGGTCTGCGCGGCATCGACGGCGTCGTGCTCGGCAAGGTCTCCGACCGTACGTTCCTGATGCACCTCGGCGGCAAGATCGAGATGGCGTCCAAGCACCCCATCCGCAACCGCGACGACCTCTCCATGGTCTACACGCCCGGCGTCGCCCGGGTCTGCATGGCCATCGCCGAGAACCCCGAGGACGCCCGCCGCCTCACCATCAAGCGCAACTCCGTCGCCGTGGTCACCGACGGCTCGGCCGTTCTCGGCCTCGGCAACATCGGCCCGAAGGCCGCGCTGCCGGTGATGGAGGGCAAGGCGGCGCTCTTCAAGCGGTTCGCCGGGATCGACGCCTGGCCGATCTGCCTGGACACCCAGGACACCGACGCGATCGTGGAGATCGTCAAGGCCATCGCCCCCGGCTTCGCCGGCATCAACCTGGAGGACATCTCGGCGCCGCGCTGCTTCGAGATCGAGGCCCGGCTCCGTGAGGCGCTGGACATCCCCGTCTTCCACGACGACCAGCACGGCACCGCCATCGTCGTCCTCGCCGCGCTCACCAACGCCCTGCGCGTGGTCGGCAAGTCCATCGGCGACGTCCGGGTCGTCATGTCCGGCGCGGGCGCGGCCGGCACCGCCATCCTCAAGCTGCTGCTGGCCGCCGGGGTCAAGCACGCCGTCGTCGCCGACATCCACGGTGTCGTCCACGCCGGCCGCGACGACCTGGTCGGCGCCGAGGCCGACTCCCCGCTGCGCTGGATCGCCGACAACACCAACCCCGAGGGCGTCACCGGCACCCTCAAGGAGGCCGTGGTCGGCGCCGACGTCTTCATCGGCGTCTCCGCCCCCAACGTCCTGGACGGCGCCGACGTGGCCGCCATGGCCGAGGGCGCCATCGTCTTCGCGCTGGCCAACCCGGACCCGGAGGTCGACCCGGCGGTGGCCCGCGAGACCGCCGCCGTCGTCGCCACCGGCCGTTCGGACTTCCCCAACCAGATCAACAACGTACTGGTCTTCCCGGGCGTCTTCCGCGGCCTGCTGGACGCCCAGTCGCACACGGTCAACACCGAGATGATGCTGGCCGCCGCCGGCGCCCTGGCCGACGTCGTCGCCGAGGACGAGGTCAACGCCAACTACATCATCCCGAGCGTCTTCAACGACAAGGTGGCCGGCGCCGTCGCCGACGCGGTCCGCAGCGCCGCCAAGGCGGTCGGCGCGGCCCC
>NZ_JBEYXW010000125.1:0-1558 GCF_040645195.1 Saccharomonospora sp. NPDC046836
CGGGTGCCGGCGCGGGCGGCGGCCCGGGCGGTGGCGGCGGCGAGGGTGGTGCGGCCCGCGCCGCCGGGTCCGGTGACGAGGACCGTGCGCACGGTCGTCCTCCCTGTTCGGGGGTGGTGCCCTGGTGGAGCGGGCGGGTCAGGCGTCCGGGTGGGACTCGACGCGCTTCTTCAGGCCCGCGAGGGCGCGGTCGATGATGACCTTCTCGGCCTTGCGCTTGATCATGCCGAGCATGGGGATCTTGACGTCGACGGTCAGCTGGTAGGTGACCTCGGTGCGGCCCTCGCCGAGGTCGGCGAGGGTGTAGGAGCCGTCCAGTTCGCGGAGCATCTGGGACTTGACCAGGGTCCAGCGGACCTGGTCGGGGCCGTGCCAGGTGTAGGCGAGGGTGTGGTCGTCCTTGATGGCGCCGGCATCGAGGACGAGGCGGACCTGCTCGGCGCGGCCCCGGTCGTCGGTGGCGAGGACGTCGGCCTCCTTCACCTCGCCGGTCCACTCCGGGTAGCGGGCGAAGTCGGCGATGACGGCCATGACCTCGGCCGGGGCCGCGTCGATCGTGATGCTAGAGCTGGTGTGTTCCGCCATCGCCGTGGCTCCTCCATGCTGAACGGTGCGGCCGGGCCCGTCCGGGTGCGGCCTCGGCCGGGTGCTGTCGGGCGTCCCGCCGCGTGCAGGCTACCGCGCGCCGGGGCGGGCGAGGTCACGTGGCTCCCCGGTGCCGGGCGGGGCCGGATCACCAGGTGAGCGCCCAGGGCTTTCCGGTACTGGCGAAGTGGCCGACGTTGACGCACTCGGTGGCGCCGATCCGCATCCGGCGGGCCAGCGGCTGGTGGACGTGGCCGAAGAGGGCGTACCGGGGGCGGGTGCGGTGGATGGCGTCGAGCAGGGCGGAGCTGCCGCGTTCGAAGCGCCGGGCGACGGTGTCGTAGAGGAGTTCGGGGACCTGGGGCGGGATGTGGGTGCAGAGGACGTCGACCTCGCCGAGGGCCTCGATCTTGGCGGCGTACTCCTCCTCGGGGATCTCGTACGGGGTGCGCATCGGGGAGGGGAGGCCGCCGCCGACGAATCCGAAGACGCGGCCGCCGATCTCGGTGCGGGTGCCGTCGAGGACGGTGGTGCCGGGACGGGCGTACTCGGGCCACAGGCGGGGCACGTCGACGTTGCCGTAGGTGGCGTAGGTCGGGGTGGGGAAGGCGGCGAAGAGTTCGGCGTACTGGCGGCGGACCGCCTCCTCCAGGGCACGCTCGCGGTCGATGCCGCCCCACAGGGCGCGCTGGAAGGCCCGGGCCTCCTCGAAGCGGCGGGCGGTGCGCAGTTCGACGACGCGGGTGGCGGCCTCGGCGCCGAACAGGTCGGGGAAGATGCCGCGCGCGTGGTCGCGGTAGTCGAGGAAGAGGACCAGATCGCCGAGGCAGACCAGGGCGTCGGCACCCTCGCCCGCGCGGGCGAGGTCCTTCGCGTTGCTCCCCTACTCGCTCCGCGCCTCCGCCACCGTCAGCTTGTAGCCACTCAGGTTGATCGGGATGTTCCTCATCGACTGCTCCTTGTGTAGGGGCCT
>NZ_JBEYXW010000126.1:0-1519 GCF_040645195.1 Saccharomonospora sp. NPDC046836
CGTTGGTGGCGTTGCATCTGGCGGTGGCCGCGTTGCGCAGGGGTGAGTGTTCGCTAGCGTTGGCGGGTGGGGTGACGGTGATGGCGACGCCGTCGTCGTTTGTGGAGTTCAGTCGTCAGCGGGGTCTGGCTCCGGATGGGCGGTGCAAGGCGTTCTCGGCCGGTGCGGATGGCACCAGTTGGGCTGAGGGTGTGGGTGTGCTGGTGGTGGAGCGGTTGTCGGACGCGGTGCGCAAGGGGCATCGGGTGTGGGCGGTGGTGCGGGGTTCGGCGGTGAATCAGGACGGTGCGTCGAGTGGGCTGACGGCGCCGAACGGTCCGGCGCAGCAGCGGGTGATCCGTCAGGCGCTGGCGGATGCGGGGGTGTCGGCGGCTGATGTGGACGTGGTGGAGGCGCATGGGACGGGAACGAAGTTGGGCGACCCGATCGAGGCGCAGGCGTTGCTGGCGACGTATGGGGAGCGGCCGGCGGGCCGTGAGCCTTTGTGGTTGGGGTCGTTGAAGTCGAACATCGGTCATACGCAGGCGGCTGCGGGGGTGGCGGGTGTCATCAAGATGGTGATGGCACTCCAGCAGGGGGTGCTGCCGAAGACGTTGCACGCCGAGCAGCGCTCTCCGCATGTCGACTGGTCCTCGGGCGCGGTGGAGCTGCTGACCGAGGCGCGTGAGTGGCCGGTGGTGGGCCGGGAGCGGCGGGCAGGGGTGTCGTCGTTCGGGATCAGCGGCACGAACGCGCATGTCGTACTGGAACAGGCCCCGAAACCGCAGGAGCGGGTGGTTGCCGGTCCGTCTGTCGCTCTCGGGGGTTCGGGTGTGGTGCCGTGGGTGGTCAGTGGGCATACCGCGGAGGCGTTGCGGGGGCAGGCGGGGCGGCTGGCCGAGTGGGCGCGGGCTGCCGACGATGCCGACACGGCTGCGGTTGCCGGGGCGCTGGTGTCATCACGCTCGGTGTTCGAACACCGGGCGGTAGTGCTGGGGAGCGATCCGAAGGCGCTGCTGACCGGCCTGGAGGAGGTCGAGCGCGGCACACCCGGTCGGGCCACGACGACGGGAACGACGGACGCTGCTGGTGGCGGGGTCGTGTTGGTGTTTCCGGGGCAGGGGTCGCAGTGGCTCGGTATGGGGCGTGAGCTGTACGCGTCTTCACCGGTTTTCGCTGCGCGGGTTGATGAGTGTGCGGGGGCGTTGGCGCCGTTCGTCGAGTGGTCGTTGGTGGATGTATTGCGTGGGGTGGCGGGGGCCGGGTCGTTGGACCGGGTGGATGTGGTGCAGCCGGTGTCGTGGGCGGTGATGGTGGGGCTGGCGGCGGTGTGGGAGTCGCTGGGGGTGGTTCCTGGTGCGGTGGTGGGTCATTCTCAGGGTGAGATCGCTGCTGCGGTGGTGTCTGGCGCGTTGTCGCTGGAGGACGGTGCGCGGGTGGTGGCGCTGCGCAGTCGGGTGATCGGTGAGGTGCTGGCGGGGCGCGGTGGGATGGTGTCGGTGGCCGCGCCGGCAGGAGAGGTGCGCGCGTGGTGTGAGCC
>NZ_JBEYXW010000127.1:0-1461 GCF_040645195.1 Saccharomonospora sp. NPDC046836
CGTCGCCGATGACCAGGGCGGTGCGCCCGCCGCCGAGGGTGATCATGTCGTACCAGTCGCCGCCGACCGCCGCGTCGGCGCCGCCGGGCTGGTAGGTGGCGGCGATGCGCAGGTCGTCGGGTTGTTCGAGTTCCTGCGGGAGGAGGGAGCGCTGGAGGGTGACGGCGGTCTCGCGCTGTCGGCGTTCGCTGTCGCGCAGCCGTTCGGCGGCGTCGGCCTGGTCGGTGACGTCGGCGGCGAAGACGAGGACGCCGGATTCGGCGCTCCCGGGGTCGTCCTCGGCGTCGTCGGCGGTGGGGACGGTGATCGGGGTGCAGGTGAAGGTGTACGAGCGGCCGCCGGGAAGTCGGCGTGATTTGACCGTGCGGGGGCGGCCGCTGCGCAGGACCTGGTCGAGGAGGGGAAGGAGCCCCAGCTCCTCGAGCTCCGGCATGGTCTCCTCGGCCGGGGTGCCGGCCGGGCGGACGCCGAACGCCTCGGTGTAGGCGTCGTTGACGTACGCGATGTGGTGCGCGGGGCCCTGGAGGACCGCGACCAGGGCCGGGACGCGGTCCAGGACGGCGCGTACGGGCAGGTCTTCGAGGCGGGCGGCGGGCCCGGTGGGGGCGGTGCCCGCGCGGGCGGCCGGGACGGCGCCGGTGTCGGCGCGCCGGGTGGTGCGGCGTTGGGCGCCGGGGAACCGGGGGCTCCATCGCGTGAAGTTCACCGATTCTCGCCTCGTGTTGTCGTGTGCGGGGAGTGAGGAAGGGGGCGGGTGAGGACCGCCCGCTCCGGGTGGGGGCCGGAACGGGGGATTCCCGGTGGGCGCTGGATCATGCGTGCTGTGTCGCTTCCGGTGGGGCGTCGCCCGTCCGCGGCCGGTGGCGGCCGGGCGGTGCCCGGCGGTCCGGAGCCGGACCATCGTCACACGGCCGGCCGGGCGGACCCGGTCGATTCCGTCAGACGCCGGTTGTCCGAGGGGGGTTCCGTATCGGCGTCAGGAAGACTCGTTCGGGCGTTTGTTCCCGGCCGCGAGTTCGAATTCCGCACGGGGGTGCTCCAGGGAGCCGAGGGAGACGACTTCGCGTTTGAAGAGGCCCGAGAGGGTCCATTCGGCCAGGACACGGGCCTTCCGGTTGAAGGTGGGGAGCCGCCCGAGGTGGTAGGCGCGGTGCATGAGCCAGGCGGGGTAGCCCTTCAGCTTGCGTCCGTAGACGTGGGCGACGCCCTTGTGCAGCCCCAGTGAGGCGACCGATCCGGCATAGGAGTGCCGGTACGGCTGCGGGGCCTCGCCGCGCAGCGTGGCCAGCAGGTTGTCGGCGAGCACCTTGGCCTGGCGGACGGCGTGCTGGGCGTTGGGGGCGCATTCGCGCGCGCCGGGGGGTGCGGCGGGGCGCGCGGAGGGTTCGGGGTCGGGGCCGCCGTCTCTTCCGTCCGGGGCGCCCGCTCCGGCGGCCGGCTCCTGCACCACGGGCCCCGCGG
>NZ_JBEYXW010000128.1:0-1398 GCF_040645195.1 Saccharomonospora sp. NPDC046836
GGGCGCGTTCACGCTGGTCCCGCTGCGCAGGCTGCGCGACCGGCGGCTGCCCGCCGAGGCGGTGGGGGCCCGGCGCGGCGGCTGGGGGCAGCTGGTGGCGACCGTCAGGGACATGCGCCGCCACCCGCTGACCCTGGGGTTCCTGCTGGCGTACCTGATGTACAACGACGGCGTGCAGACGGTGATCAGCCAGGCGTCGGTCTTCGGCTCCGAGGAGCTGGGGCTGGACCAGTCGACGCTGATCGTGGCGGTGCTGCTGGTGCAGGTCCTCGCGGTGGCCGGGGCGCTCGGCATGGGGCGGCTGGCCCGGAAGTACGGCGCGCGGAACACGATCCTTGGCTCGCTGGTGGTCTGGACGCTGATCCTGGCCGCCGGGTACTTCCTGCCGGCGGGCTCGCCCGTCTGGTTCTTCGTGCTGGCGGCCTTCATCGGCACGGTGCTGGGCGGCACCCAGGCGCTCTCCCGCTCGCTCTTCTCCCACCTGGTGCCGGCGGGCAAGGAGGCCGAGCACTTCGCGGCCTTCGAGATGAGCGACCGGGGGATGAGCTGGCTGGGCCCGCTGCTCTTCGGCCTCACCTACCAGTTCACGGGGAGCTACCGGGACGCGATCCTCTCCCTGATCCTCTTCTTCGTGATCGGTTTCGTGCTGCTGGCCCGGGTACCCGTACGCAGAGCCGTCCTGGAGGCGGGCAATCCCGTGCCGGGGCGGATTTAGCGCGGACGGCAAAACGGCGGTAGTGTACGCGTTTGGCTCGCCAGGCGTACCGTTACTGCGCGTGAAATACGTGCGGTGTGGGCGCGCACCCCCTGTCAGATGTGACAAACCGGGCGATGGTGGGTACAACAAGGGGCGGCTACGACGGCGACGCATGACCCTGAACGGGAATCTTTACCGCCGACCGGACGTTGACCGGATGACGACGACAGCGACACCTGTCCTGTGGGCGACAAGCCCGGGAGGCACGATTCATGAGTGAGCGAGCTCTTCGCGGCACGCGCCTCGTGGTGACGAGCTACGAGACCGACCGCGGCATCGACCTGGCCCCGCGCCAGGCCGTGGAGTACGCATGCCAGAACGGACATCGATTCGAGATGCCGTTCTCGGTTGAGGCCGAGATTCCGCCGGAGTGGGAGTGCAAGGTCTGCGGCGCCCAGGCACTTCTGGTGGACGGCGACGGACCTGAGGAGAAGAAGGGCAAGCCCGCGCGCACGCACTGGGACATGCTGATGGAGCGGCGCACGCGGGAGGAGCTGGAGGAGGTGCTGGCCGAGCGGCTGGCGGTCCTTCGTTCCGGCGCCATGAACATCGCGGTGCACCCGCGGGACAGCCGGAAGTCCGCCTGAGGCGCTTCCGGTGCGCCTGACGCACCGTTCTCGGCCCGTGGGCCGTGCCACCCC
>NZ_JBEYXW010000129.1:0-1363 GCF_040645195.1 Saccharomonospora sp. NPDC046836
CGCCGGGATAATAATGCCGTTCATCGCCGCCTTTCCGGGGGCCCCAACCGGGGCCCGGGTCCACCCCCACTCCTCACCCCGGGGGCGGCCCCCCCCCCCGGGGGGCGGCCCGGCACCACCAGAGAGGAGGAGCCGATGGCGACCACCACCGGTAGCGACGAGGTCGGCCAGGTCCTGGCCGAGCGCATCGCCCAGCTCATCACCGACACCGCCAGCAACGCCCCCCGGTCCCTCCAGAAGCGCATCGGCCCGTCCGGCGTCGGCAACCCGTGCGAACGCGCGATCTCCTACCTGATGCTCGACTGGCCCAAGGCCAACACCCGGCAGGAAGTCATCGCCCCCGTCATCGGCACCGGCTTCCACTCCTGGATGGAGGAGGCGTTCGAGGGACGCCAGGCCACCCTGCCCGACGGCCGGCCCCGGTACCGCATCGAGGAGCGCGTCACCGTCCGCGACAGCCCCGCCGAGGGCCGGGTCATCGCCGGATCGTCCGACCTCTACGACCGCGCGACCGGCACCGTCTGGGACTGGAAGCTCGTCGGCAAGTCCTCCCTGGAGAAGTACCGGCGCGGCGGCCCGGGCGACCAGTACCGCATCCAGGCCCACCTCTACGGCCTCGGCCAGGAGAACGCCGGCGAGACCCCGCAGCGCGTCGCCATCTGCTTCGTCGGCCGCTACCACCAGCTGCTCGTCCACGTCTGGACCGAGCCGTACAACCGGCAGGTCGCCCTCGACGCCCTCGCCCGCCTCGACCACATCACCGACCGATTCACCAGCGACAACGCCGAGGACACCGAGTTCGGCCACAGCTGGTGGACCACAGTCCCCACCTCGCCGAAGGCCAAGTGCATGTTCTGCGAGTGGTACAAGCCCGGCTCCACCGACCTCGCCGTCGGCTGCCCCGGCAACAACCCCGACCGCCCCGCGCGGGCCGGCTTCGAATCCCTCATCGCCTAGAGCAGGAGCACCATCACCATGGACGCGAACGACTTCCTCATGGGCGGCGGCGGCGCCCCCTCCGCCAGCTTCCCCACCCCCGGCACCATCGTCGGCGGCACCATCACCGAGACGCCGACCGTCCAGCAGCAGAAGGACATCAAGACCGGCGACCCCCTGTTCTGGTCCGACGGCAACCCCCGCATGCAGATGATCGTCACCGTCCAGACCGACGACCGCGACCCGGCCATCGAGGACGACGACGGCAAGCGCCGCATCTTCGTCAAGGGCCAGATGAAGAACGCCATCCAGGACGCCGTCCGCACGGCCGGCTTCGGCGGCGACCCTGACGGTCCGCGACGGGTGCGCGAGATCCTGCTCCGCCGCTACCCGCACGCCGGACCGCATCCGCAACGCTTCCTGCCAC
>NZ_JBEYXW010000130.1:0-1201 GCF_040645195.1 Saccharomonospora sp. NPDC046836
GTTCTGGGAGCTGGCCCGGCGCTGGCGGGCGACCAGCCTGCACGGCGTGCCGCACACCTTCGAGCTGCCTTCGAGGCCCATGAACCGTCCGTTGCAGTTCGACCCGATCGCCCGCGCGGCGCCGCGCTCACGTCGCGGCCCCGGTCGCCGCCCCGGGAGCGGGCGCCGGGTCGAGCACTGCCCCGATCACGCGCGTGAAGTCCCGCCACGCCGACCGTTCCTCGGCCAGCTGCCGCCGCCCCGCCACGGTCAACTCGTAACGCCGCCGCTTCCGTTGCCCGACCGCCTCCCAGTCGCTGCGCAACAGGCCCACCCGCTCCAGCCGGTTGAGCGCCGGATAGATGGTCCCGGTCCGCAACTCCAGCGCTCCACCACTGCGTTCCTGCACCGCCGTGATGATCGCGTACCCGTGCAGGGGCCCCGGCTCGACCACCGCGAGCAACAGCCCGTCCAGATGTCCCCGTACCGCATCATGCTTCATACGTAGGCAGCCTACCCAAGGGCCCACCCGGCGTGCTATCCCTGACTCCGCACGCTTCACGTTGGCAGCCAACCTATTGCCCGCCAACTGTCTCACCCCCCTGAAGGGACCCCGGACCCCATGGCCAAGCTCTTCCTCTCCCTCCACGTCCTGGCCGCCATCCTCGCCATCGGCCCGATCACCGTCGCCGCCTCGATGTTCCCCCGCCTCGCCAGAACCGCCCCGCCGGCGGAGACACCCGCCCTCCTCCACAAGATCTGCCGCAGCTATGCGTACGTGGGTGCGGCCGTGCCGGTGCTGGGAATCGCGACGGGGGCGGCGCTGGGGGTGCTGTCGGATGCCTGGCTGGTCGTGTCGATCGTGCTGACGGGGGTGGCGGCAGGGGTGCTGGTGGCGGTGATCCTGCCGGGGCAGGGGGAGCTGCTGGAGGGCCTGGAGGGCGAGGAAGGGGCCGTCGCGGGTGAGGAGCGACGGGCGGCGGGGGCGCGGCTGGCGATGGCCACGGGGGTGTTCAACCTGCTGTGGGCGGCGGTGGTGGTGCTGATGATCGTGCGGCCGGGATCCACCACGGGAGCGTGAGCGCCGCCCGCGACTCACCCCGCCCGTTCGGCCCCGGCGGCCTGGACCTCGGCCTCGGCCTTGGCGCCGGCCACTGTCATCACAAGCCTGCCGCCGTCGTGAGCCACCTGCAACAGGTCAGCCGGCCTCGCGGCGGTAGCG
>NZ_JBEYXW010000131.1:0-1196 GCF_040645195.1 Saccharomonospora sp. NPDC046836
TGCGGGGCTCGGTGATCTGAATGACCGTGGCGGTGCCGCCGGACACCGGGTCACCGGCCGCGTCTCTGGACGTGTCGGAACTCGTGCCACCGCACACCTCGACGCGTACGCCCTCGCCGGGGTCGGTGCCGGGGACGGTGAAGGTCTCGCCCTCCTGGACGGGGGCGTCGGCGAGGGCGGGGTAGACCGAGCGGCCCCAGCAGGCGGCGGTGTCCGGATGGGCGTCGAGGACCTCGACGGGGCCGGCGCCGGAGGGCAGGTCGGTGCGGACACGGTAGACGAGGATGCCTTCGCGGCAGACGTCCACGTCGTTGCCCTCGGCGGTGCGGGCCTCCACGGCGATGACGGTGCCGGGGCCCTCGGGGACGACCGCGAGGCGGGTGCCGGAGCCCGGGAGGGGCGCGTCGGCGGCCACGGGCTCCAGGGAGAGGCGGTGCGAGCCCTCGCCCTGGACGCAGGTGATCTGCTGGTGGCCGAGCCAGCCGAGCTTCCACTTGTGCCAGGCGAAGAGTTCCGGGCCGAGTCCGAACTGGCTGCCCATGAGGTCCCAGTCGCCGACGTGGGTGTCCCAGTCGCCCTTGTTGTCGGTGGGCCGGTGGTAGAGGTCGGGCAGGTCGAAGACGTGGCCGGTCTCGTGGGCGAGGACGTTGCGGTCGGGCGGGTGGCGTTCGAAGAGGGTGACGACGCGGCGGATCGGGGTGCCGTCGGCCTCCAGAGGGCGGCTGAAGTTGACCACCTTGGTGGCGTCGGAGTCCACACCGGGGGCGTCCGGGTCGGCGACGAAGTACACGATGTCGTAGCGGGAGAAGTCGACGACCGGGTCGGCGGCCTCCAGGGCGTCGCGGAGGTAGGCGGAGCGGCTCGCGGCGTTCCAGTCGCGCCTTATCTCGTAGGCCGTGGAGGGCTGGGGCATGGTCAGCCACTCCTTCTGCGGGTGCGGGCGCAGGGTGAAGCGGCCGTAGGAGGAGCGGTCGAAGAAGTTGGCGGCGTCGGGGAAGTAGTCGGCGGTCAGCTCGGCGGGGGTGGTGCGCGGGGTGGCGTCGGGGAACGAGAGGAAGACGAGGACCGCGTCGAGGCTGCCGAGGGGGCGCGGGTAGGCGCCGTTCCAGGTGTCGAGCCCTTCGGAGTGGTGGGCCGGGGTGCGCGGCAGGGCGCACGGGCCGCCCGGGGGTGCGGCCGAGGCGGGGCCCGCCACC
>NZ_JBEYXW010000132.1:0-1115 GCF_040645195.1 Saccharomonospora sp. NPDC046836
GCCTGGTGGCTTCGACGACTGATCGTAGACGGCTGGTTCCGGTTTGTGGCGGCTTTGTCGTCTTTTGATCACTCACCGTATGCAGTTGATCGCTGAGCGGTCTGACGGAAAGGTCGCCGCGCCATCAGGCGCCCCCTCGCATGGTGTCCAATGTCATCCCGGCAATGGTATGTGCCACTTCGCACGGATCTGTCTCACCGATTTTGGATGGAGACTGGCCGACGCCGACTTGGTAGACCAGTTCGTCGGTTACGCCCACGGCTACCTGGCAATGGCCCGTATCGCGTCGGTCCAGACTGCCATATGCGATCGTCGGGTTGCCGTCGATACTTGGCAATTCTTCAAAGAGAGCGTTTGTGTCGCGGGTCGCGTAAAACGGTGACAATCCTTGCCTGAGTGACGTTATCCAACCCAGCAAGACCGTCGCCCCTCGTCCATCGCGCCAGCTGCAGGTGCGTCCGGTAGTCCCGTCGCGTGTCTCGCCTTGCAGCGACTCTCCGAAGATCTCCCGTACTTGTTCCGCACTGAGCATTGAGCAGGGGTCGTCTTGGAAGCGTTGGGTGTCTTCGATGGGGTTCTGGACTTTTGGTGCGCCGTGGGCGGGCAGGCCTGATGTGGTTGTCGTCGTGGGTGCTGACGTGCTGGATATGTCTGGGCCGGTCGCGGTCGTCCCAGCCCGGGGTGTCCCTGCTTCGGTGCTGGAGCAGCCGGCGACGAGTGCCGCACTGATCAGCACGACCGGTGCGGCGCGACGAACGCGCATCAAATGACCCCGCCTTCGTTGCCTGGGTTAAGGCTTCTGGCTGTTGCTGCGGTTTCGTCCTCGTGCTCGGTGTAGGTGCCGAGGGCTTTCCGGCAGTGGTCAGCCTGAGCCTGGCAGTAAGCGCGCATGGATTCCATCATTTCGAGGTAGGCCTTGCCGGATCCGTTCGCGTCGAATGCCATCCTCTCGCTGGCTGGGTCGAGCCCCGGCCCCACGATCTTGATCAAGCTGTCGGACAGCGCCAGCGCTTCCGCAACCCGGTCTGCGATGAGTTGCCAGCGGTCGGCTATGCGTGTCAGCGTGCCTTCGTCGTAGGCGAAGCTGCCGAGCTGGTTGGTCGCCTGGCCGATTT
>NZ_JBEYXW010000133.1:0-1089 GCF_040645195.1 Saccharomonospora sp. NPDC046836
GCGTCGGAGGTGGTCGGCTCCTGGCGCCAGTCGGTGAAGACCATCGCGACCGCGTGCTCGGTCGAGGCCCGGTACGCCTCGGTGAGCAGTTCGGTGAGCCAGGAGCGGTAGGAGCGCTGGTCGCGGTTCTCGCCCGGGAAATTGGCGAGGTCGTGCGCCGAGTTGCTGGTGACGTACTTGGCACGTGCGGTGCGGCCGGTTCGATCGGAGCTGGTGCGGCCCCCGGAGTTGTACGGCGGGTCGGTGATCACCGCCTGGACGCTCTCGTCCGGGAGGGACTTCAGGACGGTCAGGGCGTCGCCTCGGTGCAGCGTGTAGCTCATGGGGAGGGCCTCTCTTCGGGCGCGGCGGAGTCTGGACCTGCTCCGGGCAGCGCTCAACGGCGCGCATCCGGTGCGAGGTTGCAGCGGAGGTTAACGGCGAATTCCGGCCGCGCCTAACGAGGTGGCTCCCTGCTTCGGGCCCCTGGATGGCAGTCGTTTGGCGCGGCCGGAATCCCGGTCTACTGTCTCGCCGTGCCACCGGGAAGGAGAGCTGCTCCACCCCCGTTGAGCTGTGCCTATCCGTGTTGTCTCGTCCAATCGAGCAGCGTCGGATGCATGTTGCCCATCTGCCCGCGAGCGCTGTGAGGAGGCCCCTGTGCACTGCCTGAGATTACGAGCGCGGCTGGCTGCCGCGCGTGACCTGAAACTGGCGTCCTGGAGCTACCAACTCCTCTGACCCGGGCCCGCCGAGAGGCGGATGCACATCGGCGCGGCGCCGACGGCTTTGCACGAGAAGTCGGCACCGCGCCTCCTACGAACACCGAGGAGCCGCTGCGATGCAGCATGCCCTGACACACCCGCCCCGACCCACCTCCGTCGCCCCGTCCGCACCGCCGTCGCGCTGAACGGCGGCGGCCGTGAAGAAGACGACGGGAGCCCTCGTCGGTCTGTGCGCCACCGGACCGCTCCTGCTGGCACTGCCGATCCTTGGCATCGGGGCCGGGACCGCCTCGGCTTCGTGCTCGACCGACGGTGCACAGGGTGTGGACGCCTCCGCCGTCGCCAAGCAGGTGAAGGCCATCCTGGACGGCGGCGACAAGGGCTC
>NZ_JBEYXW010000134.1:0-1068 GCF_040645195.1 Saccharomonospora sp. NPDC046836
AGAGTGACTCGGGTAACGCTGAAGCCCTCCAGGCCGGGGTGGCGGGGACGGAGCCCGGGGGCGGTGCGGGCAGGGGTTCGCCGGCGGCGGGGGCCGGGCGGCTGGTGCCGGGAACCCAGGAGGCGCCGTTCCAGTACCGGATGTAGCCGGGGATGGACGGGTCGGGGTAGTAGGCCGGGCTGGGCCTGTCGTCGCCGGGTGCCGGGGTTGGGGCGCTCATGGTCCGTCGTCCCGTATCTGTTCGGGGGTGTTGTGGTGGCGTCCACATTTATCAGAACTCCCCTGCCCGGCGGGCCGGTGTGCGCGGACCGGTCCGCTCGCGGGCGGCGGGGGGCACCGTACGGAGGGGGCTTCGCGGACGGTCGCGGGGGCGGCGGAAACAAACTCCGCCGAAGTCGCGTAATGCCCGGCACCGGGCGCGCTCTCGCCTGGTGACGGACCGTCCGGCGGCCCTGCCGGGGCAGACGGACGGCAGGACGTCCGGCCCCCGGGGGACGGACTGTGCGGGAGAGCTGAGGAGTGCACCGAGATGAACACCGTTGTGGAACGCGAGCTGGAACTGCGGCTGGTCCTTTCGCCCGAGCGGAGCATCGCCGTACCGGCACGGCTGGTCTACGCGGCGGCCGATCCGTTCGCGGTGGGTGTCACCTTCCACCTGGGTTCGCAGAACCCGGTGCACTGGACTTTCGCGCGGGAGCTGCTAGTGGAGGGGGTGTTCCGGCCGTGCGGCCACGGGGACGTGCGGATCTGGCCGTCGAAGGTGAGCGGGCGCGACGTGCTGACGATGGCGTTGAGTTCGCCGGACGGGGACGCGCTGCTCCAGGCGCCCTCGGCGGCGGTGTCGGCCTGGCTGGACCGCACCCTGGCCCTGGTGCCGCCGGGCACGGAGCACGAGCGGCTGGAGATGGACGCGGGGCTCGCCCGGCTGCTGGAACCCGCCCCCGCGGACGACCTGTGGCGCGGCGACCCGTGGTCGGAGGACCGAACAGGGCTGCCGACAGCACGACGTCGCTGCTCAGGCCCATACCGCCGAAACCGGCACCCGCTGCGACGATCCCCGCGCTGAGC
>NZ_JBEYXW010000135.1:0-1053 GCF_040645195.1 Saccharomonospora sp. NPDC046836
GGACACCGTGTGCTCGCGGTCGTGCGGGGCAGCGCGGTCAACCAGGACGGGGCGTCGAACGGCCTGTCCGCGCCCAGCGGCCCCGCCCAACAGCGGGTGATCCGGGCGGCGTTGGCGGATGCCGGGCTCGGCGCGTGCGATGTGGACGTGGTGGAGGCGCACGGGACCGGGACGCGGTTGGGTGATCCGATCGAGGCAGAGGCGCTGCTCGCGACGTACGGGCAAGGGCGTGATCCTGAGCGGCCGTTGTGGCTGGGGTCGGTGAAGTCCAATGTCGGGCATACGCAGGCCGCTGCCGGTGTGGCGGGTGTGATCAAGATGGTGGAGGCGCTGCGTCATGGCACGCTGCCCGCCTCTCTGTACGCGGACGAGCCGTCGCCGCATGTGGACTGGGCGTCGGGCGGGGTGCGGTTGCTGGCTCGGGCGCAGGAGTGGTCCGGGGCGGAGCGGGTGCGCCGGGCGGGTGTGTCCTCGTTCGGGATCAGCGGCACCAACGCCCACCTCATCCTGGAACAGGCACCCGTCGAGACCGGGCCCGGAGCGGAGCGACGCGTCGAACTCCCGGTCGTGCCATGGGTGATCTCCGGCCACCACCAGAACGCCCTGCGGGCGCAGGCCGGTCGCCTCGCGGCCTTCGTCGAGGCACACCCGGACTCCTCCGCCACAGAGATCGGCGCGGCACTCGCGGCGGGCCGTGCGGTGCAGGGACACCGTGCGGTGGTGGCGGGTGCGTCGCGGGAGGAACTGCTCGACGCAGTGCGGGCGGTGGCCCGGGGCGAGCGCGACCTCGGTACGGCACGGGCCGAGGCTGGCGCCGTGCGGACGGTGTTCGTGTTTCCGGGGCAGGGGTCGCAGTGGGTGGGGATGGCGCTGGAGTTGCTGGGGGACGTTCCGGTGTTCGCGGCGCGGCTGGAGGAGTGCGCGGCGGCTCTGGAGCCGTATATGGAGACGCCTCTGCTGGAGGCGTTGGGTGATGGGGCGGCGTTGGAGCGGGTGGAGGTGGTGCAGCCTGTGCTCTGGGCGGTGATGGTGTCGCTGGCGCGGGTGTGGGAG
>NZ_JBEYXW010000136.1:0-1035 GCF_040645195.1 Saccharomonospora sp. NPDC046836
GCGGTGCAGAGGAGGATTTCGGGGCCGGTGGTGGTGAGGTGGTGTTCGCCGCGGTCGTGGGGGGGCCAGTGGATGCGGGAGAGTTCGAATTCGGGGGTGGCGGTGTGGTAGGTGGCGGCGCGGCCGTGGGGGTGGCCGTTGAGGATGGGCATGTCGCCGCAGGTGAAGTCGACGACGCGGAGGAGTTCGGGGACGTCGACGTGTTTGGGGGTGAGTCCGCAGCGGAGGATGTTGTCGGAGTTGGCGAGTATTTCCACGGCGGTGCCGTGGAGGTAGAGGTGGAGGTTGCCGGCGGGGAGGTAGATGGCTTGTCCGGCGTGGAGGGTGAGGCGGTTGAGTAGCAGGGCGGCGAGTACTCCGGCGTCGCGGGGGTGGGTTTCGCCGAGTTCGAGGACGGTGCGGCATTCGGTGTCGAACTCGCCCCGCTCGCGGATGTGGCGGATGCAGGCGTCGAGGACTTCGGGGAGGAGTTCGTCGAGGGCGGGTTGGGGCAGGGTGATCCAGGTGGTGAACAGGGCGCGCAGGCCGGCGGGGTCGGGTTGGGCGGCTAGCAGTGCGGTGTAGCGGGCCAGACCGGGTGTGTCCAGGGCGCGGAGCAGGCGCAGGGTGGTGTGGGGGTTGCGGAACCCGGCCAGGGCGTGGAACTCGGTGAGCGCGCACACCAGCTCGGGTTTGGCGGTGGGGTCGGGGTAGTTGCGGTTGGGGGCGTCCCGGCTGATGCCGGCGGCCTCTTCGCGGGCGTAGCCCTCGGCGGCCTGCGCGGCCGAGGGGTGGGCCTGCATCGACAACGGCTCCTCCACCGCGAGGATCTTCAACAGAAACGGCAACCGGCCACCCCACCGGTCCGCACACCGGGACCCCAGCTGCCCCACCGGATCGGCCTGCACCACCTCTAACAGGCTCCGGGACACCCCATCAGCCGACACCACCCACGACGGATCCCCCGGATGCGCCCCCATCCACAACTCCGCCTCCGGATGCGGCGACGGCACCGGACGACCCAACAACCCCGCAATCGTCGTCCTGGACCCCCAC